>NZ_DAMCTA010000002.1:0-367572 GCF_032114135.1 Sphingomonas sp.
CGGAGCCGGTGCTCAACCGGCGCGAGCTGCTCGACATGGCCGAGTGCTGGCACAATGGCCGCTGGTACGAACCGCCGGTGTCGCTCGACGGCCTGGCGCGCGCGTTCCGCGTCTCGCCGCACCACAGCAGCGCCATCATGCTCAAGCGCAACCTGCTGGTCGCGTCCTTCCAGGCATCGCCGCTGCTCGGCACTGCGGCCTTCGAGGCGCTAGCGCAGGATTTTCTCGTCTTCGGCAACGGCTATCTGGAGGAGCGGCGGAACATCCTGGGCGGCGTGCTGCGCTATGAGCACGCCATCGCCAAATACACCCGGCGCGGGGTGGAGGCGGGGCGCTTCTTCTACGTCCCCGGCGACCGCGACGAGGTGGAGTTCGCCCCCGGCAGCGTGCAGCAGGTCTGCCAGCCCGACGTGAACCAGGAGATCTACGGCGTGCCCGAATATCTGAGCGCGCTGCAGTCGGCGCTGCTCAACGAGGCGGCGACGCTGTTCCGCCGCCGCTATTACCTGAACGGCAGCCACGCGGGCTATATCCTCTACGCCACCGGCGAGATCGACGAGAAGGACACCACCGCGCTCAAGACGGCGCTCAAGGCGTCGCGGGGGCCGGGCAACTTCCGCAACCTGTTCGTACACGCGCCCAACGCGAAGGAGGGAAGCCTCAAGATCCTGCCGATCGCGGAGGTGGGCGCGAAGGACGAGTTTCTCGGCATCAAGAACGCGACGCGCGACGACGTGCTCGCCGCGCACCGCGTGCCGCCGCAGCTGCTCGGCATCGTGCCGGCGCAGGGCTCCAGCGGCTTTGGCAACCCGCTCCAGGCGGTCGATATGTTCTTCGAGCTGGAGATCGCGCCCCTGCAGGTGCGGCTGCTGCAGTTCAACGAGCTTGTCGGCCGCGAGGTGATCCGGTTCCGCGAGCGCAAACCGATGGCGAGCGCAGCCTAAATCGTTTCGCCTCCTCCTCTGGCTGTTTCCTACAGATTGGGCGCCGTGCCACCGTGGCTCCCCCAGATCCCGTCGGCCCGGTCGTGGCCGGCGGACCCCCGCCGTCGATAGGCGGCTTCAACCCCAGAAGAGGCAGAGCCTTCCACCATGCTGAGTGCCGTTACCCCCGTGTCCCCCGCCGCCGGCTATATCGGCGGCAAGCGCAATCTCGCCGGCCGTATCGTCCGCATCATCGAGCAGGTCGACCACCAGCTCTATGCCGAACCCTTCGTCGGCATGGGCGGCATCTTCCTACGCCGGCGGCAGCGGCCCAGAGCCGAGGTGATCAACGACGTCAGCGGTGATGTCGCGACCTTCTTCCGCGTGCTGCAGGAGCACTATCCCTATCTGCTCGACATGCTTCGCTTCCGCGTTGCAAGCCGCGCCGAATTCGAACGGCTCCGCGCGCTGCCCGGCGAGCGCCTCACCGACCTGCAGCGGGCGGCGCGTTTCCTGTACCTGCAGCGGCTCGCCTTCGGCGGGAAGGTGAACGGCCGCGCGTTCGGCGTCGATGCCGCCGCCGGGGCCCGGTTCAACGTCACCAAACTCGAGCCGCTGCTCGCGGACCTTCACGATCGCCTTGCGGGCGTTGTGATCGAGCAACTCACCTATTCCGCGTTCATCGCTCGCTACGATCGCGACGGTGCGCTGTTCTATTTGGATCCGCCCTATTGGGGATGCGAGACGGACTATGGTCAGGACGTCTTCGGCCGCGACGATTTCGAGCGGCTCGCGGCCCAGCTCGCCGGCCTCAAGGGCAAGTTCCTGCTATCGCTGAATGACACGCCTGGCGTGCGTGAGGTGTTCGGCGCCTTCGCCATGGCTGAGGTCGAGACCACCTATACCTTTGCGCAGAAGAAGGCGAAGAAGGCGGGAGAGCTGCTGATCAGCAACTTCACGCTGCCCAGCTGATTGCCGGGCTTGCGCCGATCTACACCAAGCCCGGATGCCCCTGCATCCGGGCTTTTTTTGTCAGCTGCGAAGACCGCGGATCAGTCTTTCCCATTGCTCCTCTGTGTTCGGGAAGCGGTTGGGGGCAGTGGGATCTTGCGCGGACGGCCGAACCTTTGCGGTGGCGGGGCGGCCTCCGCACCGCAGGCAGTACAGATGGTCGCGCAGCATATGCAGCGACGTCGACCAGCGATGGCACCGATACCAGCGTTCCAAGCGGCGCGCGTCGATGACGGACGTGTGCCCGCATCCGCATTGCACCAGGGCGTTGAAGCCTCGGCGGGTGATGTCGCTGAGCGTCTCATAGCGGTGGTTCGCGCTCATCGAAGGGTGTCAGCTGGGGCGGGTTGCGAATGGAACATAACTAGAACACTATTAGGCGATGCAATCTCGAGTCGACAACCCGCATGATCATTCAACCGGCAGCTCGTCGCGGTGCCGGATCTGCACTGCGAACGATCGCGAGGCGCTAATCGAAGAGCTTGCTCAAGCCCTGTGGGATAGCCGGCGCGGCGGCACGCTGGACGATGTGCCGCTAGACCAAGCAGGCCCGCACTGGCAGCGCATCTTCCACGAGTTCGCGACCAGTGCGATCGAGCTGCTCCACCCCGACCGAGGCTAGGGGCCGGGGGCTGTCCGGATCAAGGCCAGGGAGGGCCGGCCGCCCCGACCGAGGCCAAGGGGGCGGGGGCCGCCCCCCTCCGCGTTGCCGCCTCGAAAAGAGCGCTTTTCCCCCCGCCTCGCCCGCCCCCTTTTCGTGTCCCTTTTGATGCACTGAGCAGCCCCTGAAAGCCGCCCTGAGGGAGATAGGGCGTTATCGTGATGCGATTTGATGCACCTCCGGCGGGTGCAAGTGGCCATCCACCGGGTCTGGGAAATCGCTCAGCATTCGCCAGCGGAGGGGTATAGCTCGCGGGAAAAGTGTGACCGAGCAAACCGACCCCGCCCGGCTCGTCCTAACGCATTGTTTATGCTGCGATTCATCGGTCACAGTGACAGCCTGACCAGAGCAAACCGAACACCCCCTCTCGGGATTACCTCACTGTAAACAAAGGAAATTATTTTGAAAGCAAATCACTGTTTATGGCCGTGATCCGGTTTGGTCTCGGTTTGCTTTTTGGTTTGGTCCTAAGTCGTTGAAATCGCAGGGCGGTCATCCCGGTCACACTTTTCCCGCGTGCTACTCCCAAGCTGGCCTATGTCGGGAAGCGGCACTAAGCCGCATTAAAATAGAGGTACCGCCTTATACGTGCTGCTGGGGTACGGATGACAGTAGAGTTCCCGTCCCAGCCAGCGAGGCGCTTGGACAAGGTCAAAAAATCGGTCAACATCATCGAAGTGACGGATCGCCGTAGCCCCGTAGCTCGCGCCAATCATTATGAAGACCGCCGCAACAGCGTGCAGAGAAGCTGAGATAGTGGCTCGCTCCATATTGGCTTCGCGATCGTGCTTCGATGCGTTGTAATCAGCATACCACTCTAATGACTTAGATGCCGCAGCGGAGTTCCAACGTGCAAAAGGGGATGCAGGCGTAAGCCAAGGCCACCGCTGAAAACGAACGGCGTACTCATCAAGTCGCATTGGCCGGAGCAACTTCACGAAGTCGTTTGTGGAGGCTCTTTCCGTAACCGGATAGCCGTTGGCCGTGAGTGTGCCCCGCCAAAGGGTCTCGCATTCGGTGCAGGCAAGCATGAGAAGGTTACGGATTTCGGCGCCAAAACAGCGCAAATTTGCTTCCACGGGATGAATTACGGCAAATATTCCATCGAGCATGTGGAGAAGGGTGCGCAGCTGGTTGAGAGCGCTGACAAGTGGCTGGTCAATTTGCAGCGCGAGCGGGAAGGTGCCCCAGCCGATTGCGTCCGGTTGGACAGACGGACGCGCGATCCGGGGATGGTAGCAACCAGGCGGAAGCTGCAAGCGGCAGACTATGAACGATTGGCCAGCCGTCATGGGATGGCGTTCGATTGCGAGCCTGAATGTCTCCAGATCGGTCGCCTCAAGGAAAAGGTAGCGCTCGCTGCCCGCGAGGCCTACTCTCGCCGCGCGGGTGCCATCAAAGTGCCAAAGGCTCGGCGAATCGCCGTGGAACACCGCGAGATAATCGCCGGCTTCAATTTGCTCCTCTGCGATATCATCCGGTGACACAGGTCGCTTCTTAGGACGACGACTTTCAACTCTTATAGTCATCGTGAAAGAATACGTTGCTCCTCTTGATAGTGCAACGCGAGGTAAGGGGCCGCAAGGCGAGACGGAGTCTGCGGGCTATGCGCAGCAGCCAAGTGGTTACCGCAAACGAAAATCACGGCGCCGTCCTGGTATCGCGTTGGTATCGCAATTGCCCCCTGTTCTACCACTGTTCCTCAAAAAAATCGAGTTTCATCGGCGGAAAACCGAGAGTCTAAGCAGCGCAGAATGCAATCGCACTGCAGAGGTCAGGGGTTCGATTCCCCTCAGCTCCACCAGCCGCCCTTTTTTCCCGAACCTTTGAAGATCAGCCGACCAGCGCAAGTCGCAGCGCGACGCGCAGGCCGGGCTCGGCATCTTCCAGCGCCAGCGTGCCGTGATGCAGCCGCGCCACCGCGAGCGCGAGCGGCAGGCCGAGCCCGTGCCCGTGCAAGTGGCGGCTGGCGTCCAGGCGTCCGAAGCGGCGCAGGGCCCGGTCGCGTTCCGCAGGCGGAATACCCGGGCCGTCGTCCGAGACGCAGAGCAGCGCCGTGTCGCCGTCGCGGCGTGCGTCCAGCCGGATCGTCGTTCCGGGCGGCGTGTGACTCACGGCATTCTCGATCAGGTTGACGATCAACTGTGTAAGGAGGCGCGGGTCGCCTTCCACCGGTACGGCCGCCGCCGGCACAGGTGCAACGAAATACCGGCCGTTCTCGGTCACCAGCAGCGTGAGCCCTTCGCCGACGTCCGCCGCCAGGGCTGCCAGATCCAGCGGCGCGAATCCGGCGCGGCGATCGCCGGCTTCGATTTCGGTGATGCGCAGGATCGCGGCGAAGATCGCGAGGATCTCCTCGCTTTCGGCAACCGCCCCGGCGAGTTCCTCACGCACCGCCGCCGCCTCGGGGAGATCGGCAAGCGCTGCCAGCCGGCCGTGCAGACGCGCCAGCGGCGTGCGCAGATCATGCGCGATGTCATTGGAGATGCTGCGCATGCCGGTCATCAGTTCGCCGATGCGATCGAGCATGCGGTTGAAGGTGATCGCCAGACCGCCGAACACGCTGCCGGGATGTTCCACCGGCACACGCGCGCGCATGTCGCCGTCGATGATCGCTTCCGCCGTGCCGCCGATCGCGGCAATGTTGATGCGGATCGCGCGGATCAGCGCGAAGGTACCGATCAGCAGGAGCGCCATCACTGCGCCGAAGCCGATCGCGAGGATGCGGACGCGACGATGATCGTGCTGGTCGATCGGTTCGCTTTCCGCGACCAGCGCCAGCGTCTCACCGCCCGGCAGCCGTCGCACCCACGCGCGGCCGCGGCTGAGGCCGGGGATCGCGGCATCGCGTTTCACGGTGTAGACGCCGATTGGCAGCGGATGCGCCGGGGCAATGTTGCCGGCGATCACCCGCCCCTGGGGGTCGCGCAGCAGGAAGCCGATGTCCGCGCTCTCGCGCTCGCTGCTTTCGCGGGCGATGCGAGGGACGATCGCGCGTACGCCGCCGCCGCCCTCCAGCAGTTCGCGCGCTTCGGCCTGCAGCCGCAGGTCGACCTGATGATCGATCGCATCAAGCAGCGCCAGATACACGCCTACCCCGGCTAGCGCCGTTGCCGCCGAGAGCGCCAGTGCGAATGCGATCGCGATCCGGCCGAGCGAACGGAGGCGCCGTCGCGCCATTGCTCAGGCGCGAAACATATAGCCGACTCCGCGCACCGTCGCGATCGGATCGGGCAGGCCCGGCATCTCCAGCCGCTGGCGCAGCTTGAGGATATGGACATCGACGATGTTGGTGGCCGGCACGAAATCATAGCCCCAGACCCGCTCGATCAGCATCTTGCGCGACAGCACGCTGCCGGCCTCGCGGACCAGTTCGGCGAGCAGCTTGAGCTCGGTCTTCTGCAGTTCGATCGACTTGCCGGCGCGGGTGACGCGGTGACGGAGCACGCTTACCGTCACGTCGCCGGCGGTCAGCGTCGCCGTGTCCGCCCCCGGCGTGCTGCGACGGCGAAGCACTGCGCGAATGCGGGCGTTGAGCTCGTCGATCTCGAACGGCTTGACGATATAGTCGTCAGCGCCAGCCTCGAGGCCCTCTACGCGTTCCTGGGTGAGCCCGAGCGCAGTGAGCAGGATGACCGGCGTCTCGATGCCCTCGGCGCGGATGCGGCGGAGCACCTCCACCCCCTCGATCGCGGGCAGCAGGCGATCGAGCAAGATCGCGTCGAACTGCGCGCGGCCCAGCGTCGCGATCGCGGCACGGCCATCGGCAACCGCCTCGACCGCGTAGCCCAGCAAGCCCAATTGCCGGACGAGCAATGCGCCGAGCTGGGGATCATCCTCGACGACAAGGATGCGAAGGGCGGCGGGCGACGGATCGGAGGGGGACTGCATGATCGGCATCCTTAGGGCGGACGCCTGTTCCTAACCTTACAGACCGGGGAGGTCGACCCGCCGCGCGTGCAGGTGGCTCAGGCCTTGGGCAGTTGGGCGAGCAAGTCGATGTGGCGCTGGACGATCGGCACCGCGGCAGCGGCAGCCTTTCGCAGCGCGGCATTGTCGCCGTTTTCGGCATAGTCTGCGTGGAGCGCGAGCGCTTCCTGGTGCGCCATGCGCTGCTGGCGAAGATAGGCCGCGTCGAACGGCGCGCCGGAGAGACCGCGAAGCTCGTCGATCATCTTCTGCTGGCGCGGCGCAAGCGCGGGCGGCGGCGGAGTCATGCCGGCGGCGCGGGCGGCACCGGTCAGCGCCTGCGTGGTCTGGGTGTGGTGCTCGATCATCATCTGGCCGAACTGGCGGACCGCGCCGGTCGCGCCCTTTTGCTGGGCGAGCCGCGAGGATTCGATCTCGTACAGGTCGCCGGCGCCTGCCATGCGCGCATAGCCCATCGCGTCGCGCGGCATCGTCATCTGCGCCGGGGGCATCGGTTCGGTCTGCGGTGCCAAGTTGCGGGGCGCCTCGGCCGCGGCGGCAGCCGTCATCGCCAGCGATGCGACCGCGCCACACCAGAAAATGGTCTTCATTTTTCCCTCCTGAATGTGGCCGGTGAACTAGCCAGACCCAGGATGGTTGCGAATTGGCGTGCGTTTACTTGATGTTACTTTGCCGCGACAAGGGTTTAGAACATTCCCGGCACCTCGCGCTGCGCCGTGCTCGGGCGCTCGGGCGAAAGCAGTTCGTTGTGGGCGGAAGCGACGCGCGCCAAGGCGAAGCCGCCGATCGCGCTACAGCTGCGCCCGGCAACGAAATCCAGCGCAGCTTTCACCGAGGCCTCGCGCACGTCGCCAAGGGGCTGCGAGAGGTCGTCGCCGGCGGCGCAGCTTGCCTCGACATTGCTGGCGAGGCCGTTGAAGTAGCTGCCCTGGCGATTGGCGTTCTGTGTGGCAAAGGCGATCACGCGGAGCCGATCGTCGCACTCGGTCTTGTCGATTGCGACCTGACCGACCGGCTTGCCATAGGTGTTGGTGCCGATCAGCCCAAGATTGGCGTGAAAATAGGGGATCATGCCGTTGATCACCAGCTCGCTTGCCGAGGCGGTGCTGCGCGTGCCGATGAAGGCTATGCGCGTGGGGGCGATCGATTCGGGCTGCGGCCCGAAATAACGGGTGCTATCGTTCGCCGACTTTTCCGGTCGGAAGCTGGTATAGCTGAACACGTCGGTGGTGGCGCGTGCACCGCCGAGCAGGTCGCCGAACAGTTGCGCGATCGAGACCAGTCCGCCGCCATTGTAGCGCAGGTCGACGATCACGCTATCGATGCCCTGCGCCTTGAAATTGGCAAAGGCACTGCGCAGCGCCGGATCGGCGGTATCGATGAAGGTCCGCAGATTGACATAGCCGACGCGGCCGCCGCCGTTCGGATCGGTGAGGATACGGGCGCCATAGCGGCTCGATACCGGGGTGAGGGTGAAATCCGACTTCGCGAGCGTGACGGTGCGGATATTGCCGTTCGGATCGCGGACGCGCAGCACGCGGGTGGTGCCGTTGGTGTCCGGGCCGAGCGCGGATTGGACCCCCGCCGAGCCCTGCGTGCTGAACAGGGTGCTCACATCGCGTAGGTCGCTGCTGCTGGTGCCGATGGCAAGGATCTGGGTGCCGCGGTCGATCCCGGCCTGCAGCGCGTTGCCGCCCTCGAAGCTTTCGGCGACCGTGAGCGTGCTGCTGCCGTCGCTGGTCAGGCGAAAGCCGAAGCCGGCGCTGGAGCCGCTGGTATAATAGGCGGTCTCCTGGGCGATCGAGGTGAGGTAGGTAAAGTAGCGGTCGCGGCCCTGCCCCCGCGCGGTGGCAGTGAGCGCGTCGAGATACGTATCGGCAGTGCCATAGCCGGCCGGATCGAGGTTCGACGGCAGCGTTTCGGGGAAAAGATACCATTCGCGCATCGTCGCGAGGATCCAATCCTGCCGGGCGCGCAACGTACAGGCGCCGGCGGTCGGGGTGGGTGTCGAAGCACCAGCGCCGGGCTGCACAACGGTGCCAGCCCCGTTACTGCTGCCCCCGCCGCCACCGCACCCGGCCAGCAGCGACGCCAGGATGACGGTCGAAACTCCCCCACGCACTCGCTGCATTGCTCTGACCCCCTCTTTGCAGCCAGCCTAACTATGCCAAGTTCCTGGCACAATGCGGAAACTTGCAGCCGGCTTTGGTGCCGCCTGCAGGGCAGGTATAGGCGCGGGTGCGTCGTGACGCCCGGGGGGCAATCCTGTGCGAGGGGAAGTCTTGCCCCGGCGATCGGGTACCAGATTTTGGCGAAGCGTCAGCAGCGGCTTCCGTCGTCTTGGATCAGGCAATGCTTGTGACCAAATGGCCGGCAAACCGATGCACCGTGCCAGCCGATCGGGATATTCTTGCTGGTGAGCGGATACGAAAAGCGCGCCCTGCACCAAAGGGCAGGGCACGAGACGCGTCGCCAAGCTTTCAGATGCGATGCGCGCATCCATTGCTTTTGTCGGTGCCGGACCAACCACGATCTACACATTGCACGCGATGCTCGCGGCGATGCGGGGGCAGGCGGACATCACGATCTACGAGGCGCAGGCCCGTGCTGGCCTCGGTACGCCCTATCGCCCCGATTGGAATGATCCGGCGATGCTTTCGAACATTGCCAGCGTGGAGATCCCGCCGATCCGCGAGACTCTTTGCGCTTGGCTCGAACGCCAGCCGCGCCCGACGCTCCTGCGGCTCGGCGTCAATCCCGATGCGATCGACGCGAACAGCTTTTATCCGCGCGTAGCGCTCGGGGCCTATTTTCAGGATCAATTCGAATGGCTGATTGCTGCGGCGCGGGGGCGGGGCATGACCGTGGATGTCGTGACCGGCGTTCGCGTCGAGGATGCCCGCGCGGAGGGGACTCGCATCTGTCTTTCGCTGTCCCCCAATAGGGGCGCGGCCTTCGAACGGTGCCATGACAACGTCGTATTGGCGACCGGCCACCAATGGCTCGAAGAACCGGAAGTGAAGCCCGGCTATTTCCTCAGCCCATGGCCGGCCACGGCGCTGCACCGCATCCCGCCCCTGTCGATCGGTATCCTCGGCAGTTCGCTGACGGCGATCGATGCGGCGGTCACGCTGGCAACCGAACATGGCACGTTCGTGGAAGCCGAAGGGGAGGCATTGCGCTATGAAGTCGATCCGCAGGCGGGGGGCTTCACCATCACCATGTTGTCGCGAAAGGGATTGCTGCCCGAAGCGGATTTCCACCATCCGCTTCCGTACGAGCCGCTCGCCCGCTGCACCCCGGACGCGGTGTCTGCCCTGATCGCGCAGGGCGGCGCAGACTTGCTGACACGCGCCTTTGCCCTGTTTCGTGACGAACTAACGGCTGTCGATTCCGACTATGCCCGCGCGATCGGCCTATCCGACGTCACGCTGGAGTCTTTTGCTGCCCGGTATTTCGCCGAACGCGTGGCGGCCGATCCGTTCGATTGGGCTGCTGAGAATCTGGCGCAAACTCGCAGAGACTTTGCAACAAGCCATACGGTCCCGTGGCGCTACGCGATCCTGCGGATGCATGAGGTGCTGGCGCTGATTGCCCCGCACCTCGACGAGACCGCACTGGAGGTCTTCAACACCACCTTGAAGCCCGTGTTCGTCGACGCGTACGCCACCGTGCCGCATCTTTCGATCGAACGCATGCTGGCGCTGCATCGGGCCGGACGGTTGGAGGTCGTCGCGCTCGGGGAAGGGAGCAAGATCGATACGAAATCGGAGCCTGGGGCGATCGTCACGATCGACGGGCAGTGTCGGCATTTCCCGGCCTTCATCGATGCGACGGGCCAGCGACCGCTCGGTGCCGACGAGTTCCCGTTCCCGACGCTTCTTGAGCAAGGCATAATTGAAGATGCGACGCAGGTCGATGGTGCCGGTATCAAGGGCGTCGTCGTCGATGCGCTGTTTCGACCTGTCAGTCCGCACCCCGTGCGGGAACAGCTTTTCTGTCTCAGCATACCGTTTCTGTTGCAGCGACATCCGTTTATCCAAGGTATCACCAGCTCGCACGATATGGGCATCATCGTGGGTACGGAATTGGCAGCGGTGGCGGACGCGGCATCGCTGGAGGCGGCGGCGTGACGGGTGCAATTTTGGGAGGCGCTGCGGTGAAGTTGTTCGCAATCTATATTGGTGGGGAGCATCCGTCCGCGCATATCGAGGTGCATGACGTTCGCTTCGTCGTCGCCAAGACGATCCAAGACACGGAGGATAGGCTGCGCGCCGATTGGTGGGGTACGCCCGGTACGCTCCACATCGACTGCTGGGCGGAGATCGACCGCGCCGATGGCCATCGCGTCTCGCTGCGCCAGGAGCCCTCAAATGCGCGCGAAAAGCTGTGGTTCGTCAACCTGGGCGGTTATGACGGCGTCGACTTCGCCGAGCAGCACAAGAATATGTTCGTCGTGGCCGGATCGCCCAAAGAAGCGAAGACGCGCGCCCTGGCCTCCGTCCACGGCTGGAAGGATGCGCACCGCGACGACCTCTACGACGCGGACGCCGTCTTCAATCTCGACGACCTGCTGGGGGACAGGCTGTACATCCATCTCACCCCCGATGGCGCTGCGACCACACCGCGCTTTACCTGTCGGTACACGCCGCTCAAGTAACGCCGGCGCTCCGTGGCTAAGAAGCCGGCTGCCCGATCTCGCCGGTGGGGAGGGTCGAGGCCAACCCCTGGTACCACGCGGCATAGGGCGTGTTGCGTGCGAGGTGGCGATTATAGTCCGGTGCGCCATCCGTCCACCATGGCAGGCCGCGCTCGCCAAGCTGCCGTTTCGCACGATCGACGACGGCGCGGGCTGCCGCTTCGGCCGCAACGTCCCCCTTGCGTCGCGCCGCCCCCACCGCGCGCCGTGCAGCCATCAGCGTGGCGACGAGGTCCGTCCGTTGCGACGGCGGCAATGCCGGATTGGCCCGGCGCCACAGCCGTCCGCGCACCACAAAGTATCGCCCGTCCGGGGTGACGGGGTATTGCCGTGCATCTGGACCGGCGGTGCTCATCCGCGCGGGCGGAATGCTGGGTGCGCCATGGTCAGCCAGCGACCTTGCGCAGCGATGTCTCGATGTCGCCGCCGCAATAGGCCTCGCCGAAATCGGCGGCGCTCTTTCGCTTCAGCGCGACGAGCGCCGGGGTTTGCTGAAGGCGACGCGACAGACCCCAAATCGCGGGTGCGCTGTGCTCGGCAAGATCGGCGATCTTGGGGAAATGGTCTGCCATGGTGGACCACAGGGTGGACGTGATGATGTCCGCGACGCCCGGCGCCCGCGTGCCGAGAAGGAAGCCGGCATCGGCGGACAGACCCTTGCGCTTGCCGAGGTCCTCGAAAATTTGCAGCCATTTCTGCAGCCGCGGTACGAAAGCGTCCCATTTTTCCTGCGTCCACATGTCGCGCCCGCCGTCCAGCGTGAGTTCGTCGATCACATCGTTGGCATCGTTGGCGACCTTGGCGGTGAGGGCCCGGCCTTCCGGCGAGTCGGGCAGCAGGTTCAGCCGTTCGCCCAGATACAGGGCGATTGCCGGCATCTGCGAAAGGGCGAAGTCGCGCTCCCGATCGACGAGAACGGGCGGCCCCATGAAGCCGATCGGCTGTTCCGCGGGGGCCTCGTCCATCAGCGCAGCGATATCGTCAGCGTCATGCTCGGCCCAGCGTGCATCGGCGAACGCCAGAATGGCGCGGAGGAACTGACCGCGAAAGGGTACCGGCCAGTAATAGAGGTCGAATGCACGCATGATGCTCTCCGGGAAGTCCGTGTCCGGAGAATGACGGCGGAGCCGGTTCGTTCCTGTTAGTCAGGGGCTCGTATCGCTGGGCGGCGCACGGCGAACCCAGAACAGCGCGAGCACTGCCAAGATGGTCAACAGGCCGCACAGCAGCCAGGCGGTGTTGACGGCGGGCACCAGCGCCGCCTTCTCGACCAGCGGCCGCACCATTTCGGTAGCGAAGTCGTCGAGCGGCTGGCCGCGCTGCTCAAGAAAGGCCTCGCGCGGGATACCGATCCGTACCGCGGTGGCGACGTCTCCCGCGCGCAGCTGGTCCGCGATCTGGTTGCCGGCGACCTGGGCGCGGCTGAAGATCGTGCTGTCGATCAGCGCCAGGCCGACCGCGCCACCCAGGTTGCGCATCAGGTTGAACAGCCCGCTGCCATCGGCGACCAGCCGATCGGGCAGGCGCCCGAGTGCCATGCGGGTCGGCGGCAGCAGGCAGAACATGATTGCCGCGCCGCGAACGATTTGCGGCAGGATCATCGCGGTGAAGTCGGTCTGCTCGGTCTGTCCGGTGCTGAGCAGAAGGCCGATGGCGAACAGCACGAAGCCGAAGGCGGTTAGCAGGCGGGGATCCACCCTGCGCTCGGCATAGACCGCGATCGGCGCAGTCAGCAGCTGGGTGCAGCCCGTCACCAGCATGATCTCGCCGATGCGAAGTGGCCCGTGCTCGCGCACCAGGCCGAGGAAAAACGGCATCAGATAGGTGGAGCCGAACAAGCCGAAGCCGAGGACAAAACTGAGCACGCAGCCGATCGTGAAGTTTCGATCGGCGAAGCAGCGCAGTTCCACGATCGGCGCATGCGATACCAGCGTTCGCCACGCAAAGCCGCCCGCGCCGGCGGCGGCAACGGCGAGCAGCCCCAGCACGCGCGGGGCCGTCCAGCCGAACGTCGGCGCATCCTTGAGGCCGATTTGCAGGGCAATCAGCGCGGTGGCAAGCAGCGCCAGCGCCAGTAAATCGACCGGACGCCGTTCCCGACGCCCCACGGCGGCACCGCGCAGAAAATACAGCGCCCCTAGCCCCGCGACGATCCCAGGCACGATGTTTACGCGGAACAGCCAGTGCCAGGAAAAGGATTGGGTGATCCAGCCTCCGACGATCGGCCCGACGGTGGGCGCCAGGACCGCAGCCACCCCGGCGATGGTGGTCGCCAGGGCCTGGGCGCGGGGTGGAAACAACAGGAACACCGCGGCGAACACCGCGGGGATCAGCGTGCCGCCGGCAAAGCCCTGCACGATCCGCCAGGCCACCAATTGCGCGAATCCGGTGCTGGCCGCGCAGCCGATTGAGGCCAGGGTGAACAGGCTGATCGCCGCGAAGAACAACCATCGCATGCCGAGGCGCGCAGTAAGAAAGCCGGTCAGCGGTATCGCGACGATCTCCGCGGTGAGATAGGCGGTCTGCACCCACACCATCTGATCGGGCGCGATGCCCAGCGCCGCCTGGATGGCGGGCAGCGATGTCGCGACGATCTGGATGTCGAGGATCGCCATGAACATGCCCAGGCACATCAGAACGAAGCCTGCCCATTGGCGATAGCCAGTTCGGTCGGTTTCGCCTAGCATGGGGATAGCCGTATCAACCGAGCGTTCCGTCACCGATCCCCCCTGCGACTCCCGCCGTGATAGCGCAGGCAAGGAACTCGCTGTCGGCCAATTCGTTGCGCGGCTGAACCTTTTTCGCCGGTGCGCCGGTAAGTCAGGCGGTAGCCTTCATGCAGCCGGTGTCGATTCTTTCGCTAGCAACCGAAACGCCTTCCCACATCCTGACGCAGACCGAGGCTCTCGCCACCGCTCGCGACCTGATTGGCGACCAATTCAGCGATTTCGAGCGGCTTGCCGCGGTCTATGCCAATGCCGGCATTCAGACGCGTCAGTTGGCCAGACCCGTCGATTGGTATCGCAGCCCGCGCAGCTTTCTCGAACGCACCGACGCCTATCTGGAGGTCGCGCTGGATCTGTGGGTCACCGCGGCAATTCGGGCGATGGACGAGGCCGGCGTGCCGGCAGGGCGGATCGATACCATCGTCACCATCTCCTCCACCGGTATCGCCACGCCCAGCCTTGAGGCGCGGGCGATGGCGCGGATCGCCTTCCGGAACGACGTCGCGCGGGTACCGGTGTTCGGGCTTGGTTGCGCGGGTGGCGCCACCGGCCTGGGTCTCGCGAGCAAATTGGCGCGTGCCACGCCGGGCTCCGCCATCCTGTTCGTCGCGGTCGAACTCTGCAGCCTGGCGCTGCGGACCGACCGCGCGGACAAGGCGGACCTTGTCTCCACCGCGCTGTTCGGCGACGGCGCCGCGGCATGCGTGCTGCGCAGCGGCGAGGACGGCTTCGTCCAGATCACCGGCAGCGCGGAGAAGACCTGGAGCGATACGCTCGACATCATGGGATGGCAGGCGGAGCCGACCGGCCTGGGTGTCGTGCTCAACCGGGCAATTCCCGTTTTCGCGCGGAAGGAAATGCGACAGGCCATGCAGGAAATGCTCGCGCCCCAGGGGCTGGCGATCGAGGATGTCGACCAGTTCATTTGCCATCCGGGCGGCGCCAAGGTGGTGGATGCCATCGAAAGCGCGCTGGCGCTCAACCAGGGCGCGCTGGTGAAGGAGCGCGAGGTGTTGCGCGACCATGGCAACATGTCGGCACCCACCGTGCTGTTCGTGCTGGACCGGTATCGACGTGAGGGTCTGCCCAAGCTGTCGGTGCTCAGCGCACTCGGTCCGGGCTTTACCGCTTCGTCGCTCACGTTACGGTGCGCGGCATGAACGCGGCCTATGCCATCATGGCTTTCGTCACCCTGCAGCGGCTGAGCGAACTGGTGATCGCGCGGCGAAATACCGCGCGACTCCTTGCCGAGGGCGCGCATGAGGTGGGCGGGGAGCATTATCCTGTGATGGTGGCGCTGCACACCGCGTGGCTGGCGGTGCTGTGGTTCACCGTCGGCGATCGACCCATCTTTCTGCCGCTGCTCGCAGTGTTCGCCGTGCTGCAGCTGCTGCGCGTCTGGGTCCTGGCGACGCTGGGGCCGCGCTGGACGACGCGCATCATCGTCACGCGCGATGCCCCGCTGGTACGGCGCGGACCCTTCCGCTTCGTGCGGCATCCCAATTACATGGTCGTCACCGCGGAAATCGCGGTCCTGCCGCTGACCTTCGGACTCGTCTGGGTCGCGCTGCTGTTCACGTTGCTCAACGCGGCGATGCTGACGGTCCGGATCCGTGCGGAAAATCGTGCGCTGTACGGCGGCGAACGCGTCAGCGCTTAGCCGCGGCTTCGCGCTCTGCCCGGATGCGCAGCATCGCGGCGTGGCAGGTGGGGGAGGTCTGATCGATCTTGACGATCATGCACGCCTCCACCTTCTTCCGGCTCAGCGACTTCATTTCCGCCGTGCACAAGCGCCGCGCTTCCTGCACACACGCTTTCTTGCCCGGGTCAGGCTGCGGCGATGCGGCTGCCTGCCCGGCGCTCGCCAGCATGGCGCTTGCGACAACGAGGAGGCGGGTGGGGCCGAGGATCATCAACATTCCTTAGGATAGTGGTCCGGCAGACCGACGGTACCATCTGTAGCCAACCGTCGGCAAAAGATCGACTCCAGCCTGAGCGCGTACCGAAAGCCGCGTCCTCCGCCTCCAGCGGGATGCTCAGCCTGGCTTGCCGGCCTGCGCCGCGCGGCGCATCCGCGCGGCAACGCGTTCCGCGGACTCCATCACGCGCAGGACGTTCCCCCCGGCCAATTTGGCGATATCCGCATCGCTCCAGCCGCGGCGCATCAGCTCGGCGAGCAACGCCGGATAGGTCGAGACGTCGCCCAGACCCTGCGGCAAGGTTTCGCCCACCCCGTCGAAGTCGGAGCCCAGGCCGACATGGTCCATCCCGGCCAGCTTCGCGATATGCTCGACATGGTCCGCCACCTGGGCCAGCGTCACCGCCGGCGCGGGATGGCCGGCGAGCCAGGCGGCGTAATCTGCCGCAGCCTTGTCAGGCTGGCCAATGTCGATCCCGTCATAGGGCGGGGAGTTGAGCCGCGCCTTTTCGGCGAGCGCATCCGCCGACCAGCGGCGATAGGCCTCGGAGACATAGGCGGGGGCATAATTGACCATCACCACGCCGCCATTTTGCGCAACCAGCTTCAGCACCGCGTCGGACACGTTGCGCGGATGGTCGTCGATCGCGCGCGCGCTCGAATGCGAGAAAAGTACCGGCGCCTGGGTCACCGCCAGCGCATCGCGCATCGTTTTCTCGCTGACGTGCGACAGATCGACGAGCATGCCGAGGCGATTGAGCTCCAGTACCACCTTGCGGCCGAAGTCGGTGAGCCCGTTGTGCTTCGGATCGTCGGTCGCGGAATCCGCCCATTCGATCGCGCGCGAATGCGTGAGCGTCAGATAGCCCGCGCCCAGCGCAGCATAGGTGCGCAGGACGGACAGGCTGCCGTCGATCTGGCCCCCGCCTTCCACCCCGATCAGGCAGGCGATGCGCTGTGCGGCGTGGATGCGGCGCACATCGGCAGCGGTGCGCGCCAGCGCGAACACGTCGGGATAGCGATCGGGAAGCGATCGCACGAGATCGATCTGCTCGAGCGTCTGCTCGACCTGTTCCTTGCCGGGGAGCGCGGGCGACACCCAGACCGACCAGAATTGCCCGCCGACCATCCCGCGCCGCAATCGTAGGATATCGGTATTGTAAGCGGTCTTGCTGGCCGCGAGATCGCGCAGATCGCTGGTCCACCGCTCGTCGCCCTGGCGCTCGCGAAGCGCTTCGGGCCAATCGTTGTGGCCATCGATCAGCGGCGTATCCCGAAGGACCCGCGCCACGCGGGTCGCCTCGTTCTGCGCTAAAGCCGGGGTGGTGGCCGTCAGCGCGACTGCGACAAGCAGCGCGGCCTTCATCGCGCGCCACCGGAAGCGGGGGCAGACGGGTGCCGTTTCTCGGCACCGCCTTCCTGCTGCCCGTGATGAAGGTGCAAGAGTGATTCCATCAGTTCCTCCTCCGCGCTCGACATCACCGCCAGCACCTCCGCCTCCTCGCAGCCTGCGGCGGCGAGATACGCGTGGCCCATGCTCGAATCGAGATAGATGGCTTGGCCCGGCTCAAGGATCACCGGATCGTAGAATTCCGTCTGCACCTCGACGCGGCCGCTGAGCACGTACAGGAATTCCTCGCCGGAGTGGCGGACCTGGTCGCCGAACTGCTCGGCCGACCGCGCCCGGATCTTGGTGACCACGGGGATCATCCGCTTGCGGCGCAGCTCGGTGCAGAGATAGTAATAATCGTAGTTCGGCGTCTCCACCCGCACGGCACGGTCGACGTCACCGAGGCTGCGGCGCGCGGTGACCGGCTGCACCGCGGACGTCTCCGGCGGGGTCTCGGCAAAGAGATCGGTCATGCGCATGCCCAGCCGCTGCGCCAGCGCCTGCAGCTTGTCATAGGTGAGCGTGAGGCGATCATGCTCGATCTTGGAGAGAGTCGAGACGGGAATACCCGACCTCGCGCTCATTTCCTTGAGCGTCCAGCCTTCTCGCGCGCGAAGTCCCTTCAGAAGCGTCCCCAGCGTCGCGGTCGATGTCGGCAAGGCGGCGGTCTCCATAGCCCGTTGACGATTGTCCTAATCAGGATAAACATGTCCCAATCAGGATGCTGGATACAGTATCGAAACGGAGGGGTCTCGGCAATGGGCACGATCGTTCGACGTCTGGGATGGCTTGGCGCGTTGGCGGCCGCGACGATCGGCCTGGCCGCGCCGGCGCAGCAACCCAAGCCCGCCACGCCTCCCACCGTGCCGAATAGCGCAGCGCAGGCGGCGCCGCCGCCCGCCCAGGGTACGCATACACTGACCGGGGCGGACGTCACCGCCTGGCTCGACGGCTATATGCCCTATGCCCTGCACAGCGGCGACGTCGCCGGCGCCGTGGTTACGGTGGTGCGCGACGGGCAGGTGATCGCGGCGCGCGGCTATGGCTTTGCCGACATCGCCAAGCGTCGCCCCGTGGATCCCGCCCGCACGCTGTTCCGCCCCGGCTCCGTCTCGAAGCTCGTCACCTGGACCGCGGTGATGCAGCAGGTGGAAGCGGGGCGGATCGACCTCGATGCCGACGTGACCCGCTATCTCGATTTCCGGATTCCGGCCTATCAGGGCAGGCCGATCACGATGCGCCAGATCATGACGCATACCGCCGGATTCGAGGAGGCGAACAAGAAGCTGATCACCTATGATGCGGCGGATGTGGAGCCGATCGGCGCCTATCTGAAGCGGCATGTCCCCGCCCGGGTCTATGCCCCCGGCACGACACCGGCCTATTCCAACTGGGCGACCACGCTGGCCGGTTACATCGTCGAGCGCGTTTCGGGCATGCGGTTCGATGACTATGTCGAGCAGCGGATCTTCCGCCCGCTCGACATGCGCACCGCTAGTTTCCGCCAGCCGCTGCCGGCACCGCTTCGATCGCTCGCGGCCGAGGGCTATCCGCTGGCCTCGGAGGCGCCCAAGCCCTTCGAGATCGTTGTGCCCGGCCCCGCCGGCGCGCTGTCCGCCTCGGGTCTCGACATGGCCAAGTTCATGATCGCGCATCTGGAGCAGGGACGCGGTATCCTCCGGCCGGAGACGGCGGCGCTGATGCATGCCAGCCCGCTCGGCAAGATCGACCCGCGCTCGCTGATCCCGCCGCTCAACCGGATGGAACTGGGCTTCTTCGACACCGACATCAACGGCCGCAAGGTCATCGCGCATCTCGGCGACACCAACCAGATGCACACGTCGCTGCACCTGTTCCTGGCGGAGCGGACCGGGCTGTACGTGTCGTTCAATGCGGCGGGACGCGAGGGCGCCGCGCATGTGATCCGCGGCCAGCTGTTCCAGGATTTCGCCGATCGCTATTTTCCCGCGACGATGCGTGACGGCCGCGTCGATGCGGCGACGGCGAAGCGGCATGCGCAAGCCATGGCGGGGCAGTGGCAGGTCAGCCGCGGTTCGTTCACCAACTTCGTCGATATCCTCAACCTGTTCGGCCAGGCCAACGCGACCGTCGATGCGGCGGGACGGCTGGTCATCCCCTCGGTGAAGGGCGCCAACGGCGTGCCGGTCACCTGGGTCGAGATCTCGCCCTATGTCTGGCGCGACGTCGCGGGGCATGATCGCCTTGCGGCGCAATTGGTGAACGGCAAGCCCGTCCGCTGGAGTTTCGATCTCGTCTCGCCCTTCATGGTATGGGATCGGGTACCCGCCTACCGTTCCGCGGCGTGGCTGATGCCGGCCCTGTATGCGAGCATCGCCGTGCTGCTGCTGACGGTGCTGGCCTGGCCCGCCGGCTGGTGGATCCGCCGGCGGACGCAGTCTGCCGCGACGCTCGGCGGATGGTCGCGGCGGGCGGTGCGCGCCACGCGGATCATGGCGCTGGCCGATCTGCTGATGCTCGGCGGCTGGTTCTGGCTGATCTCGGTCTTGTTCGGCGATGTCGCCCCCGCCGATGCCGCGCTGCTGCTCGTCCAGTTCGCCAGCGTGATCGTGTTCGTCGGCGCGGTGGGGATCAGCGGGTGGAACGCGTGGTGCGCCGTGCATGACGGACGGCGCTGGACGCGCAAGCTCTGGGCAGCGCTGGTGCTGCTCGCGACGCTGGTGCTGCTGTGGATGGCCTGGGCATTCCACCTCCTCGCGATCACGGTGCACTACTGATGCTCCGGCTGGTGACCGAGACCGTATCGCTGCGGCTCGCCCGGCCCTTCCGCATCGCTGGCTATGTTTTCGACGTGGCCGAGGTACTGCGGGTCTCGATCGACGACGGCACGCATCGGGGGCGCGGTGAGGGGGCGGGGGCCTATTATCTCGGCGACGACCTGCCGAACATGCTGGCTGATATCGCGGCAGCGCGGGCTGCCATCGAGGCAGGCCCGACGCGGGAGGAACTGCGCGCGCTGATGCCGGCAGGCGGCGCGCGAAATGCGGTAGATGCGGCGCTATGGGAGCTCGAGGCGCAGCGCACGGGCCTGCCGATCTGGCGGTTGGCCGGGCTCGACGCGCCGCCCCGGCCGATCGTCACGACCTTCACCGTCAGCGCCGACACGCCCGCAGCGATGGCCGAGGCGGCCCGCACCTACGCCCAGGCGCGATCGATCAAGGTCAAACTGACCGGCGACCTGCCGCTCGATCTGGCGCGCGTCGCTGCGATCCGGGCGGCGCGGCCCGATGTCTGGCTGGGCGTTGATGGCAATCAGGGTTTTGATCGGGACGCGCTCGGCGCGCTGGTGACGGGACTGGTGCCGCACCGTGTCTCGCTGCTCGAACAGCCGCTCCCGCGCGGTGCCGAGGCCGATCTCGACGGTTATCGCGCCGCCATCCCGCTGGCCGGGGACGAGAGCCTGTTGACGCTGGCCGATGTGGCGGGCGCGAAGGGGCGCTTCGACGTGGTCAACATCAAGCTCGACAAGTGCGGTGGGCTTACCGAGGGTCTGTTGGTGGCGGCGGAGGCGCGGCGGCTGGGGCTAGGCGTGATGGTCGGCACGATGATCGCCTCGAGCCTGGCGACCGCGCCCGGATTCGTGCTCGGCCAGATCGCCGATCTCGTCGATCTGGATGGCCCAATCTTCCTTTCGGAGGACCGAACACCCGGCGTCGTCTACCAGGACGGGACGCTGTTCGCCGGCCCCGAGGTCTGGGGCGAATGACCGTCGAGGGCGCCGCGGCTCCCAGCTGGTTGGGTCAGCCGCGCGGGCTGACGGTGCTGTTCCTGACCAACATGTGGGAGCAATTCTCCTATTACGGCATGCGCGCGCTGCTGGTCTATTACATGACCAAGCAGCTTCTGCTGCCACAGGGCCAGGCCTCGCTGATTTATGGGGCCTATACCGCCTGCGCCTATTTCACCCCGATCCTGGGCGGGGTGATTGCGGACCGCCTGCTGGGAAAACGGCGGGCGATCCTGCTCGGCGGGTCGATCATGGCGATCGGGCATTTCATGATGGCGTTCGAACCGCTGTTCTATCCGGCCCTGGTTACCATCGCACTGGGCAACGGCCTGTTCCTGCCGAGCCTGCCGAGCCAGATCGACGATCTCTACGCGCCGGGCGACCCGCGCGTGGGGTGGGCCTACAACGTTTATTATGTCGGCGTGAACATCGGCGGATTTCTTGCGCCGCTGCTCTGCGGGACGCTGGGCGAGGTTCTGGGCTGGCATTACGGCTTCGGCGCTGCGGGTATCGGCATGGTCGTCGGGCTCTGCATCTATATCTGGGGGCAGCGCTATCTGCCCTCGCCGCGTTCGACAGCGAGAGCACCGGCCACGACGGCGCAGCCCCGCGGACGCTTTCCGCGTGACATCATACTGCTGCTGGTCGCCGTGGCACTGTGCGTCACCGTATTCCGGGCGGCGTATGAGCAGGCGGGGAACACCGTGGCACTCTGGGCGGATACCAGCGTCGATCGCCGCGCCGCCGGAGCGACGATCCCGATGACCTGGTTCCAGTCGTTGAATCCGTTGTTCGTGATGGCAATGACCCCGCCGCTGCTGGTGCTGTGGCGCCGCCGTGCGGCGCGCGGCGGGGCGGAGCGCCCGGTTCGGCGCATGGCCGTGGGGGCGTTGCTGGTCGCGGGTGCGTTTCTCTTGCTGGCGGCGCTGGCCACGGCTGGGGGCAAGGCACACTGGCCGTGGCTCGCCTTGTTCTTCGCGTTGCTGACCTTTGGCGAGTTGCACATCCTGCCGACCGGGCTGGGCCTGTTCGCTCGGCTGGCACCGACGGGACTTGGCGCGACCACCGTCGCCGCCTGGTATCTCGCCACGTTCGGCGGCAGCCTCGCCGCCGGGCTGGTCGGGACGCTGTGGACGCAACTGGGCCATGGCGGCTTTTTCCTGCTGCTTGCAGGGCTCGCGGCCGTGGCCGCGCTGCTGCTCATGATGATCGACCCCGCCGCCCGCCGCATACTCGATAGTCAAATGGTACAGAAGTAGGTTGACTATTCTCCAATCAGGACATTAGCATCCTGATCAGCAAATAGGGGAGAGGAGCTGCCATGAGGAGCATCCGTCGGGCCGCCATGGCCACCAGCATATTGGCGCTTCTCACCGCGGGCGGGGCCGCGGCACAGGCCCTTCCCGACACGCGGCAGAATGGCGAGGCCACCACCGGCGACGACATCATCGTTACCGCCCAGAAGCGCGAGCAGACGCTGGCGCAAGTGCCGCAATCGATCTCGGTACTCGGCGGCGACGCGTTGGAGCAACGACAGGCGCGCACCATCGCCGATTATGCCGCGCTCGTCCCCGGGCTCTCGTTCGAATCCGGCAATCCCGGACAGACGCGCGTCGTCCTCCGCGGTATCAATGCCGGCGGGGCGAGTCCGACGGTGGCCGTCTATCTGGATGACACGCCCTTCGGCTCGAGCACCAGCCAGACCAACGGCGCGACGCTCGCGGGGGACTTCGACACCTTCGACATCGAGCGGCTGGAAGTGCTCCGCGGACCGCAAGGCACGCTGTACGGCGCCAACTCGCTAGGCGGCGTGGTCAAATATGTCACCGTCGCCCCCAAGCTGGGCGAATGGCAGGCACGCGGGCAGGCGGGCATCGAAACGGTGAAGGGCGGCGATGTCGGCTATTCGGGCAACGCCGTTCTCAATGTGCCGCTGGGCGACAAGATCGCCGTGCGCGCGAGCGGCTTCTATCGCCGGACCGGCGGCTATATCGACGCGATCGGTCTGCGGGACGACAACATCAACCGCGCCGACAGCTATGGCGGCCGTGCATCGCTGCTCGTCCAGCCGACGGATCGCCTGTCGCTGCGGGCGACCGCCGTATTGCAAAATATCGACGTGGATTCGCGCAACGCCTTTGATGCCGATCCAGCGACGCTGGCACCGATCGCTGCCGATCCGTTCACCGGCGCGCCCACCGGCGGTGGCGAGTTGCGCTACCAGCTATTCCCCGATCAGAACCGCGTCCGCTATCGCCTCTACACCGGCACGCTCGCCTATGACTTCGGCTTCGCGACGCTGACCTCGGTCACCAGCTACAGCCGCCAGGTGGCGACGGATCGCAGCGACGTGTCGTACAACGAGGGCGGCGACGGCCTCACGCTGGCGCAACTGGCGTCTGCCGGCGTCTATGGCCTGTCACCCGATGCCTATGGGATCTATTATCCCAACCAGTCGACGCAGAAGAAATTCACCCAGGAGGCGCGGATCGCGTCCAACGGATCGAGCAGGGTTGAGTGGCTCGTCGGCGGCTATTTCACCCGCGAGCCCGGACAGCTCTTCCAGCGTTATTTCCCGTATGACAATGCGACGGGCAAGGCGGTGACGCCAGTGCCTGCAATCCCCGGCTTCTCCGATCTCGCCTTTGCGCAGCTGGATTCCGTGTACAAGGAATATGCCGGTTTCGGCAGCGCGACCGTCCATTTCTCCGACCGCTTCGATCTCACCCTGGGCGGCCGCTACAGCCATAACGACCAGCGCACGACGCAATTGCTCGACGGCATCCTGTTCGGTGGGCGGTCGGAGAGCCGCGTCACGTCCTCGGAAGGCGTGTTCACCTGGTCTGCCGCGCCCCGGTTCGAGTTTGCGCCGCACAGCGAAGTCTATGCGCGCGTCGCCAAGGGGTATCGCCCGGGCGGGCCCAATGTCGTGCCCCCGGGCGCGCCGGCGGATTACCCGACCAGGACCGATGCCGACACGCTGATGAGCTATGAGGCGGGCATCCGCGCACAGACGGCGGATCGCAGCTTCGGCATCGATCTCTCCGCCTATTATCTCGACTGGGACAAGACGCTGATTGTCGCCACCTTCCAGTCCGACGCGGGCCCGATCACCGCCGATGCAAATGGTCGCGGCGCACGGGTGCACGGCTTCGAGGCGACTGCCGCGCTCCGCCCGATCCGCGGCTTCGACGTGACGGCGACGGTTGCGTACAATCATTCGCGGCTGCGCGGCGACACCGCCAATGGCGGGCTCGACGGCGACCAACTGCCGTTCGCGCCGCGCTGGAACGCGAATGTCTCTGCGGAATATCGCTGGGACTTGCGTGGAGCCAAGCCCTATGTCGGTGCGGATATTTCCGCCGTGAGCGATCGGCCCGGCAATTTCGACCTAGTGTATCGCGACACCTATGGCAGACGCCTGATCTTCGATGGCTACAGCACCGTCAACCTTCGCGCAGGCGCGGCGTTGGGACGCCTAGACCTTTCCCTCTATGCCCGAAACCTCGGCAATTCGCGCGGGCTCGTGGCTGCGGGCACCTACCGGACGCGGCCAAATGGCGGCATCGCGGTGAGCCCGATTCAGCCGCGCACGATCGGCGCCACGCTCGGCCTGCGTTTTTGACGATGGGCGTCGCGACCAGCGCGGAACCCCGGCCGCCCGCGCCCGCGGTCCATGTACTGAAGGCGCCCTATCTGCTGTTCCTCGGCGATGCCGTCGAGTCCGGCTTTGCAAAGACGGCGCTGGGGCTTCGCGATTGGGCAGGCGACAAATGTCTGGCGGAGCATGCCTTGCCCGCTGCGACCGTGACCACCGGCCTGCCGCGGATGTCGCCGGCGGCGGCGGCGGCGGCGGGCGCGCGCTCGATGGTGATCGGCGTGGCCAATCAGGGCGGGGTCGTCCCCGACTCCTGGCTTCCGGCATTACTCGAAGGGGCGGCGGCGGGGCTGGATGTCGTCGCGGGGCTCCATACCCGGCTGACGGAGATCGCGCCGCTTCATGCGGCGGCGCTGCAGGCCGGGGTCCGGCTGATCGACGTGCGCGTGCCGCCGCCCGGTCTGCCGATCGCCAGCGGAGCCAAGCGGACGGGGCGGCGGCTGCTGACGGTGGGCACCGATTGCGCGCTCGGCAAGAAATACACCGCGCTCGCCATCGCCCGCGGTCTGCAGGCGCGGGGTATCGATGCGCAGTTCCGCGCGAGCGGGCAGACCGGCATCATGATCGCGGGCGAGGGTATCGCCATCGACGCGGTGGTTGCGGACTTCGCGGCGGGCGCGGCGGAACGCTTGAGCCCGGACGCATCGCCGCGGCATCTGGACGTGATCGAAGGCCAGGGATCGTTGTTGCATCCCGCCTACGCCGCGGTGTCGCTGGCATTGCTCCACGGCAGCCAGCCCGATCTGTTCGTCGTCTGCCACCAGCCGGGGCGCGCGCAGATCCTCGGCACGCCTGGTTATGCCGTGCCCTCGATCGAGGCCGTGATCGCCCAGACGATCGCCATCGGGCGGTTGACCAACCCGGCGATCCGCTGCGTCGGCGTCAGCCTCAACACCGCGGGGATGACTGCCGATGCGGCAGCGGAGGAGATCGCGCGGACGGCGCAGCGCATCGGACTTCCTGCCGCCGATCCCATTCGTGGCGGCGACGCGTTCCAGCGGCTGCTCGACGCATGCGAGGCCTGACCCCCGCCGCGGCCGATCGCCTGCGGCGATTGGTGCTGCCGGGGCTGGCGTTCAAGGCCGTCGTGATCGGCGGCGGTTATGCGACCGGACGCGAGCTCGCCGAATTCTTCCTTCCGGCCGGGCCCTGGGGCGGGGTGCTGGCGATGTTGCTGGCAACCTTGATCTGGAGTGTCGTCGCCGCCGCAACCTTCCGCTTCGCCCATGCGATCGGCGCGCGCGACTATCGCACCTTTTTCCAGGCGCTGCTGGGGCGCGGATGGGTGGCGTTCGAGGCAGCCTATGCGCTGTTCATCATCGTCGTGCTCGCCGTCTTCGGCGCGGCGGCGGGTGCGATCGGCACTGCGGTTTTCGGGCTTCACCCGCTGATTGGTACCTTGGCGCTGCTTGTCGGGATCGTCGCCTGCGTTGCCTGGGGCAATCGCAGCGTGGAACGCGTGTTCCTGTGGGTTTCGGTGCTGCTCTATGCCACCTATGCGGCGTTTCTGGTGCTTGCCCTCACCGAGATCGGGGGGCGCATCGGTGCGGCCTTCGCGGATGGGGCGCCCTTGGGGGCGGGCTGGGCGCTCGGCGGCGTCACCTATGCCGGCTACAACATCGTCGGCGCGGTGATCGTGCTGCCGGTGACCCGCCATTTCCGTTCGGGTCGCGATGCGGTGATTGCCGGCGCGCTCGCCGGCCCCCTTGCGATGCTGCCGGCCTTGCTGTTCCTCGTCTGCATGGCTGCATTCCTGCCCGAGATCGCCGGCGCGGTGCTCCCCTCGGACTTCATGCTCGTCCGGCTCGGGCACCCGATCTTTCACCTGCTGTTCCAGCTCATGATCTTTGCTGCGCTGCTCGAAAGCGGCACCGGCGCCGTGCACGCGGTCAACGAGCGGATCGCGCGGGGGCGGGGTCAGGTTCGCCTGGGCCCCGTCGCACGCGCCCTGCTCACGCTGGCGTTGCTGGCGCCCTGCATGTTGCTGGCGGACCGGGTCGGTCTCGTCGGCCTGATCGCGGGCGGATACCGCCTGCTCGCCGTGCTGCTGATTGCGATTTACGTCGTACCGCTGCTGGTGGCGACGCTGTTCCGGCGCGGCCATGCCGAGCACAGGATCCCGCAAAACCTGCCAGGCGAACCGAGAGGATGAGGATGAAGAAGCCCCTGATAGCGCTGCTCGCGATGTTCCTCGTCGCTGCCACGCAGGTTGCGCCGCCGCCCATCGCACCCCCCCCGCGCCCGGCGGCCGACGTCGCAACGGCGCCTGTCGTCCCGTCGCAGACGCCGCAGCTCACCGCGGCGGACGTCGGCGCCTGGCTCGACGGCTACATGCCTGCCTCGCTCAAGGCGGGCAAGATCGCGGGCGCGCAGGTGGCCATCGTCAAGGACGGCGCGGTGCTGTTCGAAAAAGGCTATGGTTATGCGGACGTAGCGGCGAAGACGCCGATGGATCCGCGGCGATCGCTGATGCGCATAGGCTCGACCTCGAAGCTGCTGACCTGGACCGCGGTGATGCAGCTGGTCGAGGCGGGCAGGATCGACCTGAACGCCGATGTGAACCGCTATCTCGATTTCCGCATCACCCCGCCGGGGCGCGCGGTGACGATCAACGACCTGATGCAGCATCGCGGTGGTTTCGAGGAGGGGTTGAAGGATCTGCTGGCGAGCGACCCCAAGCTGCTCAAGACCACCGAGCGCTATCTGAAAGAAAATACGCGCCCCTTCCTCTTCGAGCCCGGCGAGGCGCCGGCCTATTCCAATTACGGCGTGGCGCTCGCCGGCTATATCGTCCAGCGGGTCTCGGGCGAATCGTTCGAGGCTTATGTCGCGCGCCACATCACCGGCCCGCTGGGCATGGCGCGTACCACCTTCGCGCAGCCGCTCCCGCCGGCGCTCGCCCCGCTGGCGGCCAAGGGCTATGCGACAAGCGACGGACCGCCGCAGCCCTATGAGCTGGTCGGCACCGCGCCGGCGGGCAGCGTGGCAACCACCGCCGACGACATGGCGCGCTTCATGCTGATGCAACTTGGCGAGGGCAGCTACGGCGGGGCAACCATCCTGAAGCCCGCCACCATCGCGTTCCTGCACCGTCCCTCCACGCCGCCGGCGCCCGGTTTCGATACCATGGCGCATGGCTTCTTCTGGATGATGCGCAACGGTACGCCGGTGATCGGGCATGGCGGCGATACCATCGTGTTCCACACCGATCTCAACCTGCTGCCGGACAAGAAGGTCGGCATCTTCGTCAGCTTCAGCAGCCGCGGCGAAAACGACGCGGTGTACGGCGTTCGCGAGCGGCTGTTCGACCTGTTCATGGACCGCTATTTCCCCGTGCCGCTCCCGCCGATGCAGCCTGCGATTGCCAGCGCCGCACGGGACGCGCAGGCGCTCGCCGGACATTATGAGAGCACGCGGCGGGTGGAGACGGGGTTCATCAGCCTGTTCTACCTGCTCCAGCAGGACCAGGTGCGCGCCGAACCCGACGGCACGATCCAGCTGTCGTCGATCGAGGGCAAGCGCTTCCGCGAGATATCGCCGGGCCTGTGGCGTGAGCTGGACGGAACCCGGCTGCTCCGCGTCACCGAACTGGGCGGCCGCCGCGCGATCGTCGACAGCCAGAACCCGGTAGGTGTGCTGCAGGCGGTTCCCCTCTCCCGCAATGCGACCGTCTTCCAGTCTGTCCTCGGTCTGTCGCTGCTGGTGCTGGTAGTCACCATACTGGTCTGGCCGGTGGGGTGGTGGGTCCGTCGCCGCTTCCGGGCCCCCCCGGCGGCGGCGGGGCGGGTCGTGTGGACGCGGCGGCTGGTACGGATCGGCGCGATCGCCGATCTGGCCTATCTGGGGGGCTGGTATGCCATTCTTTCACCCATCCTCGGCCAGCATGTCGATGCGTACAATGCCACGCTCGACGCGCCGATCCGCCTGCTGCAGGTCGCGGCGATCGTGCCCGTCACGGCGGCGGGCCTGGGGTTGTGGAACCTCGCCGAGATGTTCCGTGCCCCGTTCGGCTGGGCCATGCGGCTACGCGCCGCATTGGCGGCGATGGCGCTGCTGGGCATCCTGTGGGTCGCGTCCGTGGCGCATCTCATCGGCTGGAGCCTGAACTATTGACGGCCAGCTGGACGCGCCAAATTGGCGTGCCCAGCCCGCCAACAGCGCCGATCGCCTGGCGACCGACCCCTGGCACCATCATCGCCGGTCGCGCCAGACAACGGCATAGCCGTGTCCATCGGATTCGTTCGCGCGCGGGATGTCTGCGGAGAGGTGGATGGTGCCCGGGGACGGAGTCGAACCGCCGACACTGCGATTTTCAGTCGCATGCTCTACCAACTGAGCTACCCGGGCACACCGGCGGAGCCGCCGGGGAGCGCGCCTGTTAGTCGGGGAATTCGTGGCTGTCCAGTCCCGATTGCAGATTTGTTTGCGCCCGCTCACCGGGCACGCGATAGCCCTCGCCCAGCCATTGCAGCAGGTCGCGATCCTTGCAGCCGCGGCTGCAGAAGGGCTTGAAGTCCTGGGCGGTGGGCTTGCCGCAGATCGGGCAGGCGTCGCGGGGCATGGGGTTCACTCCTTGGGGGTCACGAACTGGACCGTGCCGCCCATGCGCCGGGCGAGGCTGTCGGTCCAGTCGGGCTCGCGCGCCAGGCGGCGGGCGATTCGGGCATCCACCATATGGGTGCCCGGGACCGGCGGGGGAAGGCGTTCGAGCCGGCGAAGCTCGGCGCGGGTGGCGGCGCCGACCGGATCGGCGTGAAGCAGCTCGGGCAGCGAAGGGCGGGTGCGGCGGCGGACGATCTGGAGGAAGCCGAAGCCGTTGACCGCGGTGCGCTCGAAGGGCTGGGGGAGTGCTGCGTCGATTGCCTCGGCGACCGCGTTGCGCGCGCCCTTGCTGCTCAGCGTGGGAAAGTCGATGCCGATCGATCCGCCGATGCCGAAGCGCTCGATCGCGCGGGCGACGGCGTGCGCGGCAGCGATGGACAGCGGCTCGAGCGGGCCGGCGCCGTCGACGTCGAACAGCGTCATAGCCGGAGTAGGGGACATACGCAGCGCGCCGCCGGGGAAAGCGATCTCGCCGCTATAGGCTTCGTCGAGCAGCTCGGACCAGCCGGCCGCTTCCAACGCGTCAGCCTCATGGGGGCGCAGCGGGCGCACCGGATGGTCGCTGGCGGTGATGCGGGCGAGCAGGTCGGGGCCGTCGCCCAGTGGCGCCTCAGGGGGTGCGGGGACGGCCTTGGGGAGCTTGGCGCGGCCGGGTTCGGGGATCGCCTCGCGGACGATCTTCACGCGCAGCGCCGCGCCTTGCGTGATGCCCTTGGGGAACGGGTCGCACAGCGCCTCGCCGCCCTGATCGAGCGTCACCTTGCCGGTGGACTTGTCGGCGAGCCGTGCCGCGCAGATCGCGCCGACCTGGGGGCGCGTGCCCGCCAGCTCGATCCGCGCCTGCCAGATGGTACCGCGCGCGACGAGGGCGGCACGGTTCTCGCCGATCCCCGCCTCGTACAGCCACTCAGCCAAGGGGATAGCCGGCGCCGGCGAGCAGCGCGCGGGCTTCGAACACCGGCAGGCCGACCACGCCCGAATGGCTACCCGAGAGGAAGCGCACGAACGCCTCGGCCTTGCCCTGGATGGCATAGCCGCCCGCCTTGCCCATGCCTTCGCCGCTGGCGACGTACCAATCGATATCCGCGTCGCTGAGGCGCTTGAAAGCAACCACGGTGTCGGAGACGCGGGTGCGGGCCTTGCCGTCGGGGCCGATCACGCAGAGTGCCGAGAGGCAATGGTGGCGGCGGCCGGAAAGCAGCGCCAGCATGCGGCGCAGATCGGCCTCGTCTTCGGGCTTGCCGAGGATGCGGCGGCCGACGGCGATGCTGGTGTCGCCGGCAAGGACGATCTCGTCCTCGGCACGGTCGACCGCATGCGCCTTGGCGGTGGCGACGCGCAGCACATAGGGTCGCGGCAGCTCGCCGGGGCGGACATCCTCGTCCACATCGGGCGCAGCGACGCGATCGGGCGCGGCGCCGATCCGGGTGAGCAGATCGAGCCGTCGCGGCGAAGTGGAAGCGAGCACGAGCCGCATGGGCCGCGCCTGCTTACTTGAAGCGGTAGGTGATGCGGCCCTTGGTCAGGTCGTACGGGGTCAGCTCGACGAGCACCTCGTCGCCGACCAGCACGCGGATGCGGTTCTTGCGCATCTTGCCGGCGGTGTGGCCGAGAATCTCATGGTCGTTCTCAAGCCGGACGCGGAACATGGCGTTGGGGAGAAGCTCCACAACCTGTCCACGCATTTCAAGCAGTTCTTCTTTGGCCAAAAAATGCCTCTCAGGGATTAGCGCGCGTAAAAGTGCGTCGCCCTTACAGCGCTGGAAGGAAAAAGGGAAGGCGGCGCGGCACGGGCGCGTGTCTTCGTGCGGAATGTGGGGATCGGTCGGTGAGGGAACAAGATCCTACCCGGCACGGGGAGGGGGACCGCCGCCGAAGGCGGTGGTGGAGGGGGCTTCCACGGGCGAGTCCCTCGCGGTGCTGCCCCTCCACCATGCTGCGCATGGTCCCCCTCCCCGTTCCGGGGAGGATCTTCAGGTCAGTGCGTGCCGCCGCCTGCCAGCGCGGCCAGCAACAACAGCGCGACGATGTTGGTGATCTTGATCATCGGGTTCACGGCCGGTCCGGCGGTATCCTTGTACGGATCGCCGACCGTGTCGCCGGTCACCGCAGCCTTGTGGGCATCGCTGCCCTTGCCGCCGTAATTGCCGTCCTCGATGTACTTTTTCGCATTGTCCCAGGCGCCGCCGCCGCTGGTCATCGAGATGGCGACGAACAGGCCGGAGACGATCACACCGAGCAGCATCGCGCCGACGGTCGCAAAGCCCTGTTCCTTGCCCGCCACCGCGGCGATCAGGAAATAGACAATAATCGGGCTCAGCACCGGTAGCAGCGAGGGCACGATCATCTCGCGGATCGCTGCCTTGGTGACGATGTCGACCGTGCGGGCATAATTGGGCCGGCTGGTGCCCGCCATGATGCCCGGATTGTCGCGGAACTGCGCGCGGACATCCTCCACCACCGATCCCGCCGCGCGGCCGACCGCGGTCATGCCGAACGCACCGAACAGATAGGGGAGCAGCGCGCCAAGCAGCAGCCCGACGATGATATACGGGTTGGAGAGCGAAAAGTTGACCGGTCCGGTAAGCCCCAGCGCGTCGCGATAATGGTCGAGATCGGTGGTGTAGGCGCCGAACAGCACCAGCGCCGCCAGCGCCGCCGAGCCGATCGCATAGCCCTTGGTCACCGCCTTGGTGGTGTTGCCCACCGCGTCGAGCGCATCGGTCTTGTGGCGGACCTCGTCTTCGAGGCCGGCCATCTCGGCGATGCCGCCGGCATTGTCGGTCACCGGACCATAGGCGTCGAGCGCGACCACCATCCCGGCCAGCGCCAGCAGCGAGGTGGCGGCGAACGCCACGCCGAGGATACCCGCGATCTGATAGGTCGCGATCACCGCGACGACGATCACCAGCGTCGGCAGCGCGGTCGATTCGAGGCTGATCGCGAGGCCCTGGATGACGTTGGTGCCGTGGCCGGTCACCGAGGCCTTGGCGATCGACTTCACCGGGCGGAAATTGGTGCCGGTGTAATATTCGGTGATCCACACCAGCAGCCCGGTCACCGCCAGGCCGATCATCATGCACCAGAACAGCCCCATGCCGGTGACAGTCGGCATCGCCGCCGTCGCCGCAACTGCATCGGCCGAAAGCGTGCTGCCGTCGAGCAGCGCGCTGGGATCGCCGAGCGAGGCGATCGAATCCTGCATCCGGCCGCCGAGCACATAATGGGTGACGCCGTAGATGGCGGGCACCGACAGGATCACCGTGGTCCAGAAACCTTTATAGAGCGCGCCCATGATCGACTGGTTGATGCCGAGGCGGACCATGTACGTGCCGAGGATCGAGGTGATGATGCACACGCCGCCGACGAGCAGCGGCAGCGCCATCAGCCGGGTGAGCAGCGCCGCATCGACGCCGCGCAGCAGCAGCGCAATGGTGACCATGGTGAGGCCGAGCGTGACGACATAGGTTTCGAAGAGATCGGCGGCCATGCCGGCGCAATCGCCGACATTGTCGCCGACGTTATCGGCGATGACCGCGGGATTGCGAGGGTCGTCCTCGGGAATGCCGGCCTCGACCTTGCCGACAAGGTCGGCACCCACATCGGCGGCCTTGGTGAAGATGCCGCCGCCGAGGCGCGCGAAGATCGAGATCAGCGAAGCACCGAAGGCCAGCGTGGAAAGGGTGAGCACAACGATGCGATCGCCCGGCGCGTGGTGCGCCACCTCCACCAGATACCAGAACAGCACCGCGATCGAGAGCAGGCCGAGGCCCGCCACCAGCATGCCGGTGATCGCGCCCGAGCGGAAGGCGAGGGTGAGCCCGCCCTGCAGGCTACCGCGCGCCGCCTCGGCCGTGCGCACATTGGCGCGGACCGAGATGTTCATGCCGACAAAGCCCGCGACGCCGGACAGGATCGCGCCGATGAGGAAGCCGACGGTGGGGATGATCCCCAGCGTGAGGAACAGTACGACACCCACCACGACGCCGACCACGGCAATGGCGGTATATTGCCGCGTTAGATAGGCCTTGGCGCCTTCCTGGATCGCGGCGGCGATATCCTGCATCTTGGCATTGCCGGCGGGTGCACGCAGCACCTGCTGGCTGGTGATGAAGCCATAGGCCACGGCGATCAGGCCGCAAACGATGGCGAAATAGACGATCGTCATAGAGTGACATCCTCCCCTGCAATTGCGGGTCGCGGCGCGCGCCGGGTCTGTCCAGTCTCGTCCGCAACCCGGGAGGGTATAGCAATAAGGGGTTCGCGCAAGGCGATTGGGGGGGACGATCCAACCCCGCGAACATCCCCCCTCCCGCGGCGTCGATGCTGGCCCGCCGCCGAAGGGGTGGGAAGGGTGAGGGTGACTGCGCGTAGCTTACCGCGCGCCGGCGATGATCCGCCGCACACCTTCCAGCACCACGCCGTAGACCAGGTGCGATGCGGCGCCGTACGCGTGGATCGAGGCCGGCGTCTCGCTCGGCCCGCTGCCGAGCCCAAGTGCCGGCACCGCCCCCTCGTCCAGCAGTGCGGAGGTCACCACGCCGTACGCGCCGCCAAAGCCCGACGCCGCTTCCGAACGATATTCGGTGATCAGCCCGTAGATGCCACCCAGCACGCCACCGACAATGTAGTGCACCGCCTGGCCCGAGGCTTCGCGATACTTTTCAGGTACCTTTTCGCCCGTGGTTGCTTCGACCACCATGTCGGCAGCCTTCACCGTCGCCGGATCGCCGTCGCTCTGGTCTTCCTTGGGAATCAGCTTGCCCGCCTGGTTTTGGAAGGCGGCCATTGCGGCCGAGGCGACCAGGCCGGCGGTCACGCCCGCGAGCAGACCGATCAAGGGACGGGGGTTCGATGCCATGCGAATTGCTCCAAGGTGCATACGGCGGGGCGCCGCGTCAAAGAGGACGCGCCCCTCGGAGGGTCAGTAGCGGATGCGTTCCGCTTTCACCTGATCCTTTGCGAGGAACGCCTGGACACTGTCGTTGCCGGCCAGATGGCCGGCACCTACCGCCAAGAACACCGTTCCGGGCGTTTGGAGCCGTGCCTTGATCCATTTTGCCCACCGCGCATTGCGCTCGGTCAGCAGGATCCTCGCGAGGTCGGGCGTATCGCGCATGCCCTCGTTCATCGTCGCGCCGAGTGCTTCTGGATCACCCGCGGCCCACTGGTCGATCATCTTGCCGAGCTCGGTGCCGAGCTTCGGGTAATCCTCCACCGCCGACATGAGGAAGGCGAGTTGCAGCGCCTGCGGCATGCTGGAGAAATAGCCGAGTTGCTGCTCCGCGGTTTCCAGCCCGACGATCGGCTTGCCGCTTTCCCGGGCGGCAGCGGTCAGCACCTTCTCCGCGCCGCTCGCGGGATCATAACCCAGCTTGGGCAGGCCCGCGACGCTGAGCGTGATGCCCGCCACCCAGGGCTGGAGCATGTCGAACGCGGCCGGGGGCACGCCGATATCGGCCATCGCCTTCAGATAGGCGTCGCGCTTGTCTGCCGGCAGCTGCTCGGCGATCGGCTTGGTGCCGGCGGGCGCCATCGCGGTCTTCATCAGCAGCCCCTGCATCGCGGCGGGATCGGGCTCGATCAGTTCGAGCACCAGCGTGTCGCTCTTGTCGAACGCCGTCTTCACCGCCGAATCGAACCAGCTGAGCCCGGGCTGCAGCACGTGCACCGTGCCGAAAAGATAGATGGTGGTGTCCGCATCCTTGACCACCCACAGGGCCGGATCGGCGGGGCGGCTCTGCGGGGCGGGCGTGGCGGTCGCCGGTGCCGCCTGGCCGAAGGCGAGCGGGCTGAACAGCAGCGCGAGCGGTGCGGCGACGACGGCGAACAGCGGCTTCAACTTCACGCCCGAAAACTCCCCCGAATGGACGGCACCGCGTCATGCGGCGCCGGTGTGCTGGTCTTATATCACGCTTTCAGCCGCGCGGCATGCCAGGCGACATGCTCGGCGAGGAAGGTGGAGACGAAATAATAGCTGTGGTCATAGCCGGGCTGGAGTCGCAGCGTCAGCGGGATGCCGACGGCGGTGCAGGCATCGGCCAGCAGCTGCGGGCGAAGCTGCTCGGCGAGGAAAGTGTCGGCGTCGCCCTGATCCACCAGTAGTGCCGGCACGCGCGCGCCGTCTTCGATCAGCGCGACGGCGTCGTGGGTGCGCCACGCGGCCGGGTTGTCGCCGAGATAGCCACCCAGCGCCTTCTGTCCCCACGCGACCTGGCTGGGCGCAACGATGGGCGCGAACGCCGAGATGCTGCGGAAGCGGTCGGGATTGCGTAAGGCGATGGTCAGTGCGCCGTGACCGCCCATCGAGTGGCCGGTGATTCCCTGGCGGTCCAGGTCCGCCATCAGGAACTCGGCCGCAAGCAGCGCCGGCAGCTCGTCCTCGACATAGCTGCGCATGTGGAAATGCGGCGCCCAGGGCGCCTCGGTCGCATCGACATAGAAGCCGGCGCCCTGGCCGAAATCATAGTCCGGCACATCGGCCACGCCTTCACCGCGCGGGGAGGTGTCGGGGGCCACAAAGATGATGCCCGCCTCCGCGCAGGCCCGGCGATACTCGCCCTTTTCCGTAACGTTGGCATGGGTGCAGGTGAGGCCCGAAAGATACCAGAGCACCGGCAGCTTCGCATCCTCGGCATGGGGCGGGACATAGACCGAGAAGGTCATCGCCGTGCCCGTCGCGGAGGAGACGTGGCGATACACCCCTTGCACGCCGCCAAAGGCCTTGTTGGTCGACAGCGTCTCCATCACGCGCGGACCGGGTGTACGGCGCACAGCTTGTTTCCCGAAGGATCGCGCAGATAGGCGAGGTAGAGTTGGCGACCGCCGGTGGCGTCTCGGATCCCCGCGGGATCCTCGATCACGGTGCCGCCATGCGCCGCGCCCGTTGCCTGCCATGCGTCGACGAGGTCGGTCGATGCGGCGAAGAAGCCGATCGTCCCGCCATTGGCGCAGCTTGCCGGTTCCCCATTGATCGGCCTGGTGATGAGCAGACGGCCGCCGCTGTGCGCATAGCCGATCCGGCCCTTCTCATCGACGATCCCCGCAGGCACGCCGAGCACGCCGAGCGTCGCATCGTAGAAGGTCTTGGCAGCGTCGATATCGTCGGCGCCGAGCATCACATGGGTGAACATCGCTTGTTCTCCTCTCAGTATACGACGACGCTGCGGATGCTTTCGCCCGCATGCATCAGATCGAAGCCCTTGTTGATCTCTTCCAGCGTCAGGACATGGGTGATCATCGGGTCGATCGCGATCTTGCCGTTCATGTACCAGTCGACGATCTTCGGCACGTCGGTCCGGCCCTTGGCACCGCCGAACGCGGTGCCCTTCCAGACGCGGCCGGTGACCAGCTGGAACGGGCGCGTGGCGATTTCCTTGCCTGCCTCGGCGACGCCGATGATGATCGATTCGCCCCAGCCGCGATGGCAGCATTCGAGCGCGGTGCGCATCACCTCGGTGTTGCCGGTCGCGTCGAAGCTGTAGTCGGCGCCGCCATCGGTCAGCTCGACCACCTTGGCGACGATCTGTTCGCGCGACATGCCCTTGGTATTGAGGAAGTGGGTCATGCCGAACTTGCGGCCCCATTCCTCGCGGTCCGGATTGACGTCGATGCCGATGATCTGGCCCGCGCCGGCGAGGCGTGCGCCCTGGATCACGTTGAGGCCGATGCCGCCCAAGCCGAACACCACGACCGTCTCGCCCACCTGCACCTTGGCGGTGTTGACCACGGCGCCGACGCCGGTGGTCACGCCGCAGCCGATATAGCAGCTGGTCTGGAACGGCGCGTCCTCGCGGATCTTCGCCACCGCGATCTCGGGCAGCACGGTGAAATTCGAGAAGGTCGAGCAGCCCATGTAATGGAAGATCGGCTGGCCCTTGTAGCTGAAGCGGGTGGTGCCGTCCGGCATCAGGCCCTTGCCCTGGGTGGCGCGGATCGCGGTGCACAGGTTGGTCTTGCCCGACAGGCACGACTTACACTGGCGGCATTCGGGCGTGTAGAGCGGAATGACATGGTCGCCGGGCTTCACGCTGGTGACTCCGGCGCCCACCTCGCGGACGATGCCTGCGCCTTCATGGCCGAGCACCGAGGGGAACAGGCCTTCGGAATCGAGGCCGTCCAGCGTGTAGGCATCGGTGTGGCACAGGCCGGTGGCCATGATCTCGACCAGCACTTCGCCGGGCTTGGGGCCCTCCAGATCGAGTTCGACGATCTCCAGCGGCTGTTTCGCTTCGAAGGCGACGGCGGCGCGGGTCTTCATGGCCGGTTCTCCTGTAGGGCTTGGTTGGGCCGCCTGATCCTTCAATCGGTGGCGGGTTGCAACCCGTGGCGGTTCGTTTCGTTGGCGGCGGGGGCATACCCAAGTGCAGTTGCGCAGGCGCGCAGAAAGGCGCTGGGTGGTGCCGTTATTGGGAGTCCTGCCGATGCCGCCCCTCGTCCTCGCGCTGTTGATCGGCATCGTCGCCGGCATGCGCACCATGACCGCGCCGATGGCGATATCCTGGGCGGCCTATGCCGGCTGGCTGCCACTCGGCGGCACCTGGCTCGGCTGGCTCGGCTGGTGGGGGACGCCTTGGATCTTCACCGTGCTGGCGATCGGCGAATATGTCGCCGACAAGCTGCCGACCACGCCCAGCCGCAAGTCGCCGCCGGGGTTCATCGGGCGGCTGGTCTCCGGCGCGCTGTGCGGTGCCGCGATCGGGCTGGCGGCGAGTTCGCTGCCCTTGTGCCTCGCCGCCGGCGTCATCGGCGCGGTGATCGGCACCTTCGGTGGCTATGCGGCGCGGATGGGGCTGTGCCGGGCGTTCGGCACCGACCTCCCCGCCGCGCTGGTCGAGGACCTCGCGGCGATCGGCATCGCGGCCTTTGCGGTGTCTTCGCTGTGAGCCGCGGGTTCGACGCGATCGTGATCGGCGCCGGGCAGGCAGGGACGCCGCTCGCCGGGCGGTTGAGCGATGCGGGCATGTCGGTGGCGCTGGTCGAGCGGCACCTGCTCGGCGGCACCTGCGTCAACACCGGCTGCAAGCCGACCAAGACGCTGGTCGCCAGCGCCTATGCCGCGCACATGGCCCGTCGGGCGGCAGATTTCGGCGTGACCATCCGCGGCGAGGTCGGCATCGACTTCGCCAAGGTGCGGGGGCGGGCCGACAAGATCTCGTCGGATTCGCGCGCCTCACTGCGAAGCTGGATCGACGGGATGGCGAACTGCACGCTGTTCTTCGGCCAGGCGACATTCGAATCGCCGCACCGGGTACGCGTCGGCGACGACGTGCTGGAGGCGGATCGAATCTTCCTTAACGTCGGTGGCCGCGCGCTGGTGCCCGACATGCCCGGCGTGGACGCGGTGCCGTTCCTCACCAACAGCACGATCCTCAAGCTCGACGCGGTGCCGCGCCATCTGGTGGTGGTGGGCGGCAGCTATATCGGGCTGGAGTTCGGCCAGATGTTCCGCCGCTTCGGCGCCGAGGTGACGATCGTCGAGAAGGGCCCCAGGCTGATCGGCCGCGAGGATTCCGAAATCTCCGATGCGGTGCGCGACATCCTGGAAGCGGAAGGCATCGCGATCCGCACCGGCGCCGAATGCATCCGCTTTGCAGCCCAGGGTGAGGACGTACTGGTCGGCGTCGATTGCCACGAGGGCAGCCCCGAAGTGCTCGGCAGCCATGTGCTGCTCGCGGTGGGGCGCACGCCCAACACCGACGATCTGGGGCTGGATGCGGCGGGCGTGGCCACCGACGCGCGGGGCTATGTGCAGGTCGACGATCGGCTGCGCACCAATGTCGCGCACATATGGGCGATGGGCGACTGCAATGGCCGCGGCGCCTTCACCCACACTGCGTATAACGACTTCGAGATCGTCGCCGACAATCTGCTCGACGGTGCCGACCGCAAGGTGACCGATCGCATCCCTGCCTATGCACTCTACATCGATCCCCCGCTCGGCCGCGTCGGCATGGGCGAGGCGGAGGCGAAGAAGGCGGGGCACCGCATCGAGGTCGGCAAGCGACCGATGGCGCGGGTGGGCCGCGCGGTCGAGAAGGACGAGTCGCTCGGCTTCATGAAGCTGGTCAGCGACGCGGACAGCGGCATGATCCTCGGCGGCGCGATCCTCGGCACCAGCGGCGACGAGGCGATCCACGGCGTGCTCGACCTGATGGTGAAGCAGGGCACCGCCACCGATCTCGCGCACGCGGTGCATATCCATCCGACCGTGTCCGAGCTATTGCCGACCATCGCCGGCGAGCGGAAGCCGGCCTGACAAGGGAAGCGCCCGATGGACGAGGACAGCAAGCTCACCCGCTCCAAGCGCGCCTGGGCCGAGGCGGGCAAGTTCCTGACCGGCCGTACGTCGCGCCCCGAGGCCGAGCGGCTGCCGCCCGGCCAGCATCTCGTCACAAACTGGCCGGTGCTCGATCTCGGCCGCCAGCCCGAGGTGCGGCCCGAGCGCTGGCGGCTCACCATCGACGGCATGGTCGCCCGGCCGCTGACGCTCGACTGGCCCGGCTTCGAGGCGCTCGCCACCGACGAGCGCGTCAGCGACATCCACTGCGTCACCAGCTGGTCGCGCTACGACAATCGCTGGGCGGGTGTCGCCACGGCGCGGCTGCTGGAGATGGTCGAGCCCCGTGACGAGGCCGAGGCCGTGATGCTCCACGGCTATGACGGCTATACCACCAACCTGCTGCTCGCAGACTTCGCCGCGCCCGACGCGCTGATCGCGCACCGCTGGGAGGGCAAGCTGCTCCACCGCGACCATGGCGGCCCGGCGCGGCTGGTGGTGCCGCATCTCTATTTCTGGAAGAGCGCCAAGTGGATCTCGCGCATCGAAGTGATCGGGCGTGACCGGCCGGGCTTCTGGGAAGTGAACGGCTATCACCTCCGCGGCGATCCCTGGGCCGAGGAGCGCTATTCGCGCTAAGCCGAGCGCCAATACGTAGCTATCCGCATGACGCTGCAGATGGCGCGCGCATATTTTGGCCCCATGCGTTCTAGCGTCTGCCTTTCGTGCCTCTTCCTGTCGCCCCTGGTGCGCGCATGAAGGAGGGCGTCCCCATGCCGAGCCGCGTCCTGCGCGAACGCGTGCTGCTGGTCGATTCGCAGGACGATTCGCGCCGCGCGCTGCAATTGCTGCTCCAGGGCTGCGGAATGGAGGTGCGCGCCTTCGCCTCCGCCGCCGCGGCAATGGCCGAGGCGACGCTCGACCAGATCCGCACGCTGCTGATCGCGCGGGAGCTGTCCGATGGCGATGCGATCCACCTGCTCCGGCAGCTCGCCATGCGCGGCTGGAAGGGGCGGGCGATCCTGATCGGCCAGAGCCATGCCGAGCTCGATGACGAGGCCCGCGCCGCCGGGTTCGCGCATGTCGTGAAGAAGCCGGTCGGCCGACTTGAGCTGCTCGGCGCGCTCGCGCGATGAACTTTCCCTTGCCGCAGTTCGACATGCCGGCGCCGGTGACGCTGGGCGACCGGGTGCGGCGGCGCATCCCCGAGGCGATGGCGACGCTGCTGCTGCTCGTCTCCGGCCTCGCGCTGGCGCCGCTGGTGTCGCGCGGCGAGCGCTATGTGCTGGTCGGCGTGCTGCTGGCCTGGGCGGCGGCGATCCTGTTGCTCGCCTCGTATAGCCGCGCCCTGCGCCGCCGCCTACGTGCCGAGGAGGCGGATGCGCGCCGCCGTGCCGACCGCGCCGACGAACTCGCCGCCGAGCTCAACCTGCTGATCGACGGCGCGGTCGGCTATGCGATCTACACCGTCGATCCCAAGGGCCGCGTGTCCTTCTGGAACGAAGGTGCCGAGCGGCTGAAGGGCTGGCGCGAGGACGAGGTGCTCGGCCGCGACATGGGCCTGTTCTACCCGGCCTCGGCCGTGGCGGCGGGCAAGCCGCGCGCGGATCTCGACGCCGCGCTGCGCGACGGCAAGCTCGAGGAAGAGGACTGGCGGCTCCGCAAGGACGGCAGCGAGTTCCTCGCCCAGGTGCTGATCACCCCCTTGCGCGGCCCCGACGGGCGGCTGCGCGGCTTCGGCAAGGTGATCCGCGACATCACCGAACAGCGCGCCAGCGAACGCCAGGCGACCGCCGCCGCCAACCATCTCCGCTCGATCCTGGCGACGGTGCTCGACGCGATGGTGATCATCGACGAGCGCGGCAACATCGTCTCGTTCAGCGCCGCGGCCGAACGGATGTTCGGCTATGCCGAGGACGAGGTGGTCGGCGCCAATGTCAGCCTGCTGATGCCCATAGGCGACGGCGCGCGGCACGACGGCTATATCCGCCGCTATCTGGAGACCGGCGAGCGGCGGATCATCGGCACCGGCCGCACCGTCACCGGGCGGCGGCGCGACGGATCGACCTTCCCGATCGAGCTGTCGGTCGGCGAGGCGATGACCGAGGGTGAGCGCGTCTTCACCGGCTTCATCCGCGACCTCAGCGACAAGCAGCGCGCCGAGCAGCGGATCGAGGAACTGCGCTCGGGCCTGATCCACGCGGCGCGGGTGAGCGCGATGGGCACCATGGCCTCGACGCTGGCGCACGAGCTCAACCAGCCGATCACCGCGGTGGTGAACTATGTGCGCGGCGTCTCGAACCTGCTCGATGCGGGCGACCCGGAGGACCTGCCGATGATCCGCGAGGCGCTCGACGACACCGCGCAGGAGGCGCTGCGGGCGGGCACCATCGTCCGCCGGCTGCGTGAATTCGTCGCCCGCGGCGAGGTGGAGAAGAGCGTCGAGCAGATCCCCGACCTGGTCGACGAAGCCTGCAAGCTGGCGCTGATCGGCGCGCGCGAGAAGGGCGTGGTTGCGGAGTTCCTGTTCGATCCCGCCGCCGGCCCGGTGCTGGTCGACCGCATCCAGATCCAGCAGGTGCTGATCAACCTGATGCGCAACGCGATCGAGGCGATGGCCGACTTGCCCGAGCGGCGGCTGACTATCTCCAGCCGCATGGAGCCGCCCGGCTTCGTGCGGGTGACGGTGGCGGACACCGGCCCCGGCGTTGCTGCCGAAGTCGCCGGGGACCTGTTCCGTGCCTTTCATAGCACCAAGGCGGACGGCATGGGCCTCGGCCTCTCGATCTGCCGCACCATCGTCGAGGCCAATGGCGGCCGCATCTGGCTGGAGCCGCGCGAGGGCGGCGGCAGCTGCTTCCACTTCACCCTCGTCCATGTAGAAGAAGGGAATACCCTGTGACCGACAAGCGCCTCGTCCATATCGTCGACGACGAGGATGGCGTCCGCCGTTCCGCCAGCTTCATGCTCAAGACCTCGGGCTTCGCGGTGCAGACCTGGCCCTCGGGCGTCGCCTTTCTCAAGGAGGCGCGGCATGTCGAGCCCGGCTGCGTGCTGCTCGACGTGCGCATGCCCGAGATGGACGGGCTGGAAGTGCAGCAGGAACTCCACGCACGCGGCATCGCGTTGCCGGTGGTCGTGCTGACCGGGCATGGCGACGTCTCGCTGGCGGTGAAGGCGATGAAGGCGGGCGCGGTCGACTTCCTCGAAAAGCCGATGGAGAGCCGCGCGCTGATCGACGCGATCAACCGCGGCTTCGAGCGGCTGGAAGCCGCCGAGGACGTCAAGACGCGCGCGGCGGACGCGGAGACGCTGCTCGGTGCGCTGACGGTGCGCGAGCGCGAGGTGCTGGAAGGGCTGGCGCAGGGCTATCCGAACAAGACCATCGCCTATGACCTCGGCATCTCGGCGCGCACCGTGGAAGTGCACCGCGCCAATGTGATGGCGAAGCTGGGCGCGAAGAGCCTGTCCGAAGCGCTCAGGATCGCGTTCGCGGCGGGGATGGGTGCAGGTTAAACGATTGCACGGTCGTGCATCTTTGGCGCGGTCGTGATAGGATCGAGGGACTCGGGAAAAACACGGAATCACGCACGCTGAGGAGCGGGAATGATGACGATGCACTGCGAACCGAACGCCATGGCAGCGGTGCTGCCGGAAGTGGAAGAAAGCCTGCGGTCCTGGTCGTCGGGCCTGTTCACCGCCTGGTGCGACGCGGTGATGACGCCGTGGAACCTGGTCCCGCAGCCCACCACCCATGAGGTGAGCCGCGGCGATCGGCTGACCATCCCCGAAGCGCTGGAGAGCGGGACGCTGTCGCTGTTCGCCTGAGGGCATGAAGCAGGGGCGCGGGCGGCGCTCCTTGCGCGGCTGCCGTCGATGGCGCGCTCCGGAGCGTCCGCTGGAGGGAGCGCGTTCTACCGTTCGACGTCCAACGCGTCCGGTGGCACGCGGCCTTCCCCGGGCAGCTCCAGACCTTCAGCTTTCTTCACGCGACCCGACTTGCGCTACCTCGGCTGGCCTCGCTCGAGGACGTTATAGAATCTCCCGTTTCAGTATCTTTTTGACGAACTGTCCGCCTTTGGCTTTCGGTTCGGTATCATCGGGGCAGGTGCCGGTGACTCGTGCGGCATGGATCGCGCCGTGGTCCGCGCGGATCTGCAGCGTGGTTTCCGCCTCGGCGCCGTGATCGCCGCAGGGCCAGTCGGCGAGCTCGCCCGGGCGCGGGTTGCGGGCGAGCGCCTCCCACTGCCAGCGATAGAGTGCCAGCGGGCGTTCGGGATGCTCGGCGCTGGTCAGCGCATGAAGGCCGGGATGCGCGCGCGAGGTGCCGACTGCCACCATCAGCTGCTTGCCGCAGGGCAGCGCGTCGATCTGCAGCAGGAATTCGCCGGCGACGCCGTCCTGGTCGTAATCGGCCAGCTTGAGGATCGAAACCGCGGGGCGGGCGCGGATCGTCTTTGGCGTGACCTCTTTGGAGACGTCATCGTCGCTTATCGGCCAGCGCGGCAGGACCGCGCCCGCGCCGTCCCCGCCGGCGAGCATTTCAGACCCGGCGAACAGGGGCGCCAGCGCCATCCGTTCGGGCGCCGCGTCGGGGCGCTGGCGTTCCAGCACCAGGTCGCCGGTCTGCGCATAGGCAACGCCGCTGCACGGGCAGGTGATCGCCATTTCGGGATCCTGCGGCCCGCACGTGGCGTCGTCCCGCGGCGCCCCGCGCCAGACCAGCCGCCACACTTCTTGCACGCCGCCGATCATGACGCGCTTCTCCTCGCGGACGACCTCCTTGCCAGTCGCGGCGAGCAGCGGGGCGGCGGCCAGCGCCAGCAGGGCGAGCAGGGGGCGAACGGGCATGCGCGAAATATGCCATTGGCCGTGGCAGGGCGGAAGCTGTTGTCACTACACCGGCGCTGGGTTTTGAGACCGGCCGAGGTGGATCGGACAGTTCAGAGTATCAGCGTAAGGAAACGGCTGTGTGGATCCTCGGCATAACTGCCGAAGGGCAGGCAGGGGAGGAAGCCGTAGCGCTGGTACAGCCGGACCGCCGGTTCGAACGCGGGCGCGGTGCCCGTCTCCAGGCTCAGCCGCGTCAGCCCGCGGGCCCGGGCGACGGCCAGGATATGCTCCAGCACCGCCGCGCCGACGCCCTTGCCGAGCTGCGCCGGCACGGTGCGCATCGACTTCACCTCGCCCTGCGCCGCATCGAGCTGTTTGAGCGCCCCGATGCCGAGCAGATCCTCGCCCGCCCAGGCGCTCCAGAAGGTGACATCCGCCGCCCGGAGGCCCGACAGATCGAGGAAATGGCAGCTCTCGGCCGGCGAGTTGGCGAGCATGCCCGATGCGTGGAGGCGCAGGAGATCCTGCACCCGGGCATCGTCCAGCCCGCCTTCCCGGATTGCCATCACAGCGTGTCGATCATCCCTGCCAGCGTCTCGAGGCAGGCATGGGCGAGCAGCTTGCTGCGGATCGGCGACCAGCCGAACTCGGTATCGGCGTTGGCGTCATGGTCCTTGAACGGCATTTCCAGCGTCATCGACACCGCGCCGAACCGCTCGGCGAGCTGGTTGGTCGACATGGCGAGGTTGGCCTTGCCGGGGGGCGACTTGTCATAACCGAGCTCGGTCTGGAAATCGGGGGTTTGCTCAGCGAGTCGGCGGCCGAATTCGTAGAATTTCTCGCCAAGCGCATCCGTCCAGCTCGGGATGCCCTCGAAGCCGGCGAGGAAGTTGGCCGGGATGGCCTCGTCGCCGTGCACGTCCATGGCGAAGTCCACGCCGGTCGCGTCCATTCCGTTGCGGACCGCCAGCACTTCCGGGCTGCGCTCCGGCGTCGGCGTGTGCCATTCGCGGTTGAGGTTCACCCCCGCCGCGTTGGTGCGCAGATGGCCGCGACGCGAGCCGTCCGGGTTCATGTTGGGCACGCAGTGGAACGTCGCCTTCTGCCGCAGCGTGCGCGCCACCGCATTGTCTGCGTCGGTGAGGAACTCGAGCGCGCCTTCCATCCACCATTCGGCCATGCTCTCGCCCGGATGCTGGCGGGCATAGAGCCAGACCTGTTTCGGGCCTTCTCCCATGCTGAGGCAGTCGATCGGCTGGCCGTCCAGCGTTGTGCCCAGCTGACGATGGGTCACCCCGTCCTGCAACGCGATGCGGCTGACCAGATCGTGGTGCCGCTCCATCGAATAGGGCGCGAAATAGGCGAACCAGATCAGGTCCGTCTGGAAATGGTGGGTGAAAGTGAGGATGCCGCCGGCATAGTCGGTGTCGGTCATCCGCCAGGATTCGCGGTCGGCCGACCAGCGCGCCTTGTAGCCCGGCCAGCCGAAGGGATAGGCCGAGCTTCCCGCATTGAGGATGCGGAAGGTCAGCGTCCGCCCCTTCGCGCCGGCGACGCGGAAGTGGAACCACTGGAAGAAGTCCGACTGGTGATCGAGGACGATCTCGCAGTCGACCCGGTCGCCTTCGATGGCGACCACGCGGATGTTGCCGCTGTCGAACGCGGCGCTGATCTGGATGCTCATTTGACCGTCGTAGTGATCCCGGACTCGCCGGGGAAGTCCTTGAACAGCGCGGCGGCGAGTCGCTGCGCGGTGGCGGCGGGCTGATTGTCCTTGATGCCGAGGCCGGTGGTTTCGGCGCGGCCTTCCCAGATCACGTTCTCGCCGGCGCGGCGGCGCAGCTGCACCCAGAGCTGCGACACGAGGATCTCGTTCTGCTTGCGCTTGCCGAGACCGAAGGAGAAGCCGCCGCCCACGCCGACTCCGCCGCCCCGGCCACCGCCGAAGCTGCCGCCGCCCAGGCCGATCGACACCGGCGACGGCTCGCGGACCACGCCGCGCGAGGCGCGGGTGAACGACACCGAGGCGATATAGCCCGCCGGGCGATCGCTGGTCGCAGCGACATAGCCCTGCTTGGCCAGTTCGGCCTGCACGGCATCGGCATAGGCGCGGAACTCGGGCGTGACGTCCATCGCGCCGGACATCGGCATGATGGTGACGGTGGTCCGCTCAAACGGTTCGTTCAAATGATAGCGGGTGACGTCGACCGGCGGGCGGGCGCCGGTGGCGGTGCAGCCGGCGGCCAGCGCGGGCAGGGTGGCAAGCAGTGCAAGACGCAGATACGGATTCACGAACACATACTCCTGTTTCGTGGGCGCAACGGGTGTATCCTGCCGGCAGGCGCCGGGTCGAGCGGATTTGCTGGCCACATCGGCGGTGAAACGTTCGAACGCGCCGATCGGCTGCATCGGGCACGCACGGCCTTGACTTCCCGCCCCCGCGCTTATAGGCGAGCCCCTCTTTCCGGCATTCCAGATAATTTGAGAAGCGAATCGGTCATGAAGATCGTCAATTCATTGAAGTCGCTCAAGGGGCGGCACCGCGACAACCGCGTGATCCGCCGCCGTGGCCGGATCTACGTGATCAACAAGACGCAGAAGCGTTTCAAGGCACGCCAGGGCTGATCGCCCACGTGGGAACTGCGCCGCACGCCGTCATCTTCGACGTCGGCAACGTTCTTTTCCCTTGGGAACCGCGGCGTTTGTACGAGCGCCTGTTCGACAACGAGCAGGCGCTCGACGCGTTTCTGTCGCAGGTCGTCACCAAGGAATGGCATTTCCAGCATGACGCTGGCCGCCCCTTCGCCGAGACATCGGCGGAGCTGAGCGCGCTGTACCCCGAGCATGCCGACAAGATCGCGCTCTGGGGGCCGCGCTTTGGCGAGCAATTGGGGCCACCGATTCCCGGCATGGCCGAGCTGATCGAGGAACTCGATTCGGCGGGCGTTGCGCTGTTCGGCATCACCAACTTTTCCGGCGAGTTCTGGCGGGACTGGATGCCGCAGGTCGAGTGGCTGTTCGGCCGCTTCCGCGACATCATCGTCTCGGGCGATGAGAGACTGGTGAAGCCCGATCCCGCCATCTACGCGCTGGCGCTGCAGCGATTCGGACTGGCTGGCCCCGACGCCGTGTTCGTCGACGACCTGACGGTCAATGTCGAAGCGGCGCGGGCGCAGGGCATCCACGGCGTGGTGTTCACCGGCGCAGCGGCGTTCCGTGCGGATCTGGTGCGGCTGGGCGTACTCGCCGGCTAAGCAAGGCGGGGGCGGCAACGCTCGTCTTGATCTGGGCGCCGCTTGCCGCTGAAAAGCCGGGATCCAGTCGACATGACGGTGCCGCAACCGCGGGCGGCACAGGAGGCACCTGGCTCCAGGCGGCGTTGCTAAGTTGCGGAAGTTCACCCTCGTGCGCGGTTGCTAAGTTGCGGAAGTTCACGCTCGTGCGCGCTTTGCTAAGTTGCCGAAGTTTATGCTCGTGCGGGGCGCCAAGTTGCCGCATTCGCGCGCCCGCGATTGGCGCCATTGCTGCGCCGTGCGCTGCGCGCGGTCGTGATCCTGGTTCGACGGGTTCAAAGAGCTTCCTGCGGGACGCTGGAAGGCGAACATATAGGGAACATGCGCTTCGTCGCAAGGGGTGCGCGGGGCCGTCCGGCCGCCTTGGGGCATCCGGGAAAATACAGTGCAGGGAAGGCTGTTAATACATCTTCCGCTAGGCTGGAGCGACACTTACGAGGCTCCATGTTCGCTATCGCCTACTGCATCACCGGCCAGCACGATTTGCGCCTCGTCGCGCTCGCGGCCGGCATGTGCGTTCTGACGACCCTCACGGCCGTGCTGATGCTGCGGCAAAGCGTCCGCGCGCCGCGGGCGGTGCTAGGCTGGAAGGCAGGCGGCGCGCTGGCGACGGCCTTTGGTATCTGGGCGACGCACTTCATCGCGATGCTGGGCTATGATCCCGGCTTTCAATTCGGTTTCTCGGTCGCGCTTTCCGCCGGTTCGCTCGGCGTGGTCAGCGCGGCGATGCTCGGCGCGTTCCACATGGTTCGGCGGCAGAGTAGCAGCGCGCAATTGGCGGCGGCCGGGCTGCTGGCGGTCACCGGCATCGCCGCGATGCACTATATGGGCATGGCGGCGATCGACATGCCGGCGCATATCCGCTGGAAACCCGGCTATGTGCTGCTGTCGCTGCCGCTGGGTCTCGTCCCCTTCGTCAGCGCGCTGCATCTGGCAGCGCGCGGCCGGACGGTACGTTCGGGCCTGGGTGCCGCCGCGCTGATGACGGCGGCGGTGGTCAGCCTGCACTTCACCGGCATGACCGCCGTGCAGCTGATCCCGTGGCAACGCGAGGCCGTCGGCACGATTCTGTCCCCGCGCACCATGTCGATCGTGCTGGCGGTCATCACCGTGCTGCTGCTGGCGGTGTGCCTGGGCAGCTGGTGGATCGCGCGGCGCGCCCGCGCGGCGATCGCGGCGAGCGAGCGGCAGTTCAGCATCCTCGCCAAGGGCATCTCGGACTGTGCGCTGTACATGCTGGACCCCCAGGGCCGGGTGGCCAACTGGAATACCGGTGCCGCGCGGCTGAAGGGCTATGCCGAGGACGAGGTCGTGGGCAGCGACTTCGCGCGCTTCTACACGCCGGAGGACCGGGCGGCGGGCGCGGCCGAAGCGGCGCTCGCGACCGCTACGGGCGAGGGCAAATTCACCGGCGAGGGCTGGCGCGTGCGCAAGGACGGCACGCGTTTCTGGGCGCATGTGACGATCGAACGCATCCAGGACGACGAAGGGCGCGCGCTGGGCTTCGCCAAGATCACCCGCGACATGACCCAATATAAGCTGGACCAGGACCGCATCGCCGAGGCGCACCGCCATCTCGACGCAGCGTTGGAGAACATGCACCATGGCCTGTGCATGTTCGGACCGGACGAACGGCTGCTGCTGCGCAACGAGCGATTCCTCAAGCTCTGGCGCCTCCCGCCGGACGCTTGTCCGCCGGGGCAAACGCTGCCCGATGTGGTGCGCGCAGCGCTGGAGGCGCGCACCGGCGCCCCGGTCGATTCCGAGCGCGTCGCCGAAGCGCGAAACCGGATCCGCGCCTCGCTGGAGGATGGCGCCGACCCGACGATCGTCGCCGAATATGATACGGATTTCGTGCTGTCGGTCGACAGCCGCAAGCTGCCCGACGGCGGCTGGGTCACGACCATCGAGGATATCAGCGAGCGTCGCCGTTCGGAGGCGCGGATCGCGCACATGGCGCTGCACGATGCGCTGACCGGCCTGCCGAATCGCGTCCAATTCCAAAGCTGGCTGGACGGCGAACTTGCCCGGGCGGAGGGCGATCGCGGCATGGTGGCGGTGGTCGCGATCGATCTCGACCGGTTCAAGGAGATCAACGATTCGCTCGGCCATAGCGAAGGTGACCGGGTGCTGCGCGACATCGCCCGCGCGCTGACCGGCACGCTGCAGGAGAACGAGATCGCCGCGCGGATGGGCGGCGACGAGTTCGCCGTCGCGAAGCGGCTCGACCATGCCGCCGAGCTCGAGCCGTTCGTTGCCCGGCTGGAGGCGTGCATGTTCGGGGGCTTCGCTGCCTATGGGTCGCTCGCGGTGGGCGCGAGCATGGGCGTCGCGATGTTCCCCGGCGACGCGCGCGATCGCGAGACGCTGCTCAACAATGCCGATCTCGCCATGTACCGCGCCAAGGCCGATTTTGCCGAGCGTATCTGCTATTACGAGCAGGGCATGGACGAGCAGGCGCGGCACCGCCGGGTGGTCGCCAATGATCTGCGCTATGCTGCGACCCGGGGCGAGCTGCGGATGCTGTATCAACCCCAGCGCTCGCTGCTAACCGACCAGGTGGTGGGCTATGAGGCGCTGCTGCGCTGGGCGCATCCGCGGCTGGGCAACATCCCGCCGATGGACTTCATCCCGATCGCCGAGGAGACCGGCGAGATCATCCGGCTGGGCGAATGGGTGTTGCGCACCGCCTGCACCGAGGCGGCGGGCTGGGCCTCCGGGCAGAATGTCGCGGTGAATTTGTCGCCGGTGCAGCTGCTCAAGCCCGACTTGCCCGAGCTGATCGCCGAGATTCTGGTCGAAACCGGCCTGACGCCGACGCGGCTGGAGTTGGAAATCACCGAGACCGCGCTGATCGCCGACAAGGCGCGCGCGCTGCACAGCCTGCGCCGCATCAAGGCGCTGGGCGTCCGCGTGGCGATGGACGATTTCGGCACCGGCTATTCGTCGCTCGACACGCTCCATTCCTTCCCGTTCGACAAGATCAAGATCGACAAGTCGTTCCTGGCGGATTCGGAACGGAGCGAGCAGTCGCGCGCCATCATCCGCGCGATCCTTGCGCTGGGGCGCAGCCTCTCGATCCCGGTGCTGGCGGAGGGTCTGGAGACCGACGCCCAGCGCCAGCTGCTGGTCCGCGAAGGCTGCGAGGAGGCGCAGGGCTATCTGTTCGGCAGGCCCGCGGCGATGGAAGCCGGGACGCTGGTGCGCGCCGCGTCCTGAGCGCGGGCGGATCGCCTCAGTCGCGCGACCAGCGCGCGAAGATGGCGGTCGGCAGCTCCAACCCGCGCGCTTCCTCGCGCACGGTCAACTCGCCCGCTTCGACCGTACCGCCCTTGTCCGCCATCGCCTGGCGGACCAGTTCGCCGATCGCCAGCGCCGACATGCGCACCGCGTAGACGGTGAGGAACAGGAAACGCGAATCCGCGTCGAGAAGCCTGGCCACGTCGTCGATCAGGCCCGGCAGGCCTTCTTCCAGCTTCCACACCTCGCCATTGGGCCCGCGGCCCCATTTGGGCGGATCGAGGATGATGCCGTCATAGCGGCGGCCGCGGCGCACCTCGCGCGCGGTGAACTTCATCGCGTCGTCGATCATCCAGCGGATCGGCTTGTCGGCCATGCCGGAAAGCTGGGCGTTGGCCTTGCCCTCCATCACCGACTTCTTGGAGGCGTCGACATGCGTCACCTTGGCGCCCGCCGCCGCCAGCGCCAGCGAGCCGACCCCGGTATAGCCGAACAGGTTCATGCACTCAGGCTCGGCCATCCCGTCGATCCGGCCGCGCATCCAGTCCCATACCGGCGCCATGTCCGGGAAGAAGCCGAGATGGCGGAAGGGCGTGGTCTGGGCGGTGAAGCGCACCTCGCGCCACGCCAGCGGCCAGCCCTCGCGCGGGGTGGGCTTGAGATAGTCCCAGCGACCGCCGCCATCCTCGTCGGAGCCGGGGACGAATTCGGCATGCGCATCCCACTCGGCCGAGGCAGGCGCCCACATCGCCTGGGGCTCGGGGCGGATGAAGCGATAGGCGCCGTAGCGCTCGAGCTTGCGGCCATGGCCCGAATCGATCAGGCCATAGTCGCCCCAGGGCTCGCCGGTCAGGGTAACGAGCTTCATGGGCGGGCGTGCGCCCGCTCGGCGACATAGCCGGTGACCGCGTCGAAGGTGGCGGGGAGGGTGTCGTAGCGTTCCTGGCGCTCGAACAGGTCGCCGACGCGGTTGGGCACGTGCGGGCGCATGCCGGTGGCGCGCTCGACGGCGTCGCGGAACTTGGCCGGATGGGCGGTGGCGAGGGTGACCACCGGCATGTCGGCCGGCAGCCCGGCGCGCTGCGCGGCGGCAAGGCCGATCGCGGTGTGCGGGTCGATCACCTGACCCGCCTCGGAACAGGCCCAGCGCATCGCCTCGTTCATGCCCTCGGCATCGATCGCGTCGCTGGTGAACAGCTTGAAGGCACCCTCGCGCTGGGCGTTGGTGAGCTGCATCGCGCGGGTCGACTCGAAACCGCGCATCTGGTCCGCGATCGGCGCACCGGCGAGGTCGGCGAGCAGCCGCTCGAAGTTCGAGCTGACCTGGATGTCCATCGACGGCGCGGCGGTCGGGGTGACGGTGCCTGCCGAATAGTCACCCGCCGAAAGCGCCCGGTGGAGGATGTCGTTGACGTTGGTGGCGACCACCAGCTTCGCCACCGGCAGCCCCATGCGCGCGGCGACATAACCGGCGAACACGTCGCCGAAATTGCCGGTCGGTACCGAGAAGGCGACGGGCCGCTCGGGCGCGCCGAGGCGGACCGCGGCGTAGAAATAATAGACCACCTGCGCCATCAGCCGGGCCCAGTTGATCGAGTTGACCGCGCTCAGCTGGAAGCGGCCGGCGAAGGCGCGATCGTTGAACATCGCCTTCACCAGCGCCTGGGCATCGTCGAAGCTGCCGTCGATCGCGATGTTGTGGACGTTGGGGGCGAGCACCGTGGTCATCTGGCGGCGCTGGACGTCGGACACGCGGCCCTGCGGGTGCAGCATGAAGATGTCGACGCCGATGCGCCCCGCCACCGCGTCGATCGCGGCGCTGCCGGTATCGCCCGAGGTCGCGCCGACGATGGTGAGGTGCTGGTTGGTGCCGCTCAGGAACTTCTCGAACAGTAGGCCGAGCAACTGGAGCGCCACGTCCTTGAAGGCGAGGGTGGGGCCGTGGAACAGCTCGAGCAGCCAGTGCTGCTGGTCGATCTGGACCAGCGGGGTCACCGCGGCGTGCGAGAAGCGGCCATAGGCCTGGGTGCAGAGATCGCGGAGCTCGTCTTCGCTCAGGTCCGGCGTGACGAAGGGCAGCATGACCCGCACCGCCGTCTCGACATAGGAGAGGCCGCGCATCGCGGCGATGTCCTCGGCCGAGAAGTGCGGCCACTCGGTCGGGACGTAGAGGCCGCCGTCGCTGGCGAGCCCGGTGAGAGTGACGTCGCGAAAGCCCAGCAAGGGCGCGCCGCCGCGGGTGCTGTGATACTGCATGGCCGACCGCGTTACCCGGCGGCAACGATCGGGACAAGATAGCTGTCCTTGGGGGCGGCTTGCCATTGTTGGTGGGGCGGGGTGTTCCGCGACGGACCCGGCGTGCGTATAGGCGCGTTCCGTACAGCCTTCCCGATGGAGAGAGATGATGGCCTATCCCCAGCCCTGGCACGCCGATGCCGATCGTTACGACGGCCGCATGCCCTATCGCCGCTGCGGCGTGAGCGGGCTCGACCTGCCGGCGATCAGCCTCGGGCTCTGGCAGAATTTCGGCGGCACCGACGTGTTCGAAAATGCCCGCGCGATGCTGCGCCGGGCGTTCGATCGCGGCGTGACCCACTTCGATCTCGCGAACAATTACGGCCCGCCCTATGGCTCGGCCGAAGAGAATTTCGGTCGCGTGCTGGCCAGCGACTTTGCGACGCACCGCGACGAGCTGATCATCTCGACCAAGGCGGGCTGGGACATGTGGCCCGGACCCTATGGCGATGTCGGCAGCAGCAAGAAATATCTGATCGCCTCGTGCGACCAGAGCCTCAAGCGGATGGGGCTCGACTATGTCGACATCTTCTATTCGCACCGCGTCGATCCCAAGACGCCGCTGGAGGAGACGATGGGCGCGCTCGCCCAGATCTACCGCCAAGGCAAGGCGCTGTACGTGGGCATCTCCAGCTACTCGCCCGAGCTGACGCGGCAGGCTGCCGCGATCCTCGCCGAGCACAAGGTGCCGCTGCTGATCCATCAGCCGAGCTATTCGATGCTCAACCGCTGGATCGAGGAGAGCCTTCTCGATACGCTGGAAGATCTGGGCACCGGCTGCATCGCCTTCTCGCCGCTGGCGCAAGGGATGCTGACGCGGAAGTATCTGAACGGCGTGCCCGAGGATGCGCGCGCCGCCAAGGGCGGTACCTCGCTCGACACGCGGCTGCTCTCGGACGAGAATATCGCCCGCATCCGCGCGCTCAACGCGATCGCCGAGAAGCGTGGGCAGACGCTGGCGCAGATGGCGATCGCCTGGGTGCTGCGCGATCCCCGCGTCACCTCGGCGCTGGTCGGCGCGCGCACGGTGCAGCAGCTCGACGATTCGCTCGATGCGGTGAAGAACCTGAGCTTCACGGCCGAGGAGCTTGCCGAGATCGACACCCACGCAACCGAGGGCGCGATCGACCTTTGGAAGGTATCGTCCACGCTCGAGGATCTGCCGCAACGATGAGTGTCGCCTTCCGTCGCGAGAGCGACGAGGAACATAAGGAACCCAAGTTCGAGCTGCCGCTGCCGGCCGGGCCCAACCTGGTCACGGCGGCGGGGCCGGCGCTGATCGCGGGCAAGGTCGCGGCGCTGGAGGCGGCAATCGAGGCGGAGCGCGAGGACGAGGCGCGCGAGGCCCTCAAGCGCGAGCTCCGCTACTGGAACACCCGTGCCGCCACCGCGCAGGTCGCGCCGCCCATCGAGGACGGCGTGGCCGGAATCGGCGCGCGGGTGCGGATCCGGCTGAACGGGCGCGAGCGGGTGATCGAGATCGTCGGCCATGACGAGGCCGATCCCGCCGCCGACCGGCTGGCCTTCCAGGCGCCGCTGGCGCACGCGCTGCTCGGCGCGGAAGAAGGCGAGCGGGTCGATTTCGGCGGAAAGGCCGAGGCGATCGAGGTACTGGCGGTGGAGGCGATCTAGCCGCCGCTGCTCAGCGCCCGTCGAGATCCGGGCGTCGCGGCTTGAGCTCGCTCACGACGACGCCGGCGACGATCAAGGCGCCGCCCAGCACGGCAAGTGCGGGCAGCCGGTCGCCGGCGATGCGCCCCACCAGCCCTGCCCAGACCGGCTCGCTGGCATAGATGATCGTCGCGCGGGCGGGCGAGACGGACTTCTGCGCCCAGTTCATCGTCAGCTGGATCACCGCGCTCGCGGCGCCCAGGCCGATGGCCGCGGTGAGCCAGATCCAGGAGAAGGACGGGATCGCCTCTCCGGCAACGGGCATCGCCGCGAAGGAGAGCATCCCCCCGACGAGCAGCTGCACCACCGTGATCCGGCTGCTGTCGACCTGCCCTGCGAAGCGGCCGATCAACAGGATCTCGCACGCGATGGCGGCGGCGCTCAACAGGGTCGCGATTTCGCCGGTGCCAAGGCCAAGATGCAGTGCCTCGGGGCCGGCCAGCAGCACCAGCCCGAGGAACGCCAGGACCACGCCCGCCCAGGTCATCGCTTTCGGTCGCCGCCGCAAAAAGGCCCATTGCAGTAGGGGTACCATCGGCACGTAGAGCGCGGTCAGGAAGGCCGAGGTGCTGCTGTTCACCGTCTGCAGCCCATAGGTCTGCAGCGCGTATCCGAGGAAGATCGTCACGCCGATCGCGCTGCCCGCGAGCAGCTCGGTGCGGGTCATCCGACGCACGGCCTTGCGGAAAAACAGCAGGCTCAGGAGCCCTGCCGTCACGAAGCGCAGGCCGACGAAGAACAGCGGGCCTGAATACGCCACGGCGATGTGGACGATCAGGAAGGTCGCCCCCCAGAGCAGGGTGATGCCGATCAGGGCAAGCTCCTGGCGCGAGAAGAAGGCTTTGCCGTCGGCGGAATTGTGCATCATACTGCGCAGATGTGAGCAATATAGTGCGCAGTCAACCCGATCGAAGCGACGTGCTGGCGCATGCCTCCAGCAATCTCCGCCGGCTCCGCCAGGCCGCCGGGCTCAGCCAGGAGGCGCTCGCCAAGGCCTCCGGCGTGAGCCGGCGGATGATCGTGAACCTGGAGGGTGGCGATACCAATATCAGCCTGTCGAGCCTCGACCGGCTGGCCTGGGCACTGGGGGTGGATTTTGTCGCGATGGTCGCCGATCCGGGCGCCAGCGCGCAGCGCATCGAAGCGCTGACCTGGCGCGGCGCCGATGCGCGGAGCATCGCGACGCTGCTGGGCAGCGTGCCGGCGTCGTCGTCGGCGCAGCTCTGGTCGTGGTCGCTCGGGCCGGGGGACACCTATGTCGCGGAACCCGATCCGGCAGGCTGGCACGAGATGATCTTCGTCTCGGAAGGGCGGCTGCGGATCGACAAGGCGGATGGCGCCCTGACGGTCAGCGCCGGGGACTTCGCCATCTACAGCAGCGCGCAGCCCTTTTCCTATGCGAATGCGGGCGAGGCGGTGACGCGGTTCACCCGCGTCGTCGTGTGCTGACGGCGACACGCGCGCGAACGCCTCCTCCATCGCCGCCGTGACACCCCGCTCCGGCATGCGGGAGCGGGGTGCGCAACGATAGGCGTTACCCCTCCAGCTTCGCCAGATCGAACGCGATCACGTCCTGGCGCTGGGTGCCGAGGCCGGTGATCCCCAGTTCCATCACGTCGCCGGGCTTGAGGAAGATCTTCTCCGGCCTCTGGCCCTCGCCGACGCCCGGGGGCGTGCCGGTGATCAGCAGGTCGCCGGGGTGGAGCGTGATGAAGCGGCTCATATAGGCGATGCATTCCGCCACCGGGAAGATCATCGTCGACGTGTTGCCGGTCTGCATGCGCTTGCCGTTGAGATCGAGATACATGTCGAGCGCCTGGCAGTCGGCCACCTCGTCCGGGGTGACCAGCCACGGGCCTACGGGTCCGAAGGTGTCGCATCCCTTGCCCTTGTCCCACTGGCTGCCGAGCTCCTTCTGGAAAGCGCGCTCGGAGACGTCGTTGGCGAGGACATAGCCCGCGACATGGTCCAGCGCATCGGCCTCATCGACATGGCGGCAGGTCTTGCCGATGATCACGCCCAGCTCGACTTCCCAGTCGCTCTTCTCCGAGCCCTTGGGGATCATCACCGGATCGTTCGGGCCGGTGAGGCACGAGATCGCCTTGGTGAAGAAGATCGGCTCGGGCGGCGGCTCGAGGCCGGCTTCGCGGGCGTGATCGGCATAGTTGAGGCCGATCGCGAGGAACTTGCCGATATTGGCGACCGGTACGCCGAGGCGGACATCGCCTTCGACCAACGGCAGCGTGGTGGGATCCACCGCGCGGATCCGCTCGATCACGTCCACGGTCAGGTCGGGCACCAGGCCGGTCAGGTCGCGGATGCGGCCCTCGGCGTCCAGGATGCCGGGCTTTTCGCCCCCGCGCGGGCCGTAGCGAAGCAACTTCATGCAAGCGTCCTCATTCAGGAAAGACAGACGATTGCGCAGTAGCGCGGCACGCCGGCTTGCCAAAGCGGGATTTGCCGAATTGTCAGATTATTGGAGCCGAGGTCGGGGCAAGCGGAAGGCGCGGGTGGCAACATCGTCGTTGCGCCGGACGTCTCGACCGCCGTCATCCCGGCGGAAGCCGGGGTCCAGACGCCATGCGCCCGTAGCACGAGCCGCAGCGAAGACCCCAATGGATCCCGGCTTTCGCCGGGATGACGATTGGGGCGGGGGGCGGGCGCGTGCCCTAGGCGCTCAGCTCACTCGGCGGAGATGCTTGCCGCCATAACGCTGGCCCAGATAGTCGGCGAGGCGCTGGATATAGTTGCGCGCGTTCGCCGCCTTGTCCGGGCAGCAGGGCAGGGGGTTCTTGCTCACGCCCGCGGCGCGGCGGTCGACCTTCTGGCAGAGCAGCTCGAGGTCCTGGCGCGACAGCAGGTTCTTCTCCCGCATCACGCACAACAGGCCCTCGAGGATGATCATGCTTTCATCGGCGGCCTGCACCGGCAGCTGCGGCAGAGCCTCGTCCTGGTTCGGGTGCACTTCGTTCAGCGACACGACACCTCTCCTTTTCTCTAGGATCCAGAGAGTATGCCGATTTTCGCAGGTGGCAAGCGCCTTAGTCGAGCCCGCCGCCCAGGGTCCTGTACAGGGTCACCAGATTGCTCGCGCGGGTAAGGCGCGTGGTGACCAGGCCCTGCTCGGCGGCATAGGCGCTGCGCTGCGAATCGAGCACGGTGAGGAACGAGTCGACCCCCGCCCGGTAGCGCGCGTCGGACAGCTTGGCCGCGACTTCCGCCGCATTGGCCCGTGCGCTCTGCGCGCGCAGCTGCTCGTCGATCGTGCCGCGCTGGGCGAGTGCATCGGCGACTTCGCGGAAGGCGGTCTGGATCGTCTTCTGGTAGGTCGCCACCGCCGCATCGCGCGACGCCCTCGAATAGTCGAGGTTCGCCTGGTTCTTGCCGAAGTTGAAGATGTTGAGCGACGCCGTGGGCGAAACGACATAGGTGTCGGTGTTCGACCCGAACAGCTTGCCGATCGTCGAGGCGATCGAGCCCACCGTGGCGGTGAGCGAGATGCTCGGGAAGAAGGCCGCGCGGGCCGCACCGATATTGGCGTTCTGCGCGATCAGCTGGTGCTCGGCCTGGAGCACGTCCGGGCGGCGCAGCAGCACTTCGGACGGCACATTGCCGGGCAGCGCGTCGATCGTCGCCTTGGCGTCGCCCAGCGACTCCGGCAGCAGCTCGGGCGCAACGGTGGCGCCGGTGAGCAGCTGGAGCGCGTTGACGTCCTGCGCGATCCGGGTCTGCGCGGTCGCGACGTCATTGCGCGCGGATTCGTAGCTCGTCTCGGCCTGGCGCGATTCGAGCTCCGAGGCGGTGCCGATGCGGAACTGGGCGCGGGTGAGGTCCAGCGATTGCTGGAACGCCTTGAGCGTGTTCTGCGCGATGGCGAGCTGCTCGCGGTCCGAGGCAAGCGTGAGCCAAGCGCTGGCGATCTCGCCGATCAGCGAGACGCGGGTGGCGCGCTGCGCCTCGCTGCTGGCGAAATACTGCTCCTGCGCGGCGCGGCTGAGGTTGCGCACCCGGCCGAACAGATCGAGCTCGAACGAGGTGACGCCGCCGGTCACGCTGAAGTTCTGCACGTCCTGCACGCCGCCGCTGCCCAGCGCGCCGCCGGCGCTCGCCGCGAACTGGGCGGTGTTGGTGTAGGTGCCGGTGCCGCTGACGCCGATCGCGGGGAACAGGTCCGCCCGCTGCGCGCGATACTGCGCCCGCGCCTGCAGCACGTTGGCGGCGGCGAGGCGCAGGTCCTGGTTGTTGTCCAGGCCCAACTGGATCACCTTGCGCAGGCGATCGTCGACGAAGAAATCGCGCCAGCCGACCTTGCTGATGTCCGGCGCATCGGTGGCGGCGGCCGGGTAGACGCCGCCCTGGGGCAGCGCCGCCGGTACCGCCGGCTCGGGCCGGCTATACTTGGGCGCGAGATTACAGGCCGAGAGCGCAGTGCTCGCGGCCAGCGCGAGGAGCAGGGGGAAGCGATTGGTCACGGCCGTCAGGCTCCCTGGGGCGCCGAAGCGCCGCCGTCATGGGTGGTTGCGGGGGGCGTCTCGCCCTTGTTGCGGCGGCGATCGAACAGACCGCGCACCACCACGAAGAACATCGGCACGAAGAAGATCGCCAGCACCGTCGCGGAGAGCATGCCGCCCACCACCGCACGGCCGATCGCGTTCTGGCCGCCGGCGCCCGCGCCGGTGGAGATCGCCAGCGGCAGCACGCCGAAGATGAAGGCGAGGCTGGTCATCAGGATCGGGCGCAGACGGAGCTTGGCGGCTTCGATCGCCGCGTCGAAGGCGCTCATGCCCTCGCGCATCCGCTCCTCGGCGAACTCCACGATCAGGATCGCGTTCTTCGCCGACACGCCGATCGTGGTGATCAGGCCGACCTGCAGGTAGATGTCGTTGTTGAGCCCGGTGAGCCATGCCGCGAGCAGCGCGCCGAGCACGCCCAGCGGCACCACGAGGATCACCGAGATCGGCACCGACCAGCTCTCGTACAGCGCGGCGAGGCAGAGGAACACGATCAGCAGCGACAGCGCATAGAGTGCCGGCGCCTGGCCGCCCGACAGGCGTTCCTCATAGGAGAGGCCCGTCCATTCGAGCTGGGTGCCCGGGGGCAGCTTGGCGTGGATCGCCTCCATCGCCGCCATCGCGTCGCCGGTCGAGGTGCCGGGGGCGGGCGAGCCGAGGATTTCCATCGAGGGCAGGCCGTTATAGCGGGTGAGCTGCACCGGCGCCTGCGCCCAGCTGAGCGTCGAGAAGGCGGTGAACGGCGTCATCGTGCCGGTGGGGCCGCGGACGAACAGGTTGGCAATGTCCTCCGGCGTCAGGCGATACGGAGCATCGGCCTGGACATAGACGCGCTTGACGCGGCCGCGATCGATGAAGTCGTTGACGTACGCGCCGCCCCAGGCGGTGGCGATGGTGCTGTTGACCGAGGAGAGGTCGAGCCCGAGTGCCTTGGCCTTGTCCTGGTCGATGTCGACCTTGAGCTGCGGCGCGTCGTCGAGCGCGTTGGGGCGCACGCCGACCAGGCGCTTGTCCTGCATCGCCATGCCCAGCATCATGTTGCGCGCCTGGAGCAGGCGCTCATGGCCGATGCCGCCGGTATCGACGAGCTGGAGGTCGAAGCCGGTCGCGTTGCCGAGCTCCTGCACCGCCGGCGGCGTGATCGCGAAGATCAGGCCGTCGCGATATTGCGAGAAGACGCCCATCGCGCGGCCGACGATCGAGCCAGCGGCATTCTTGCGGCCGGGACGTTCGGACCAGTCGTTGAGCGGCATGAAGGCCAAGCCGCTATTCTGGCCGGCGCCGGCGAAGCTGAAGCCGTTGATCGTGAACACGCCCTTCACATTGCCCGCTTCCTCCTTGAGGAAATGGTCGCGGATCAGGTCGAGCCCCTTGTCGGTGCGCGCCGAGGTGGCGCCCGCCGGTCCCTGGACCAGCGCGATGACGATGCCCTGGTCTTCTTCGGGGAGGAAGCCGCCGGGCAGGCGCAGGAACAGGAAGCTCATGCCACCGAGGATCAGCAGGTAGATCAGGCCCGAGCGCTTCCAGCTGCGCGCGGTGCGGCGCACGCCCTTTTCATATTTGGCCTGGCCGCGATCGAAATTGCGGTTGAACCAGCGGAAGAAGCGCGCGAGCGGGCCGTTGCCCTCCGCCTTGTCCGGGTTGTGCGGCTTGAGGATGGTGGCGCAGAGCGCCGGGGTGAGCACCAGTGCGATGAACACCGAGAGCACCATCGCCGAGACGATCGTGATCGAGAACTGGCGATAGATCACGCCCGTGGAACCACCGAAGAACGCCATCGGCAGGAACACCGCCGAGAGGACGAGCGCGATGCCGACCAGCGCGCTGGTGATCTCTTCCATCGACTTGCGCGCGGCATCCACCGGGCTGAGATGCTCGGTGGTGATCAGGCGCTCGACATTCTCGACGACGACGATCGCGTCGTCGACCAGCAGGCCGATCGCCAGCACCATGCCGAACAGGGTGAGCGTGTTGATCGAATAGCCGGCGATCGCCATCACCGCGAAGGTGCCGAGCAGCACCACCGGCACCGCGATCGTCGGGATCAGCGTGGCGCGGAAGTTCTGCAGGAACAGGAACATCACCAGGAAGACGAGCACCACCGCTTCGATCAGCGTGTGCACCACCTGCTCGACCGACAGGCGGACGAACGGCGTGGTGTCGTACGGGTAGATGACCTTGATGTCCGCCGGGAAGGTCTTGGCAATCTCGTTCACGCGCGCCTTGACCAGGTCGACCGTGGTCAGCGCGTTGGCGCCGGGGGCGAGCTTGATGCCGATGCCCGAACCGGGCTTGCCGTTCCACTTGGAATCGAAGCCATAGCTTTCCGCGCCGATCTCGACCCGCGCGACGTCGCCAAGGCGCACCACCGAGGCATCGGTACCGCTCTTCAACCGGATCTTGGCGAACTCGTCGGGGGTGGTCAGCCGCGACTGGACCGACACCGTGGCGTTGAGCATCTGCTCCTTCGGCGCGGGGCGCGCGCCGAGCTGGCCGGCCGAGACCTGCGCGTTCTGCGCGCGGATCGCGGTGGTCACGTCGTCCATGGTGAGGGCGTATTTGTTGAGCTTCACCGGATCGACCCAGATGCGCATCGCGTACTGCGACCCGAACACCTGGGTGTCGCCGACGCCGTTCACACGCGACAGCGGATCCTGCAGCTTGGACACGGCATAGTCGGCGAGATCAGTGCCACTGTGCGAGCCGTCTTCCGAATAGAGGCCGATCACCACCAGGAAGTTCTGGGTGGCCTTGGCGACCTGGATGCCCTGCTGCTGCACTTCCTGCGGCAGGAGCGGAGTCGCCGCCTGCAGCTTGTTCTGCACCTGCACCTGGGCGATGTCAGGATTGGTGCCCTGCTCGAAGGTCAGCGTGATCGTGACGGTGCCGGCCGACGAGGACGAGGACGAGAAATAGCGAAGGTGATCGATCCCCTTCAGCTGCTGCTCGATGATCTGCGTCGTCGTGTTTTCCAGCGTCCGGGCATCCGCGCCCGGATAGGTCGCGGTGATCGAGACGGCGGGCGGCGCGATCGCCGGGAACTGCGCGATCGGCAGGCTGCGGATCGCGAGGATACCCGCCAGCATGATGATGATCGCGATAACCCAGGCGAAGATCGGCCGGTCGATGAAATAGCGCGACATAAGGGCTTACTTCCCTTGCGCGGGCGTGGCGCCCGGCTGGCCCTGCGCGGGCTTGGCGTTGGGATCCCAGGGCTTGGGCGTGACCGCCATGCCCGGACGCAGCATCATCGCGCCCTCGACGATCACCTTGTCGCCGGGCTTGAGGCCGCTGGTGACGATCCAGGCGTCGCCGGCGGTGCGGCTGGTCTGAATCGGGCGCGGCTCGATCTTGTTCTCGGCGCCGACGATCAGTACCGTCGGATTGCCGCGCTCGTCGCGGCTGACGGCGCGCTGCGGCACCAGCATCGCATTCTGCTGGGTGCCCTCGACGAGATGCGCGCGGACGAACATGCCCGGCAGCAACAAGCCGTTGGGGTTCGGGAACAGCGCGCGGATCACTTGGCTGCCGGTGGTCTCGTCGACGGTCACGTCGGCGAAGCGCATCGTGCCCTGCGGGCCGTACTTGCTGCCATCCTCCAGCGTCACCGCCACCTTGGCGTTGCCGTCGCGCGCGACCTGGCCGGCCATGATCGATTGGCGCAGCTTGAGGATGTCGGCGCTCGACTGCTGGATGTCGACATAGATCGGGTCGAGCCGCTGGATTGTGGTCAGCGCATTGGCCTGCGAGGCGGAAACCAGCGCGCCGGTGGTGAACACCGAACGGCCGATCTTGCCGCTGATCGGCGCGCGGATCGTGGTACGGGCGAGGTCGATCTCGGCGGTGGCGAGCGCGGCGCGCTGGGCGGCGACGTCGGCGCGGGCCTGCGCGGCGCTCGCGACGGCATTCTCGGCTTCCTGCTTCGAGATCGCGTTGATCTTGACCAGTTCGCCATAGCGGCGGGCAAGCGCCTCGCTGGTGGCGATCGTCGCCTGGGCGCGGGTCAGCGCGGCGCGGGCGCTGGCGACGGCGGCGCGATAGGGCGCGGGGTCGATCCGATAGAGCGGCTGGCCCTGGCGCACCATGTCGCCTTCGGTGAACAGCCGCTCGAGGATCAGGCCGTTAACCTGCGGACGCACATCCGAGCTCTCATAGGGGCTCAGCCGACCGGGCAGCTCGCTGGTGAGCGGCACCGCCTGCTGCTGGACGACGACATAGGAGACGGGGGGCGGTGCGGCCTGCTGTCCGCCCGCGCCGCCGGGGGCTGCGGCACCCTGCTGCTGGGACTGGCCGCCACAGGCGGCGAGGACAAGCGCGAGAGCCGGCGCGGTGTGACGGAAAAAAGTCATGCGGATGCCTGCCGTTGTGTTATATGTGAGTGAACGATCGCTCACATTCGCCGCTACTGCGAAGTGAGGTACTCGGTCAAGACGGTTTCAAGGGTACCACGGATGGCAGAAGCCACGGAAGCAGGCGGGGTTCCGCCTCGCGATAAAGCGGTGTTGCGGCGCGAAAAAATCGTGTCCGCCGCGCGCAGGTTGTTCATTGCGAACGGTTTTCACGCCACCGGGGTGGCGCAGATCGCCAAGGAGTCCGGCATTGCGGTAGGTCAAATCTACCGCGATTTTTCTTCCAAGGAAGCGATCGTCGCTGAGATCGTGCAGGCCGATTGCATGGATTTTCTCGCGCCCGAGTCGCTGTGTGCGGGTATCCGGAGCGGCGATCCCGAATTCGTCTGGACCTGGCTGGCGGACTTTATTCGTCCGGAGCCCGATGAGTCGGACCCGCTGTTCGCCGAAATCGTCGCCGAATCGGCGCGCAACGAACGCATCGCCGCCATCTTCGAGGATACGCGCGAAGACGTGCGGGGCACGATGCTCGCGGCGCTGTCGTCGCTGATCCCGGGCGATGCCTTTGCCGAGCGCCGCTCCGCGCTGACCGACGTGATCACCGCGACCGCGCTGGGGCTGATGCAGCATCGCTTCCTCAGCCCGGCCGAGGATACCGATCGCGCCGCCGCCCTGGTGCTGCGGATGATCCGCAGCGAAGTCGCCGCGATGCAGGCCGAGGCCGCGACCGGCTGAGACGCCCGGTTGTGGCGACGATCTCGCCGATATGCGAAAGGGCGGCATGAACATGGTTCCTTCGTCCCGCGTCGCGCTGTTCGTCACCTGCCTGGTCGATGCGATGCGGCCGCGGGTGGGCTTCGCGGCGCTGCGCGTGCTGGCCGATGCCGGGTGCACGGTGGTGGTGCCGGAGGCGCAGACCTGTTGCGGGCAGCCGGCCCTGAACTCGGGCGACCGTGCGACCGCAACCGACTTCGCCCGGCGCAACGTGGCGATGTTGGAAGGCTATGACGCAATCGTCGTGCCCTCGGGCAGCTGCGCGGGAACGATCCGCTGCCATTATCCCGAATTGCTCGCCGACGATCCCGCATGGTCCGCGCGGGCCGAGGCGGTGGCGGCGAAGACGTGGGAGATTCTCGCCTGGCTCGATGCGCGCGGCTGGCGGCCCGAGGGCGTGACGCTGCCGGCGACCGCGACCTATCACGACAGCTGCTCGGGCCTGCGCGAACTCGGCATCAAGGCGCAGCCGCGGCGGCTGCTCGGCGCCGTCGCGGGGCTCGATCTGGTGCCGCTCGCCGGCAAGGAGACCTGCTGCGGCTTTGGCGGGACCTTCTGCGTGAAATACCCCGCCATCTCCAACGCGATCGCCGACGAGAAAGCGGCGGCGGTGGAGGCTGCGGGCGCGGGGCTGTTGCTCGCGGGCGATCTCGGCTGCCTGATGAACATGGCGGGTAAACTGCACCGGCGCGGATCGGACGTGCGCGCCTTCCACACCATCGAGGTGCTGGCCGGCATGGCCGACGGCCCGGCGATCGGGGAAGCGCAATGAGCCGGGCGTTCGATGCGCGGGTCGACGCTGCGCTCGCCGACCGCCAGCTCAAGATCGCGGTCGAGCGCACCGCCGGTACCGCCGAGGCCAAGCGGGGGGCGGCGATCGGCGCCTGGCCCAGCTTCGCCGCGGTGCGCGAGCGGGCGGCGGCGATCAAGGACCATGTGATCGCCAATCTCGGATCCTACCTCGTCCAGTTCGAGGCGGCGGCGACCGCTTCGGGCGCGACGGTGCATTGGGCCGCCACCGCCGACGAGGCCTGCGCGATCGTCGTCGAGATCTGCCGCAAGGCGGGCGCCAAGAGCGTCGCCCGCTCCAAGTCGATGCTCGGCGAGGAGATCGGCCTGCCGCACGCGCTGGAGGCGGCGGGGATCGGCCGGGTCGAGACCGACTTGGCCGAGCACATCATCCAGCTCGCCGGCGAGCGGCCCTCGCACATCATCTGGCCGGCGATGCACAAGACGCGCGAGCAGGTCTCCGAGCTGTTCCACGCCCGCCACCGCGAACCGCATGTCGAGGAAAGCATCGCCGCGATGGCGGCGAGCGCTCGGCGGCAACTGCGTGGGCAAATGCTGGGTGCGGATGTCGGCATTTCGGGCGCCAATTTCCTGATCGCCGATAGTGGGCAGGTCTGCACCGTCACCAACGAGGGCAATGCCGAACTCTCGCTGGTGCCACCGCGCGTGCATATCGTGACCGCCGGGATCGAGAAGCTGGTCCCTTCGATGGACCATGCAGTGCACCTGCTGCGGCTGCTCGCCCGCTCGGCGACCGGCGCGGCGCTGACGCAATATACCACCTTCTATGCCGGGCCGAAGCGGGCAGGGGACCGCGACGGGCCGGAGGAGATGCACATCGTGCTGGTCGACAATGGCCGCAGCGCGATGCGGGGCGACGGGCTGGCGGAGATGCTCCGCTGCATCCGCTGCGGCGCGTGCATGAATCACTGCGTGGTGTTCCGCCAGATCGGCGGCCATGCCTATGGCGGCACCTATCCGGGGCCGATGGGATCGGTGCTGACGCCCGCGCTCGACGGGCTGGCGGCGAGCCGCGACCTGCCGAACGCCTGCACGATGAACGGCAAGTGCCAGGAGGTGTGCCCAGTGGCGATCCCCCTGCCGACGCTGCTGCGCGGCTGGCGCGAGAAGAGCTGGCGCGAGGGGCTGGAGCCGGTAACGCTGCGCAAGGGGCTGGGGATGTGGGCCTGGGTGGCGCGGCGGCCCTGGCTGTACCGCGCGGGTGTGCGCTGGGCGATCCGGGCCATGCGGCTGGCCGGGCGCGGCTGGATATCGAAGCTGCCGCTGGCCGGCGGCTGGACCGGCGGGCGCGATTTCCCAGCACCGGCAGCGGAGAGCTTCATGGACCGTTACCGAAAGGGCGAACGATGAGCGCGCGCGACGCGATCCTGGCGCGGCTGGGGCCGACGCGGGCGGCAGCGGATCTGGCAGCCGAGGCGTCGGCGCTGCTGACGGGCGAGGAACGCGAACGGCCCGCGGGGCCGGAGGACTTGGTGGCGCGCTTCCTGGCGCAACTCGCACTGCCGAGCGTGGCGGCGACGCATATGCGGATCGGGTCGCTGGCGGAACTGCCGGGGGCGGTGGCGGGGTATCTCGCCGCCGACGGCGCGGAGCCTGCGCTATGGCTGCCGCCCGATGCACGGGTGGCGGGGCTCGACTGGTCCGGGCTGACCCGGCTGGCGGAGTGCCCGATCGACGACGGCGCGGTGCTGGCGTTTGCGCGGGCCGGCGTGGCGGAGACGGGCTCGCTGGTGTTCGAAACGTCGCCGGAAGCACCGATGCTCCCCAACTTCCTGGCGCTGCGCCACATCGTCGTGCTGGAGGTCGCAGGACTGGTCCGCTGGCTGGAGGACGCCGCGCCCGGCGGCGCGGTGCCGCGCGCGCACTACTGGGTAACCGGCGTCAGCGGCACGACCGACATCGAAGGCACCTATGTCCGGGGTGCGCACGGCCCACGGTTCCTGCACGTGGTCCTGGTCACTTCTTAAGCCCCTCCTCCTTGGAGGAGGGGTTTGGGGGTGGAGGGATTCCAGAGCCTCGGTTGGTCTCGGTAAGACACAGCCCCACCCCAACCCCTCCCCTGAAGGGGAGGGGCTTTTACCGTCCCCTCAATGCCCCGCCGGCGCGAACTCCACATCCCCCGCCGTCCCCGTCGCGCGCACCCCGAAGGCGAGCACCACCAGGAACGCCACCGCCGGTACCAGCAGCGCGAGGTTGATCCCCGCCAGGTCGGACAGGTGCCCCATCGCCGCGGTCAGCACCGCGCCGCCGATGATCGCCATCACGATCAGCGAGGCGCCGATCTGCTTGAGCGGGCCCAGACCGCCGATGCCGATCGCGAAGATCGTCGGGAACTGGATCGACATGAAGAAGCTCGCCGCGACCAGCGCATACAGCCCGGTCGTCCCGCCGACGAACACCGCCACCGCCGCCAGCACCGCCGACAGCCCCGAGAACACCACCAGCAGCTGCGGCGCCGATACCTTGCCCAGCATCGCCGCACCGACGAAGCGGCCGATGCCGAACAGCACCAGGCTGGCGAACAGATAGTCGGCCGCGCCCTGCTCGGTGAGGCCGGGCAGGTTCACCTGGGCGTAGCGGATCGTGTAGCTCCACAGCCCCACCTGCGCGCCGACGTAGAAGAACTGAGCAATCACCGCGAACAGCAGGTTGCGGTCGCGCAGCACGGTGCGCAGCGCCTGGCCGGTCGGGACGGCGGGTGCGTCCCCATCCTTGCGGTTGTCCGGGAAGGCGATCAGTGCGGTGGCGAGTGCGAAGGCGAGCACGACGAGGCCGATCACCAGATAGGGCGTCTGCACCGAGGCGAGTTCGCCGCGCAGCGTCGCGGTCCGCTCGGCGGCGGACATCGCGGCGAGCGCCTTGTCGTCCTGCGCGAAGCTCGAAAGGATGAAATATTTCCCCACCAGCACGCCGAAGATCGTGCCGAGCGGGTTGGCCGCCTGGGCGAAGTTGAGCCGGCGGGCGGCGCCCTCGGGGCTGCCGAGCTCGGCGATCAGCGGGCTGGCCGAGGTCTCGAGGAACGCGAGACCGCAGGCGATCACGAACAGCGCGGCGAGGAACCAGCGATATTCGCCGAAATGCGTCGCCGGATAGAAGAGCAGCGCCCCGATCGCATACAGGGTAAGGCCCGTGACGATCGCCGCCTTGTAGCCCCGCCGCCGGGCGAGCATCGCCGCCGGCGTCGCGAGCAGGAAATAGCCCATGTAGAAGGCTTGCTGGACGAAGCTGGTCTCGAAATCGCTCAGTGTGAACGCGCGGCGGAAATGCGCGATCAGGATGTCGTTGAGGTTGTTCGCCATTCCCCACAGGAAGAACAGCGAGACCGTCAGGATGATGGCGGGGGTGTATCGTCCGGCCTTGCTGGCCATGGGTCCTCTCCTTGGTGCGACGCCCCTGTTGGGGTCATTCGATGGCGCGGTCCAGATGCGTGTAGCCGCCGTCGACGAACAGCCACTGGCCGGTGGTGTGGCTGGCCCGCTCGGAAAGCAGGAACAGCGCGGTGTCGGCGATCTCTTCCGGCGTGGTGAAGCGGTGGCCGAAGGGCACCCGGCGCTCGATCTCCTCGCGCCGCGAGGCGGGGTCATCGAAGCTCTTCAGCCACTCGGCATAGGCGGGGGTCTCCACCTCGGCCGGCACGATCGCGTTGACCCGGATGCCGTCGCCGCGCAGCGCCACCGCCCATTCGCGGGTCAGCGCCAGCACCGCGCCCTTGGCAGCGGCATAGGCACCGGTATGCCCCTGGCCGGTGATCGAGGTCTTGGAGCCGATATTTACGATCGCGCCCTGCGCCGCCCTGAGGTGCGGAAGGGCGGCGCGGGCCATGCCGAAATAATGGACGAGGTTGATGTCGAGCGAGGCGCGGAACTGCGCCGGAGTCGCCTCGAAGCCGAGATTGTCGTTGAGCCCCGCATTGTTGACCAGCCCGTCGATCCGCCCGAAGCGCGCCGCCACCGCGTCGACCGCGGCAACCACGGCGTCGTCCTCGGCCAGCTCGCAGGGGTGGAACAGCCAGTCCGTCCCCAGCTGCGCGACCAGCTCTGGCCGAGGCGGCTCGCGCGAGACGATGGCGGGGACCGCGCCTTCGCGCGCCAGCCCGGCGGCAATGGCCGCACCGATTCCCGACGATCCGCCGGTGACGATCACGACCTTGCCGGCGAGCCCCAGGTTCATGCGCCGAACCGATATTGGACGAGCGTCTCGGGCTTCATCTGGATCGAATAGCCGGGCTGCTGCGGCGGCATGTACGCCGCGTCCTTGATCACGCAGGGCTCCAGGAAATGTTCGTGGAGATGATCCACATATTCGATGACCCTGCCGTCCATGGTGCCGGCAAAGCACAGATAGTCGATCATCGACAAGTGCTGGACGTATTCGCACAGCCCCACGCCGCCAGCATGCGGGCATACCGGCAGGTTGTAGCGCGCGGCGAGCAGCAGCACTGCCAGCGCCTCGTTCACCCCGCCGATGCGGCAAGCGTCGAGCTGGATCACATCGACGGCGCCCACCGCCATGAACTGTTTGAACAGGATGCGGTTCTGGCACATCTCGCCGGTCGCGACCTGCACCTGGCCGATCCCGTCGCGGATCGCCTTGTGGCCGAGCACGTCGTCGGGGCTGGTCGGTTCCTCGATGAACCACGGCTTGGCGAAGGCGAGCGCGTTGACCCAGTCGATCGCCTGGCCGACGTCCCACACCTGGTTGGCATCGATCATCAGCTTGCGATCGGGCCCCAGCACCTCGCGGGCGATGCGGACGCGGCGGATATCGTCCTCCAGGTCGCGACCGACCTTGAGCTTGATATGGTGGAAGCCGGCATCGACCGCTTCCTGCGCCAGCCGGCGCAGCTTCTCGTCCGGATAGCCGAGCCAGCCCGCCGACGTGGTGTAGCAGGGATAGCCGTTCGCCTCGAGAGTGGCGACGCGCTCTGCATTGCCGGCGGCGCGCTCGGTGAGCAGGGCGAGCGCCTGCTCCGGCGTGATCGCGTCGGTGAGGTAGCGGAAGTCGATCGCGCGGACGAGCTGTTCTGGCGTCATGTCCGCGACGAGGCGCCACACCGGCTTGCCCTCGGCCTTGGCCCAGAGGTCCCAGATCGCGTTGACCACCGCGCCGGTGGCGAGATGCATCGCGCCCTTGTCCGGGCCGATCCAGCGCAGCTGGCTGTCGCCGGTGAGGTGCCGCCACATCCGCGCGGGCTCCTCGGCGATCCAGGCGAGGTCGAGGCCGATGACCAGGTGGCGCATCGCTTCGATCGCGGCAACGCAGATGTCGTTGCCGCGGCCGATGGTGAAGGTGAGGCCATGGCCTTCGAGGCCGGGGACGTCGGTTTCGAGGATGACATAGGCCGCCGAATAATCGGGGTCCGGGTTCATCGCGTCGGAGCCGTCGAGCGAGGCGCTGGTCGGGAAGCGCAGGTCGACCGTGCGCAGGCCGGTGACGCGGGCGTTGAGCGTCGCAGAGGTGGTGGTTGCCATGTCCATCAGTTCACCCACCCGCCGTCGATCACATGCACTGCGCCGGTGGTGAAGCTGGCCTCGTCGCTGGCGAGATAGCAGATCAGCGCGGCGATCTCGTCTTCCTGGCCGAGCCGGCCCATCGGCTGGCGGGCGACGAAGGCGGCATGCGCTTCCTCGACGCTGATGCCCTGCTGGCCGGCCTGTTCGGCGACGCGCTGGCGGAGGCTGGGGGTGTCCACGGTTCCGGGGCAGACCGCGTTGCAACGGATGCCCTTCGCCACGAAATCGGCAGCGACGGACTTGGTCAGGCCGATCACCGCAGCCTTGGATGCGCCATAGGCGTGGCGGTTGGGGATGCCCTTCACGCTCGACGCAATCGACGACATGTTGACGATCGCGCCGCCGCCCTTTGCCAGCATGCCCGGCAGGAAGGCGCGGATCATGCGGTGCATGGCGTGGACGTTGAGGTCGAAGGACAGCATCCAGTCGGCATCGGTCCCGTCGAGGATCGACCCTGCCGCGACGAAACCGGCGATGTTGGCGAGCACGTCGACCTGGCCGACCGTCTCGGGGAGCGCGGCGATGGCATCGGCGTCGAGCAGATCGAGCACCACCGGCTCGACGCCGTCGAGCGTCGCCAGCGCGGCGCCGTCGCGGTCGAGCGCGAACACCTTGGCGCCCTCATCGCGCAGCCGCAGCGCGGTCGCGCGGCCGATGCCGTGCCCTGCCGCGGTCACCAGCGCGGTCTTGTTGCCGAAACGCATCGCCTCCCCAACTCCTCTAGAACGTTTTCATAGGTCAAAATGACTTTCACATTCTTAGGCGCAAGCCGCGATTGTTCGCAAGTGGCATGACACCGCTCGTCGCATTGGCTAGCCTAGCGTCATGACCGAGAATGCACCCGCCGCTTCGGCCGACAAATCGCCTGCCTATGCCGCCCCCGCGCTGGAGAAGGCGATCGACGTGATCGAACTGCTCGGCGCCGAGCCACAGGGGCTGACGATCAGCGAGATCGCGCAACGGCTGGGACGCTCGATCAGCGAGCTGTTCCGCATCATCGTCGTGCTCGATCGGCGCGGCTGGCTGCACAAGGACGGCGCCAGCGATCGCTACCGGGTGACCTACCGCGTGCTGGAAATCGCCCACCGGGCGACGCCCGCGCAGGAACTCACCCATGTCGCCACGCCGCTGATGCACAGCCTGGCAGCAGCGACGGTGCAGTCCTGCCATCTGGTGGTGGTCAACGGCACGCGCGGCCTCATCGTTGCGCGCCAGGAAAGCCCGGGTCAGACCGGCTTCGCCGTGCGGCTGGGCACCGAGATCGACCTGCTGACCAGTTGTTCGGGCCATGTGCTGCTGGCGGCGATGGACGAGGAGCGGCGCGCGGCGCTGTATCCGAAGGGGCTGCCGAGAGGCCTGGCCGAGCAGCTCGCGGTGGTGCGCGCCAAGGGCTATGAATCGATCCCCAGCGCGCGGATGGCGGGGGTGTCGGACATGAGTTGCCCGATCTTCGGGTTTGACGGCCATGTCGTCGCGGCGCTGACCATCCCGTTCCTCGCCGCGATCGACGATGCGCCGCACGTCTCGCACGAGGAGGCACTGGCGCAACTGCGGAAGACGGCGACCGCGATTTCCTCGGCGCTCGGCTGGTTCGACCGGGTCGAGGCGCCGGTGGTGCCGAACCTTTCGGTCGCCAGCCCCGTCCGCCGCCGCCGCGCCCGGATCGGGGAAGGCTAGAGCCTGCACTTCTTAGTGGTCATCCCGGCGAGGGGGTGGCGGCGTCCCCGTCAGCCCGGCGTGACGGCATAGTAGATGTTGTAGCCGACAAACACCGTCGCGATGATCGCCAGCACGATCAGCGCGACGGCGCCGAGCCCCTTGCGGGCGCGCTTCTCGACGGGTTCGGTTCTCGGGTCCATGCGGCGCCTCCTCGTTGATTTTCAAGGAAAAGACGCTTCGGCGCACGGATCGTTGCGCTCAGCCCGCCAGCAATCCCAGCCGCCGCGCATATGCCGCGAACAGCGTGGGCCAAGCCGAGGCAGGCACCGTCTTGGCCAGGCGCACGCCGAAGCCGTGGCCGCCTTGGTCGAACGCATGCAGTTCGCCCGGGCGCTTCGCGGCCAGCAGCGCCTGGTAGAGCGCGATGCTGTTCTCGATCGGCACCAGCCCGTCGTCGCTGGCATGGGTGAGGAAGATCGGCGGGGTGTCGCCGGTAACGCGCTTCTCCACCGAGGCGGCGTCGAGCGCCTTGGCATCGGCATCGGTGCCGAAAAGCTGGTCGCGCGAGCCGATATGGGTGAAGGGCGCGCTCATGCTCACCACCGGATAGATCAGCCCGGCCAGGTCGGGGCGGGCGGAAAGCTGGTCGGCGGCATCGACGGGGGTGTAGACTCGCTCGGCATGGCGGGTCGCCAGGCTGCCGGCGAGGTGGCCGCCGGCCGAGAAGCCGATCACCAGCAGCTTGGCGGGGTCGACGCCGTAGCGCTTGGCCGAGGCGCGGATCAGCCGCAGCCCGCGCTGCGCGTCGGCGAGCGGCACGGTCGAACGGTTGGCCCAGCCGTCGGTGGGGATGCGGTAGCGCAGGATGAAGGCGGTGATGCCCTGCGCGTTGAGCCAGCGCGCCTGCTCCTCGCCCTCATTGTCGATGGCGAGGAAGCCATAGCCGCCGCCCGGCATCAGCATGACTGCCGTGCCATTGGGGTTCGCCGCGCGGCGCACGGTGAGCGAGGGACGGTCGATGCCGCGCAGCCAGCGATCGGGCGCGGCGGGATTCTTGGAGCGCTCCTCGGTGCTCGGCTTGGGCAGCGGGGAAGGCGCGCCGGGGGGCGAGCCAGGCCAGAGCGGCAGCACCTCGTCCGCGCCTGCGGCATGGGCCGGCAGCGCGGCGAACGTGGCGGTGGCGGCCATGCCGGTGAGCATCGTTCGGCGCGTCAGGTCTTCGAACACGGGCATCCTCTCCTCTTGCCACCCGGCAATGCACCGGCGAATGCCGAGCCTTCGCGGTGCGTGGCCGCTGAAACTGGTAGCGGTACCGCGTGGTTGCAGAATCGCGATGGGCGCGCAACCGCGCACGCGATGCGCCTCCGGACGACAAGGGCGTTGACGCCCGGCCGCGGTATCAAGATGGTATCCTCGTGGTTCAGCGGAGGTAGCAATGATCGGATCAGGGTGGCGGCGGCGCGGGGTATTGGCGGGGCTTGCCGCCTTGCCGGCGGTGGCGCGGGCGCAGGTGACTGCGCAGGGGCCGGTGCAGGCTAGCTGGCCATCGCTGGTCGCCAACTATCGCTATCCCGAGTGGTTTCGCGACGCGAAGTTCGGGATCTGGTCGCACTGGGGCCCGCAATCGGTGCCCGAGCAGGGCGACTGGTACGGGCGACACATGTACATCCAGGGCCACCCGGCCTCGGACTTCCACCGGAAGGCCTATGGCCACCCCGCGGATGTCGGCTTCATGGAAGTCCAGAACCGCTGGACCGCCGCAGCATGGGACCCCGAGGCGCTGATGAAGCGCTATGTGAAGGCGGGCGCGAAATATTTCGTGTCGCTGGCCTGCCACCACGACAATCTCGACTGCTACGACAGCGCCTATCATCCATGGAACAGCCTGCGGGTGGGTCCCAAGCGCGACGTGGTCGGCACCTGGGAGAAGGTGGCTCGCGCGCACGGCTTGCGCTTCGGTGTCTCCAACCACGCCGCGCATGCCTGGCACTGGTTCCAGACCGCCTACGGCTATGATCCCGAAGGCGCGCGCAAGGGCGATCGCTACGACGCCTTCCGCCTGACTAAGGCCGATGGCGCGGGAACTTGGTGGGAGGGGCTGGATCCGCAGCTGCTCTACACCGGCAAGCACATCGTCGCCCCCGACGGCATCGACACGATGCAGGCGATGGGCAAATGGCACGAGGATCATGACGGCCAATGGGTGGAGCATGGCCCCGCCGGCGACGCCGCCTATGCGACGCGCTGGCTGCAGCGCCAGGTCGATCTCGTCACCAAATATCAGCCCGACTTCTGCTATTTCGACGATTATGAGCTGCCCTTTGGCCCCATCGGGCTGGCCGCCGCGGCCGACTATTACAACCGGTCGATCGCGAAGAGCGGCAAGATCGACGTGGTGCTCACCGCCAAGCAGCTGAAGCCCTATGCGCGATTCGGGCTGGTGCAGGACGTCGAGCGCGGCTTTGCCGACAAGCTGTGGGACGAACCCTGGCAGACCGACACCTGTCTCGGCGACTGGTTCTACAAGCGCAGCCTCTACACCGAGAAGCGCTATAAGTCGGCGGACGACGTGCTCACGCGGCTGGCGGACGTGATCTCCAAGAACGGCAACCTGCTGCTCTCGGTGCCCCAGCGCGGCGACGGCTCGATCGATTCGGAGGAGGAGCGCATCCTCGACAATCTCGGCGCGTGGATGGCGGTGAACGGCGAGGCGGTGTTCGGCACGCGGCCGTGGCGCGTCTACGGCGAGGGGCCGACCCAGCTCGCCGCGGGCATGCAGAACGAGGACGGCTTCAAGGGCTTCACCGAGCAGGACGTGCGCTTCACCACCAAGGGCGACGCGCTGTACCTGTTCTTCCTCAAGGCGCCGAGCACGCCGGTGACGGTGCAGGCCCTGGGGCTCGGCGCGGGCCGAGTGGCGCGGGCACGGCTGCTGGGCGGCGGCGACGTAGCGTTCCGGCAATCGCAGGCCGGGTTGACCGTGACGCTGCCCAAGGGGCTCGGCACGGTGCCTGTGGTGCGGATCGACGGGCTTCGGCGGGGGTGAGCGGAGAGGGGCGGTCGGAAGCGGCCGCCTCCCCGCCAGCGATCGTCATTCCCGCGCAGGCGGGACTCCATTTGCCAGGACGTTGGGGGCAGGAACCGCTAATTCAGCGCTAATGGATACCCGCCTTCGCGGGGATGGCGATGGTGTATGGAGGAAAAGCATGGCCGTCGCGGCCGCGGGGCCCTTACGGGCAAATTCTTCTGTCAGAAGGGGAAAATGGTGCTGCCGGCGAGGATTGAACTCGCGACCTCAGCCTTACCAAGGATGCGCTCTACCACTGAGCTACGGCAGCACTGTTTTCCAACCGCGGCGACCAGCGCCGTGCGGGAGGGGCCTATTTGCTTGGGGGCCGGCGATTGTCAACCCGCATCGCACGGGTTTATCGCTTTTCGCATGAAGGATGTGGATAAGCAGGCCAGACTGGCCGAAAAACTGCGCGAGAACCTGCGCCGGCGGAAAGCCCAGGCGCGCGGGGTGAAGGCGGACGGGGCCGGGCTGGGGGCGCAGCGGCCCGACGAATCGACGGACTGAAACGATCCTCCCCGTGCCGGGGAGGATCTTTAGTTCACCCGATCGGCGCGCACTTGGCCTCCAGCCACGCCCGCTCGGCGCCTTCCAGTTGCGGGCCGACGATCGCCAGCACCTCGGCATGATACGCATCGAGCCACGCGCGTTCCTCGGGCGTCAGCAGCGCGGGCAGGATCAGGCTGCGTTCGATGGGCGCGAAGGTGAGCGTCTCGAAGGCCAGCATCGGCTTGTCGCCGCCAGGGATGGTGCGCTCGACGATATGGACGAGGTTCTCGATCCGGATGCCGTATTCGCCCGCCTTGTAATAGCCGGGCTCGTTCGAGAGGAACATGCCCGCACGCAGCGGTTCCAGCGCCTGGCCGCCCGGATAGGAGGGCGGGGCGATGCGCTGTGGCCCCTCATGCACCGACAGATAGGCGCCGACGCCGTGACCGGTGCCGTGCGCGAAATCGAGCCCTGCTTCCCAAAGCGGCCGCCGCGCGAAGCCGTCGATCTGCGCGCCGGTGGTGCCGTCGGGGAAGATCGCGGTGGCGATGGCGATATGGCCCTTGAGCACACGGGTGAAGCGATCCTTCATCTCGTGGGCAGCCTCGCCGACCGGCATCACACGCGTCACGTCGGTGGTGCCGTCGCCATATTGCCCGCCCGAATCGATCAGGAACATCTGACCGCGCTCGATCGGCAGGCTCGATTCGTCGGTGACCTTGTAGTGCGGGATCGCGCCGTTGGGGCCGGTGGCGGAGATGGTGTCGAAGGACAGGTCCTTCAGGCGACCGGTCGCCTCGCGAAATTGGCGGAGCTTGTCCGCCGCCGACATTTCGGTGAGGCCGCCCTGCGGCGCGGTCTCCTCAAACCACTTCAGGAAGCGGCTGAGTGCGGCGCCGTCGCGTGCCTGCGCGGCCTTGTGCCCGGCGACCTCCGCGGGGTTCTTGATCGCCTTGGCGAGGATCACCGGATCGCGCAGCGCGAGCACGGTGGCGCCGTCCGCCTCCAGCGCGTCGAAGATCGCCGCCACCGCCGTGCCGGGATCGGCGACGACGCGTTTGCCCGCGAAACCGCCCAGCGCCGGCGCGAAGGCTGCGCGGTCCTGGATGCGCACCGCATTGCCGAGATGCTGGCGCACCGCATCGGTCACCTTCTCGGGCGCGACGAACAGGTCGGCCGTGCCGTCGGCATGGATCACCGTATAGGCGAGCGCGACCGGCGTGTGGGTCACGTCGTTGCCGCGGACATTGAAGGTCCAGGCGATTGAATCGAGCGCGGCGATCACCACCGCGTCGGCGTTCCGGCTGTGCAGCCAGTCGGCGATCTCGGCGCGCTTGGCGGCCGACGACTTGCCGGCCAGCGCCTCGTCGAGGACCGCCAGCGGCGCGTCGGAGGGGCGGGGCTGCTCGGCCCAAACGGCGTCGATCGGGTTGCGCGTGACGGGGACGAGCGTCGCGCCCTTCTCGGCCAGCGCCTTGCGCGCTTCGTCCACCCAGGCGCGGGTGTGCAGCCACGGATCATAGCCGATGCGGCCGCCGTTCGGCGCATGTGCGCCCAGCCAGTCGGCGATGCTCGTCGCGGGCACGCCGACATATTCCCAATGGTCGGCCGAGACCTGCTGGCGTACTTGAAGCGTATAGCGCCCGTCGGTGAAGATCGCGGCCTGGCTGCCCAGCACCACCGCGCTGCCGGCAGAGCCCTGGAAGCCGGTGAGCCAAGCCAGCCGCTGCGCATAGGCACCGACATATTCGGACATGTGCTCGTCGGTGAGCGGCACGACGAAGCCGTCTAGAGTCTCCTGCGCGAGTTGCGCGCGCAGCGCGTTCAGACGATCGGCATAGCTGGACATACGCGTACTTCCTGCATCTTCGGGGGCGGCGCGCAGCGCGCCGCGGGAATCGCCGGTTTCTGGCCGATGCAGGCGGGTTTGGAAAGGGGCGGGACCTCGCCCGCCCCTTTGGCTACTCAGCGACGGACGCGGACGTAGCTGCAGCGGTTCTTCGCGGTGAGCGTGCGGTCGATCGCGCGGCCGCCCAGCGCACCGGCGACACCACCGGCCGCGGCACCCAGCAGGCCGCCACCGACAATCGCCGGACCCGCGACCGCGCCGGCGACGCCGCCCGCGATCAGGCCGGCTTCGCCCTTCGACCGGCGGCAGCGCTTGACGACGCGATAATTGCGGCTGGACTTCGACTTGCCTTCGTAGCGCGACTGGGCGCTGGCGACGCTGATCGGCATCGCGACCGGCATGGCCAGGGCAAAGGCGGCGAGTGCGGCAATTGTCTTACGCATATTCGGACCCCATCTTCGGTTCGTGTTCGATGCGCATCAATGTGTCATGCCACATTTCGGTTGCATGAACCCGCAACGATCGGGGCAAATCCGGTGATTTCCGGAGGCTCCCGGGCGCGCGGCGCGGCGGCGGCGATCGCGGTGGAGGCGCTGCTGGCGGCGCTGCTGTTCGCCGGGTTGCGTGCGCAGACGGTGCTCCGCACCGATCCGGATGCGACACTGGTCAGCTTCGACGTGCCGCCCCCCCCGCCGCCACCCGCACCCGAACCGGCCAAGCGGCGCGCGGCGCCCAAGGCCGAGGGGGCGTCGGCACCTCCCAACCGCGTTTCCAAGGCGACCGAGGTCGTCGCGCCGCCGCCGCCGGTGGTCCTCCAGCCACCGCCGCTGGTGACTGCGCCCAAGCCGGCTACTGCCAGCGACTCGTCCTCCGGTGCTGCGCCAGTCGCGGGGCCGGGGACGGGCGCGGGCGGAGAGGGGGACGGCACCGGCAGCGGCGGGCGCGGCAATGGGCCGGGCGGCGGGGGCGGGGTGCCGCTCCGCTGGATCGGCGGCGGGATCAGCGATGCCGATTATCCCCGCGCCGCGCTCAACGCCGGGGCGAGCGGCACGGTGGGGCTGCGCTTCGTGGTAGGCGTCAACGGGCGCGTGTCGAGCTGCACGGTCACGCGCAGCAGCGGCAATCGCGATCTCGACGAGACAACCTGCAAGCTGATCCAGAAGCGCTTCCGCTACGTGCCGAGCAAGGATGCGGCGGGGCGGCCCTATGCCGATACGGTGACCGGCGAGCATCGCTGGGATCTGTACGAGCGGCCGGATGCGGAGTGAATAATTCTAAATTCTCCTCCTGCTTCTCCTGCGTCCCCTCCCGCAAGCGGGAGGGGCGCGCAGGAGCCGTTAGCGTCAGCCTACCCCTTCACCAGGGCATCGATTGCCGCCGCCAGTTGCAGGTCGCGCGTCGACAGCCCGCCCGCATCATGCGTGGTCAGCAGGATATCGACCCGGTTCCACACATTGGACCATTCGGGATGGTGGTCCGCCTTCTCCGCGAGCAGTGCGACGCGGGTCATGAAGCCGAAGGCCTCGACGAAGTCGGCGAACTGGAAGCGGCGGGTGATCGCGTCGCGCCCCGGCTCGTAGTTCCAGGCCGGCAGGGCTGCCAGCGATTCCTCGCGCAGGCCATCGGTCAAACGCGCTACCATTGCACTCCCCTCCTTGCTCCTTCTCTGCCGCACCGCCTATGCATTCGGCCATGCCGGAGCAAGCGCCAACCTTCGCCCCCGATGCGGCCCTGATCGAGCGCCTCGCCCGCGCCGCGCTGGCCCGCATCCCCGAACCGTTTCAGGTGCATCTGGCCGAGGTCGCGCTGCTGGTGGAGGAGTTCGCCGACGAGGAGACGCTCGATGCGCTCGGCATCGACGATCCCTTTGCGCTCAGCGGCCTCTACCATGGCCGCCCGATCGGCGAGAAATCGGCCTTTGATTCGGGAGGGCTGCCCGATCGCATACACCTCTATCGCCGCGCGATCCTCGACGAATGGGTCGAGACCGGCGAATCGCTCGAGCGTCTCGTCCATCATGTCGTGATCCACGAGGTCGGCCACCATTTCGGCCTGTCCGACGACGCCATGCATGCGCTGGAAGACGCCGCGGATTGAACCCCGGCCTTGCCTTTGACGCCGTGACCTGCCTGCGCGGCGGGCGTATCCTGTTCGAAGGGCTCAGCTTCGCGCTAGGGGCCGGGGACGCCGGGCTGGTGCTCGGGCCCAATGGTGTCGGCAAGTCGAGCTTGATCCGGATCGCCGCCGGGCTGCTCGCGCCGCTGGGCGGCCGGGTGGCGGGGGAGGGCGCGCGGGCGCTCCTCAGCGAAACCGCCGCGCTGGATGCCGAGCGGACGCTGGCAGGGGCGCTCGGCTTCTGGGCGGGGCTCGACGGGAGCGGGGACACGGTCGCCGATGCGCTGGAGGCCGTAGGGCTGGCGGACATCGCCGATGTGCCGGTGCGGTTGCTCTCGACCGGCCAGCGGCGCCGCGCGGCATTCGCGCGGGTACTGGCAAGCGGCGCGCCGGTATGGCTCCTCGACGAGCCGGGCAACGGCCTCGATACCGCTTCGGTCGCGATGCTGGAGGCGCGGATCGCCGCGCACCGCGCTGGCGGCGGCGTCGTGCTGGTCGCGACGCACCAGCTGATCGCGCTGCCGGACGCGCAGGAGATCGCGCTGTGATCGCGCTGGTGTGGCGCGAGCTGAGGCGGGCGTGGAGCAGCGGCGGGCTGGTGCTGCCGATCGCCTTCTTCCTGCTTGTCGCGATTCTGTTTCCCTTCGCGGTGGGCCCCGACGGGCGGCTGCTCGCGCGGATCGGCGGCGGCGTGATTTGGGCGGCGGCGCTTCTCGCGGCATTGTTGCCCGTCGAACGGCTCGTGACACCCGATGCCGAGAGCGGCGTGCTCGATCAACTGGTGGTGCGGGGCTATTCGGACTCGGGGATCGCCGCGGCGAAGATGCTCGGCCATTGGCTGGGCTTCGGTCCCGCGCTGCTGGCGGCGACCTGTGTCGCGGCGGCGCTGCTGCACGTGCCCGGCACGGCGCTGGGGACGATCCTGCTCGGGCTGGCGATCGGCACGCCGGGACTGGCGGCGCTGGGCGTGGCGACGGCGGCGCTGGTGGCGGGATTGCGCGGCGCGGGCGCGCTGGCGGGGCTGGTGATGCTGCCCTTCGCGGTGCCGCTGCTGATCTTTGGGGCGGGCGCCACCGGCGGCGAGCCAGGCGCGATCAAGCTGCTCGCGGCGATCAGCCTGGTGCTGGTCGCGGGTTGCCCCTTCGTCGCCGGTGCGGCGATGCGGATGGGGCGGGGATAATCCCCTCCCGCCGGAGCGGGAGGGGAGGATGGGACTTAGTTGCCTTCCGGACCCGTGTAGCTGGTCAGCTCGTCGCCGAGCAGCGTCACCACGTGGAGCACGTTGGTCGAGCCCGGCGTCTTGAACGGGACGCCCGCGCAGACGATCACCCGGTCGCCCGCCTTGGCGAGGCCGTGGCGCAGCGCCATGCGCTTTGCCTTGGCGACCATTTCCTCGAACGAGTCGACGTCGCGCGTCTGCACCGCATGCGTGCCCCACAGCAGGCCCAGCCGGCGCGCGGTATCGCGTTCCGGGGTCAGCACCAGGATCGGCACCAGCGGCCGCTCGCGCGCGATGCGGCGCGCGGTCGAGCCCGAGCTGGTGAAGCAGATGATCGCCGAGGCCGACACCGTCGCCGCGATGTTCTTCGCCGCTTCGGCCAGCGCGTCGGCGGTCGTCGGGTCAGGCTTGGTGACGGTGAAGTGGACGCGGTCGCCATGCGCCGGGTCGCGCTCCACCGCATCGGCGATCGAGTTCATCATCGACACCGATTCGATCGGCCACTTGCCCGCGGCGCTTTCGGCCGAGAGCATGATCGCGTCGGCACCGTCATACACCGCGGTCGCCACGTCCGAGACTTCGGCGCGGGTGGGCGAGGGGCTCTCGATCATCGATTCGAGCATCTGCGTCGCGACGATCACCGGGCGGCCCAGGCGACGCGCCGACTCGACGATGCGCTTTTGCAGCGGCGGCACGGTCTGCGGCGGCAGCTCGACGCCGAGATCGCCGCGCGCGACCATCACGCCGTCGCACTGCTCGAGGATCTCCTCGAGGCGCGCGATGGCCGAGGGCTTTTCGATCTTGGCGAGCAGCGCGGCCTTGCCGCCGATCAGGCGGCGGGCTTCCATCAGATCCTCGGGGCGCTGGACGAAGCTGAGCGCGATCCAGTCGGCACCCTGCTCCACCGCGAAGCTGAGGTCGCTGCGGTCCTTCTCGGTAAGCGCGGCGAGCGGCAGCACCATGTCGGGGACGTTGAGGCCCTTGTTGTTCGACAGCGCGCCGCCGACCTCGACGATCGTGGTCAGCCGGTCAGGCGCGACGTCGGTCACGCGCAGTACCAGCTTGCCGTCATCGAGCAGCAGCCGCGCATCGGGGTGCGCGGCTTCGAAGATCTCGCGGTGGGGCAGCTCGACGCGGGTGGCGTCGCCCGGGGTGGGATCGCGGTCCAGCGTGAACTGGTGGCCGGTGACCAGCATCACCTTGCCCTCGGCGAACTTGCCGACGCGCAGCTTCGGCCCCTGCAGATCCGCGAGGATCGTGGTCGGGCGGCCGGTGGTCGCCTCCATGCCGCGGATCGCCTCGAACAGCGGGATCTTCGAGGCCTGGTCGCCATGGCTCATGTTGATGCGGAACGCATCGGCGCCGGCGCGGAACAGCTTCTCGATCATTTCGGGGGACGCGCTGGCCGGTCCCAAGGTTGCCAGGACGCGCACCTTGCGCGAGCGGGGGGAGATCGCCTGTGTCATCGTTGTCTTCCTCGGCTTGTGCGTGCCCGCCTCTAGCCCCAAATGCGTTAACATCAACTCCGGAGGTGCCGAATGGATGAACTAGATCGCCTGGACGACGCAATTGCGGCCAAAGCGTTCCGCCGGCTGGTGCGCCATCTGCGCCACCGCCACGATGCCGAGAACATCGATCTGATGGGGCTTTCAGGCTTTTGCCGGAACTGCCTGGGCGACTGGATCCACGAGGCGGACCCGAGCATCGCCAAGGGCGATGCCCGCCGAATCGTCTACGGGATGGAGCAATCGGCGTGGAAGGCGAAGTACCAGAGTGAGGCTACGCCTGAGCAACTGGCCCGCATGGAAGCGAGCCTGAAGAAGAATGAGGGTCGCGACGACGATCTTGACGAGGCGCTCGACGAAAGCTTCCCGGCCAGCGATCCGCCTGCCATGACCGAGCCGGGCCGTTAACGCGTCGCAGGGCTTGAGCGGGGGCGCGTGCTTCTTTAAGCGCGCGCTTTCATCCATTCCTTTCCGAACGGCTGGGCAACCCGAAGCATGATTCGCGGCCCTGCGCCGTCCGGCACCATGCTGCAGGAGCCAGAATACCCATGTCCGACAATATTTCCGCCGAGCAGCTCCGCCTCCTGATCGAGCGTGTCGAGCGTCTCGAAGAGGAGAAGAAGGGCATCGCCGACGACATCAAGGACGTCTATGCCGAAGCCAAGTCGACCGGCTTCGACGTCAAGACGATGCGCACGATCGTTCGCCTGCGCCGGATGGAAAAGCATCATCGCGAGGAAGCCGAGATGCTGCTCGAAACCTACAAGCAGGCGCTGGGCATCTAAGCCCGCCATGGCGCTCTCCGGCCCCACGCGGTAAGGCGAGCGCTTTCCACCTCCTCCAAACCGCAGGCAGTTCGGGTTCACCATGGCAGGTCATTCCAAATTCAAGAACATCATGCACCGCAAGGGCGCGCAGGATAAGAAGCGCTCGGCGATGTTCTCCAAGCTCAGCCGCGAAATCACCGTGGCAGCAAAGATGGGTCTGGCAGACCCGGACATGAACCCCCGCCTGCGCGCCGCGATCAACGCCGCCAAGGCGCAGTCGATGCCCAAGGACAATATCCAGCGCGCGATCGACAAGGCGAGCAAGGGCGAAGGCGATAACTATGAAGAGATCCGCTACGAGGGCTTCGGCCCGGCGGGCGTCTCGCTGATCATCGAGGCGCTGACCGACAACCGCAACCGCACCGCGACCAACGTACGCACCGCGGTCTCGAAGAACGGCGGCAACCTGGGCACCGCCGGTTCGGTGAGCCATGGCTTCGATCGCCTGGGCCTGATCTCCTATCCGGCGAGCGCCGGCGACGCCGAGAAGGTGTTCGAGGCGGCGCTGGAAGCGGGCGCCGAGGATGTGACCAGCAGCGAGGACGGCCACGAGATCTGGACCGGCCAGGGCGACCTGCACGAAGTCGCCAAGGCGCTGGAGCCGGTGCTCGGCGAGTCCGAGGGCGCGAAGCTCGCCTGGCGGCCGCAGACGATGGTGACCGTCGGCGCGGACGATGCGGCGACGCTGTTCAAGCTGCTCGACGCGCTCGACGATGACGACGACGTCCAGACGGTGTGGGGGAATTACGAGATCCCCGACGACGTGATGGAGAAGCTGGGTTGATCTTCTTGCTCCTCCCCGGAACGGGGAGGGGGAGCGCCGCGAAGCGGTGGTGGAGGGGGGCTTCCCCAAGGTACTCGCTGGTGGAGAGCCCCCTCCATCAGCCTTCGGCTGGTCCCCCTCCCCGTGCCGGGGAGGATCTGTGATCATTCTCGGTCTCGATCCCGGCCTGGGGACCACCGGCTGGGGGCTTATTCGCGCCGAGGGGAATCGCATCAGCCATCTTGGCCACGGCAAGCTGGTGACCGATACCAAGGCGACCCTGCCCCGCCGTCTCGCCCATCTCGATGCAATGCTCGCCGCGCTGATCACCGATCATGCGCCCGAGGCGGCGGCGGTCGAGGAAGTGTTTGTCAATTCCAATGCGCAGTCCACGCTCAAGCTCGGCCAGGCGCGCGGGGTGGTGCTGTGCGCCGCCGCGCGGGTGGGGATCGATGTCGGGGAATATAAGCCGAGCACGGTGAAGAAATCCGTCGTCGGCGTCGGCAATGCCGACAAGGAGCAGGTCCATGCGATGGTCTCGCGGCTGCTGCCCGGGGTGAAGATCGTCGGCGCCGATGCCGCCGACGCGCTCGCGGTGGCGATCTGCCATGCGCATCATCTGGCGAGCGCGCGGTTCGGGGTGCTGCGGTAGTTCTGGGCTGACCTCAGTCACCCTCACCCTCCCACTGCCTTCGGCGGCGGGTCCCCTCCCTCTCCCGCAGGCGGGAGAGGGAGGGAGGCGCGTAGCGCCGGAAGGGTGAGGGTGAGTGGGGGCCACGCACCCCAGCCCCAAACAAAAAGGCCGGAGCGTCGCCGCCCCGGCCTCTTCTAGAAACCATCCGCCGCGCGGATCAGTACACCCGCTTCTTCGGCTTGATATACTCGATCGCGTCGGTGAGCGTGTAGTCGTGCACCGGGCGATAGTCGATCGCGGTGGTGCCGCCCTTGCCGCCCCAGCCATCGAACGTCGCGATGGTGTGCTTCATCCAGCCGGCGTCGTCGCGCTCGGGGAAGTCCTCGTGCATATGGGCGCCGCGGCTTTCCTTGCGGTTGATCGCGCTGCGGATCGTCACCATCGCCTGGCCGAGCAGATTGTCCAGCTCCAGCGTCTCGACGAGATCGGTGTTCCACACCAGCGAGCGATCGCTGACGTGCACGTCCTGCATGCCGGCATAGACCTGGTCCATGTGTGCCACGCCCTCGGCCATCAGCTCCTCGGTGCGGAACACGGCGCAGTGACGCTGCATCGTCTTCTGCATGTCGGCGCGCAGCTGCGCGGTGCGGGTACCGCCATTGGCATTGCGGAAGTGATCGAGGCGGCCCAGCGCCATCGCTTCCGAATCCTTCGGCAGCGGGTGGTGCGGGGTGTTCGGCTTGAGGATGTCGACGATCCGCTTGCCGGTCGCGCGGCCAAAAACCACGAGATCGATCAGCGAGTTGGAGCCGAGGCGGTTGGCGCCGTGCACCGACACGCACGCCGCTTCGCCGACCGCGAACAGGCCGGGGACAACCGAGTCCGGGTTGCCGTCGTGCAGGCGCACGACTTCGCCGTGATAGTTGGTCGGAATGCCGCCCATGTTGTAATGGACGGTCGGTACCACCGGCAGCGGCTGGCGGGTGAGGTCGACACCGGCGAAGACCTTGCCGGTTTCGGTGATGCCGGGCAGACGCTCGTGCAGGATCTTCGGGTCGATATGGTTCAGGTGAAGGTAGATATGGTCCTTCTCCTTGCCGACGCCGCGGCCCTCGCGGATCTCCATCGCCATCGAGCGCGACACGACGTCGCGGCTGGCGAGATCCTTGGCGGACGGGGCGTAGCGCTCCATGAAGCGCTCACCCTCGGAGTTGGTGAGATAGCCGCCTTCGCCGCGCGCACCCTCGGTGATCAGCACGCCCGCGCCGTAGATGCCGGTCGGGTGGAACTGGACGAACTCCATGTCCTGCAGCGGCAGGCCGGCGCGGAGCACCATCGCGTTGCCGTCGCCGGTGCAGGTGTGCGCCGAGGTGGCCGACTGGTACACGCGGCCATAGCCGCCGGTCGCCAGCACCACGGCATGGCTGCGGAAGCGGTGGATCGAGCCGTCGTCCATGCACAGCGCGATCACGCCGCGGCACTCGCCGTCTTCCATGATCAGGTCGAGCGCGAAATATTCGATGAAGAAGTCCGCGTCGTACTTCAGGCTCTGCTGGTACAGCGTGTGCAGCATCGCATGACCGGTACGATCCGCCGCGGCGCAGGTACGCTGCGCGGGCGGGCCTTCGCCCATGTTCTGCATCATGCCGCCGAACGGGCGCTGGTAGATCTTGCCCTCGTCGGTGCGGCTGAACGGCATGCCGGCATGTTCGAGCTCGTACACCGCGGCCGGGGCCTCGCGGGTGAGATACTCGATCGCGTCCTGGTCGCCGAGCCAGTCGGAGCCCTTGACGGTGTCGTACATGTGCCAGGTCCAGTGGTCCGGACCCATGTTGCCGAGGCTGGCGGCGATGCCGCCCTGCGCCGCCACGGTGTGGCTGCGCGTCGGGAACACCTTGGTGATGCAGGCGGTCTTGAGGCCCGACTGCGCCACTTCCATCACTGCGCGGAGGCCCGAGCCACCCGCGCCGACGACGACGGTGTCATAGATATGGTCGATGATCTTGTAGGCGGCGGGCATCAGGCGGCCACTCCAACGGAGGTGAAGGCGATCTTCAGGATCGAGAAGATCGCGAGCACGCGGACGGTGATCGTGAAATATTCGAGCAGGACGATCAGCACGAAGCGCGTCTCGTTGTGCTGATAGTCCTCGATCACGACCTGCAGGCCGTGACGGAAGTGGAAGGTGACGCTGAGCACCAGAAGGATCAGCGGCACGGCGACCAGCGGCTGCGCGATCCACCCCTGCATCGTCGCATAGTCATAGGCGGGGAGCAGGGCGATCGAGACGATCAGCCACAGCACCAGCAGCAGGTTGGAACCCGCCGAGACCTTGTGCTTCCACCATTCGCCCGCGCCTTCATGCGCCGAGCCGAGGCCGCGGACGCGACCGAGCTGGGTTCCGTTACCCATTCGCCTTCTCCAGAAGCACGACCCAGAAGATCGCGGTGGCGAGGATGCTGACCGCGAAGGTGGCGAGCGCGCTGCGCTTGTTGCTCCGCAGCTCGAAATTCGCGCCGGCGTCGAGGAACAGGTGGCGTACGCCCGAAGCCATGTGCTGGAAGAAGGACAGGCTCATCCCGATCCCGACGATATAGCCGAGGATGTTGAGCTTGCCGTTCGACAGCGTGAACACGTCCAGGAAGGTCGCATAGGCATCGGGGCCATAGGCGAGCGCGACCAGCCACCAGACGAACAGCCCGGTGCCCACGGTCGCCATGCCGGAGCCGGTGGCGCGGTGGAGAATAGAGACCGCCATGTGCGGCCCCCAGGTATAGATGCCGATATGCGGCGACAGCGGTCGTGCCGTGTTGCGGACGTTGGCCAACGATAAATCCTTTCGGTCGACGCGGGCTTCCTTAATCCCGCCAGACGAGGATGCAAGACGGATTGCCCTTAGGTTCAGCCGAGCAGTGGGCGCAAGATGGTGCGAATCCGCTGTCGCATGCCCGCTCCTAACCGGCTCTTAACCACTGAAGCGACATAGCTTGGCCGGATGCGGCCGAAGCCCGGCCGCCGACCGGGGATGTGACGTAGGTGAGCGATTCGGTTTCCACCCAGGCGCTGGCTGCGGCCGGCACGATGAGCGCGCGGATCGACGTGGCGGCGCGGCTGCACGTCTTTGATTTCGAAGGCTCGTTGCAGAAATCGAGTCGCGAATGCTGGGACGTGCTCGAACCGGAGATCGAGGCGGTCTCCGCCGCCTATTGGCACCAATGGGTGCGCTGCTTCCCCGAGGAACGCGACTGGGCACCGTCGGACACCGCCAAGATGATCGACGTCGGCGTGGTATTCCTGCGCAGCCGCTTTCTGGAGACCACCACCAAGAGCTGGATCGAATCGATCGAGCGCTCGGTCGCCGCTGCGTATGAGAAGGGCGTGCCGCCGATGGCGCTGCTGTCGATGATCAGCGCGAGCGACCGCGCGGCGCTGGAAGTACTGATCCGCCGTATCGGCGGCGCGGAGCCGCGCCTGCCGGTGCTGGTCGACACGCTGATGCGGCTCTCGGCGCTCGAGGCGGACATCACCGTCGAAATCTACAACATGTACCGTGAGCACAGCGCCCAGGTCGCGCGGGACCGGCTGGCGACCGACTTCCATAGCTCGATCGGGGCGACCGTCGAGCAGGCGTCGCGCGGCGGTGAGGAACTGCGGGGCCAGGCGATCCACACTTCGGCTTCGGCGCGCGGCATGCTCGGCAAGGCGAGCGAAGTCGCGGCGGCGGCCGAGCAGTCGGCGGTGGCGATGCGCGAGGCGGCGATGACCGCGGCGGGCCTGATCCGCGCGATCGAGGACGCGCGTACCGAGGTCGAGGCGGCGGCGGCGATCGCCACCCGTGCCTCCGGGCAGGCGAGCGATGCGGTGGGGATGAGCGAGATGCTGTCCGACCATGCCAAGTCGATCGAATCGATCCTCGGCCTGATTCGCGACATTGCCGGGCAGACCAACCTGCTCGCGCTGAATGCGACCATCGAGGCGGCACGGGCCGGCGATGCCGGGCGCGGCTTCGCGGTGGTGGCGCAGGAAGTGAAGAGCCTCGCCAGCCAGACGGCACGCGCCACCGACGACATCGCCGCCAAGATCGCGGCGATCCAGTCGGCGACGCGCTCGACGGTGGAAACCAACGCCTCGATCCGCGCCACCGTCTCCGAAGTGCAGGAAAGCGCCAACCGCATTCGCAGCGCGATGGAAGTGCAGGCGCAGACGGTCACCGCGATCACCGCGGCAGTCGACGAGACCGCGCTGGCGGCGGATTCGATGTCGGCGACAATCAGCGCGATCCGCGCCGATACCGAGGCGGTCGCCTCCGAGATCGATCGGGTCGGCCAGGGATTTGCGGCGCTCGACGAACAACTCGGCGCGTTGAAGGGCAGCGCCGGCGATTTCGTCGCCAAGGTCGCGGCGTGATGGGGTCTGCCATGAACCGCAGACCGGGACAGTGGAGCGGCAGCGCGCGCTCGCTGAGCGAGCACCGCCAGGACTATGACTGGGACCAATCGCTGCTCGGCAGCTGTGCCGAGATCGCGATACTCCTCGACGATCAGCACGAGGCGATCTCGCGCCGCTGTCAGCAGCATCTTCTGCGCAACCGCATGAGCAGCCAGATGCGTTCCGAGATCGATACCGAGGCGCATGTCGTGGAAGGCGCGCGCTACGACCGGACAAAATTCGAGCAGCCGTTCAGCGAGGAATGGGCGCAGATGGTCTGCGACTATGCCGCACGTACCTATCTGATGGGTGTGCCGCTGCCGGTGCTGATTTCGCACTTCGCCTTTGCCCATAGCCAGACGCTCGACGTGCTGCGGCAGAAGGTTGATGGCGATCTGGATCGCTATGCGCGGCTGAGCGATGCGGTGCAGCGGCTGGCGATGGCCGAGGTGGATCTGATGGCGGCGCATCTCGGCGCGCGCGACGCCGCGTCGGTCCATGACGAACGCCGCGCCCGCTCGGACCAGTTCCGTGCGAGCATCGCCGAATCGATCGAAGGCGCGACGATGCTGGGCAATCGCATCCGGGTGCAGGCGCAGGGCGCCTCCAGCGCGGCGCGCGGCATGCTGGGCAAGGCTAGCGAAGTCGCGGCGGCGGCCGAGCAGTCGGCCGTGGCGATGCGCGAGGCGGCGATGACCGCGGCGGGCCTGATCCGCGCGATCGAGGATGCGCGCACCGAAGTGGAGGCGGCGGCTGGCATCGCCACGCGCGCTTCCGGCCAGGCGAGCGAGGCGGTGGGGATGAGCGAGATGCTCTCCGAGCACGCCAAGTCGATCGAATCGATCCTCGGCCTGATCCGCGACATTGCCGGGCAGACCAACCTGCTGGCGCTCAACGCGACGATCGAGGCGGCGCGGGCAGGGGACGCCGGGCGGGGCTTTGCGGTGGTGGCGCAGGAAGTGAAGAGCCTCGCCAGCCAGACCGCCCGCGCCACCGACGACATCGCCGCCAAGATCGCCGCGATCCAATCGGCGACGCGCTCTACGGTGGAGACCAACGCTTCGATACGCGCGACCGTCTCCGAAGTGCAGGACAGCGCCAACCGCATCCGCACCGCGATGGAAGTCCAGGCGCAGACGGTGACCGCGATCACCGCGGCGGTGGACGAAACCGCGCTGGCGGCGGACTCCATGTCCGCGACGATTGGTGCGATCCGCGAGGACACCAAGAGCGTCACCAGCGAGATCGACACGCTCCAGCACGACGTGACGGAGGTCGACGACCGGCTGAACCAGTTGCGCGCGGCGGCGGACGAGTTCTCGACGGCGGTGGCGGCCTGAACCCTGCGCGGGATCAGGCCGCGGGGATGCGCGCGACGACCTTGATCTCGAAGTCGAACCCGGCGAGCCAGGTGACGCCCAGCGCGGTCCAGCTGGGGTAGGGGGCCTGTGGGAAGGCATCGGCCTTGCACGCCATGATCGTCGGGAATTGCGTTTCCGGATCGGTGTGGAAGGTCATCACATCGACGACGTCGTCGAAGCTGCACCCTGCCGCGGCCAGCACCGCTTCCAGGTTGCAAAACGCCTGCCGAACCTGATTCTCGAAACCCGGCACCGGCTCGCCATCGAGGCCGCTGCCGACCTGTCCCGAGACGAAGAGAAGATCCCCGCTCCGGATCGCGGGCGAATAACCATGCTTGTCGTACAGGTCATGGCGGCTTTCGAGGTGGACGGCGTCGCGGGGCATGGGCGGTTCCTTTGCGGCGATGAGCCCTGCGGGGCAGCAGGGCTTCCGGTAACGCACACCGAGTTATATACGGTGCGTATGTGGATTAATAACATACGCTTCGTATGTCAACTCAAATACGAACCGTATGTGAATTGGAGCGACGATCATGCCTCCCGTTAAACGTGCGCAGACCATGGCGGAGAACCGCGCGAGGCTCCTGGCCGCCGCACGCCACGCCTTTGCCACGCAAGGCTTCGCGGATGCGTCGATGGACGAACTGACTGCCGCTGCCGGGCTGACGCGCGGCGCGCTCTATCACCATTTCGGCGACAAGAAGGGGCTGCTCGCTGCCGTCGTGGCGCAGATCGACGACGAGATGGCGGCGCGCGCGCGGGAAGCGGCGCGGGGCCAGCCGGACGAGTGGGGGGCGCTCATCATCGAAGGCACCGCTTATATCGAGATGGCGCTCGATCCGGAGATCCGCCGCATCGTGCTGCTCGATGGTCCCGCCTTTCTCGGGGACCCCTCGCAGTGGCCGAGTCAGAATGCCTGCCTGGACCTCACGCAGCAAAGCCTTGCGCGGCTCGCATCGGAGGGACTGCTCAAGCCGGTTGATGTCGAGGCGGCGGCGCGGCTGCTGAACGGCGCGGCGTTGAATGCGGCGCTGTGGGTCGCGGCGAGCGACACGCCAGCGGCGACGCTGCCCAAGGCGATCGCGGCGTTCAAGGCAATGGCCGCCGGGTTGCTGGCCGAGGCTGGTTAGCGCACGAATCGCCGCAGGCGGCGGCGTGGGGCTTGATTGCCGATCATCGCCCATGCCATCGCCGATTGGATGTCCCGTACCTTTCTCTGTGCCGCGCTTCTGTTGCTCGCTGGTGTCGCTCCTGCTTGTGCGCAACAGGAAGATCGGCAGGCCTGGGAGCAGCTCAACGTCATCGTACCGATGACCAAGCAGGTACGCGTGACGCTGGAGCAGATCGCGCGCACCAGCGATCGTCAGGACGGCATCTACACCACCGAATATGGCGCGCTGCTCGGTTGGCAGATCGCCAAGGGTGTCGAATTCGGCGTTGGCTATCGCCGGGTCGGCTTTCACAGCGCCAATCTCGCGCCCGACGAGGACCGCGTTCGCCAGCAGATCGTGTTCAACCGCGGGCGTCTCGCCGGCCGCTTCCGGATCGACGAGCGGTTCAGCACCGTCGGCAGCGGCATCGGCGTGCGGATCCGGCCGCTGCTGCGCTACAACCTCCCGCTCGGGCGGCCGCGGCTGGCGCTGTTTGCCAGCCATGAGAGCTTCCTGCTGCCCAACAGCACCAGCTGGGGCCAGCGTGCGGGCTATGAGCGGATGCGCAACCTGCTCGGCGTCGCGGTGCCGCTGGGCAAGGCGCTGAATGCCGATATCGGCTATCTCAACCAGTATCGCTTCGGGCGCGCCGGTGCGCGGCCGCAGATGGACCACGCGCTCAGCGTCCAACTGACGGTCAATCTGGGCGCGCTGGGTGTGGCGGTGCTGCACGACTGAGGCCTGCGTGCCGGGGTGACGCGTCCACTTGCCCGCGCTAGGGCAGGCGCCATGAAAACCCATATCCTCCTCACCGGCAGCAGCCGGGGCATTGGCGCGGCGACGGCGGCGCTGCTCGGCGACGACGCGCGCGTGGCCCTTGTCGGCCAGGGCACCCGCAGCGGCATTCCCGCCGACTTCACCGATCCCGCCGCGCCCCAGCAACTCTGGCAGCAGGCGCTCGATGCGCTGGACGGCCGGATCGACGTGCTGATCAACAACGCCGGCATCTTCGAGGCGAATCCGCTCGACGCGGCCCATGACGACTGGGTCGAGGGCTGGGAGCGCACGATGCGCGTCAACCTCACCGCCTCGGCCGAATTGTGCCGGCTGGCGGTGCGCCACTGGCAGGACCGCAAGAGCGGCGGCCGGATCGTCAACGTCGCCAGCCGCGCCGCCTATCGCGGCGACAGCCCGGCGCACTGGCATTATGCCGCCTCAAAGGCAGGCATGGTCGGCATGACCAAGTCGATCGCGCGCGGCTATGCGGGGGAGGGCATCCTCGCCTTCGCGATCTGCCCGGGCTTTACCATGACCGGCATGGCCGAGGACTATCTGGCCAGCCGCGGCGGCGACAAGCTGCTGGCGGACATTCCGCTGGGCCGCGTCGCAAGTCCGGAAGAGATTGCCGCCATCGCCAAATTCTGCGCGCTGGATGCGCCCCCTTCGATGACTGGCGCGGTGCTCGATGCCAATGGAGCCAGCTATGTCCGCTGAGATCGACAGCTGGAAGGTCAGCCTGCCCTGCACCCGCGCCGAGGCCGAGGCGATCGACGCGGGCACGATCGAGATCGACGCGGTGCTGATGACCACCGAGACGGTGGAGGACGATGTCGAGCACTGGCGGCTCGATGCCTATATGGAGCACGAGCCCGATGCGGCGATGCTCGCGACGCTGAAGGCGCTGGTGCCGAGCGCGGCGGGCACCGAACCCGAGGTCGAGGCGCTGACCGCGCAGGACTGGGTGACGCTCAGCCAGGAAGGGCTGGAGCCGATTCGCGAGGGGCGCTTCGTCGTCCACACCAGCGCGCATCCGGTCGAGGCGCCAGAGGGCGGCCGTGCGTTCCTGATCGACGCGGGCCGCGCCTTCGGCACCGGGCACCATGCGACGACCTCGGGCTGCCTGGCGATGCTCGACGGGCTTTCGGACCGGCAGTTCGCGAACATCATCGATGTGGGGACCGGCACGGGCCTGCTGGCGTTCGCCGGCGCTCATCTCTGGCCTGAGGCCAAGGTCATGGCGACGGATATCGACCCCGCTGCGGTCGACGTGACGCGCGAGAATGCGGTGGCCAACGGCATCGAGGACGTCGATCTGATCGTGGCGGACGGCGCCCTGTCCGATGCGATCACCGCCAAGGCACCCTACGACCTCGTCATCGCCAACATCCTGGCGGGGCCGCTGGTCTCGATGGCGCCCGAACTCGCCGCCATCGCCGCCCCGAACGCGACGATCGTGCTGGCCGGGCTGCTCGAGACACAGCGCGCGCAAGTGGTGGAAGCGTTCGAGGCGTGCGGCTGCACGCTGGAGGCGATCGACCGCCGCGGCGACTGGACGATCCTGCGGCTTGCCGCCGGAGCGACGCGCTACGTGCCGGTCACTCCGCCCGACCCCAAGGGTCGCGACGGCTGGGCGCTGGATATCTGAGACTCGGCGACGTCATGCCTCACGGCCAAGGAAGAGGTTCCGCGTAGGGGATTGGGGCGCGGGTCCCTCAAAAACCATCGTCCTTCCCGCGCGGGCGGGGATCCAATCGCCTGTGCGCTGGTAGAAAGCGCCGCGGCATCAGCGCCAATGGATCCCCGTCTTTGCGGGAATGACGGAGTAGGTGGCGCAATGCGATCACTCTGCCTCGGTGGCGGAGGAACCGGTCGCCCCCTCAGCCTCGATGCTGGCTGACGTAGCGTACGATGTCCTCCGGCGTGCGGAACACGGCGTCGGGGGACATGCCGGTCAGCAGATCCTCGGCGGCATAGCCCCACAACACCGAGCCCGCCCGCATGCCGACCTCGCGCGCGGCATCGACGTCGCGCGTCTCGTCGCCGATCGCCAGCGCCGCGTCCGGGGCCACGCCCATCTTGCGCAGCACGCGGCGGAACTTGGGCGCCTTGCCGAACAGCGAGGAGCCGCAGGCAAAATAATCGATCTTGGCGGCGTGGCGCGGGCCCAGGATCTTGCGGGCATTCTCCTCCGAATTGGAGGTGACCAGCGCGAGCTTCACGCCGCTTTCGACGAGTCGCTCCAGCAGATTGGGCGTGCCCGGGAACAGCTCGATCCGGTGCGCCTCGCGGCTGACCAGCTTGCGGACATAGCGTGCGATCCACGGCATCTTCCAGCGCGCGATGCCGAGAAAGTCGATCACTTCGCGCGAGCTCTTGCGGCGAAGCATTTCCACCTCGTCCGGCGCGATCTTGCGGAAGCGGAACCGCTCGGCAAGGTCGTTGGCAACCGAGACGAACCAGTCGCCGCTGTCGGAGAGCGTGCCGTCGAAATCGAAGATGACGAGGTCCAGCGGGCGGGCCGCTATGGCACTCGTCTTAACCATGTCCGCTACCAGGTCCATGCATCCGGCACTCCGCCCCGTTGCCCAACTCTATCTGTACCGTACTGTGCTCGATCCGGAAATCATGCACGAGCCGGTGCTGAAGATTAATCAGAAATGCGTCACCTGGATGACCATCGGGGATAACGAGATGCGCGGTGAGCGCCGTTTCGGTGGTACTCATCGGCCAGACATGGAGATCGTGGACGCGGGTGACGCCCGGCTGGGCGAGCAGCGCCTGCTCCACCGCCTCCAGGTCGATGCGATCGGGCACCGCCTGCAGCGCCATGGTGAGCGATTCGCGCAGCAGCCCCCAGGTGCCGACCAAAATCACCACGACGACGACGAGGCTGATCGCCGGATCGATCCAGCGCAGCCCGGTCCACCAGATCAGCGCGCCGGCGACCACCACTGCGGTGGACACTGCGGCATCGGCCGCCATGTGGAGATAGGCGCCGCGGACGTTGATGTCGTGGTCGCGCCCGCGGGCGAAGAGCAATGCGGTGCCGAGGTTCACGACGATGCCCGCGCCCGCCACCAGCATCACCGGGATCGGCGCCACGGCGGGGGGATCGGTGAAGCGCTGGATCGTCTCGAGCAGGATCGCGCCGACCGCGATCAGCAGCAGCAGCGCGTTGGCGAGTGCGGCGAGGATCGACGAGGCGCCCAGACCATAGGTGAAGCGCGGCGTCGCCGGGCGCTTGCCGAGCTCGGCACCCACCCAGGCGATCAGCAGGCCGAGCACGTCGGAAAGATTGTGGCCGGCATCGGCCAGCAGCGCCATCGAGTTGGTCCACAGCCCCGCGCCGCCCTCGATCACGACGAAGGCGATGTTGAGCGCGGTCCCGATCGCGAAAGCGCGTCCGAAATCGGCGGGCGCGTGGCTGTGGCCATGGCCGAGGCCATGCGAGTGGCCGTGTCCGTGTGAGTGGCCATGGTCATGGCCGTGCGCGTGATTTCCCGACATGTGAGGCGATCCTAGCGGGCGACGTCCATGTGATGCTAGCGCATTGCGGCGAAAGTATTTGGGCAGCCGTGCTCCATACGGCCCCGGATCAGCGGCGCTTACGCTTGCCGTCCATCGGGTTGAACGCGGGCGGGCGAATCGTCACCAGCTCGCTGCGCTCGATCACGCCGTCCTTGTTCTTGTCGAACCGCGCCCAGATCTGCGCGAAGCGGTCCTGGAATTCGGCCCAGCTGACCTTGTTGTCGCCGTCGCGATCGAGCTCGAACGGGCTGGGCAGGGTGTTGCGGTCGCCCATCCAGCGCAGCGACCAGTCCGAATAGGCGATGTACCCGAGGCTGCCGTTGTGGCCGGTATCGGCACTGTCGAAGCTGCGCTTGAGGCCGGCGTCGAACTCGGCGCGGGTGACGCGGGCGTCGCCGTCGCTGTCGAACCCGGCGATCAGCAGCGCGACCGGCTCGGCGATTACCGTCGCCTGGGGCTGCGCGCCGGGCGCGTTGACCGTGATCGCGTCGGGCGCGGGGCGTTGCTGCGCGGCGGCGGGCAGGGCGGCGGTGCAGGCGGCGAGCAGCAGGAGCAGGCGCATCGAAATCCCTTCAGCGGGCGGGGAGCAACAGGCTCGAATCCCCATAGCTGTAGAAGCGATAGCCGGTTTCAATCGCATGGGCATAGGCCGCCTGCATGCGATCCAGCCCCATCAGCGCCGATACCAGCATGAACAGCGTCGAGCGCGGCAGATGGAAGTTGGTCACCAGCCCGTCGACGCCCTTGAAGCGATAGCCCGGCGTGATGAAGATCGCGGTGTCGCCCTCGAAGGGCTGGATCACGCGATGCTCGTCGGCGGCGCTCTCCAGCAGGCGCAGACTGGTCGTGCCCACCGCGATGATGCGGTTGCCCGCGGCGCGCACCGCGTTGAGTCGGTCGGCGACCCCGGGGGTGATGCGGCCCCATTCGGCATGCATCTTGTGGTCGGCGGTGTCCTCGGCCTTGACCGGCAGGAAGGTACCCGCGCCGACATGGAGCGTCAGCGTGGTGTGGCCGATCCCTGCCGCCTCCAGCGACGCCATCAACGCCGAGGTGAAGTGCAGCGCGGCGGTGGGGGCGGCGACGGCACCGGGCTCGGCGGCGAACATCGTCTGATAGTCGTCGGCGTCGCGTTCGTCGGTGGGGCGCTTCGAGGCGATATAGGGCGGCAGCGGCATGCGGCCGCAGCGCTCCAGCAGCAGCTCGACCGGCTCGTCGCCCTGGAAGTCGAGCGCGAAGCTGCCATCCTCGCCGCGATCCGAGGCGATGGCGATCGCATCGGGGCCGAAATCGATCGCATCGCCGTCGCGCAGCCGCTTCGCGTTGCGGATGAACGCCCGCCAGCGGCGCGGCCCCTCGCGCTTGTGCAGGGTCGCGCCGATCTTCGCCTCGCCGCGTGTACCTTCCAGCTGCGCCGGGATCACGCGGGTGTCATTGAACACCAGGCAGTCGCCCGGGCGGAGCTGCCCGGCGAGATCGCGGACGATTGCGGCGCGCGTCTCCGTGCCGTCCAGCACCAGCAGGCGGGCGGAGTCGCGCGGGGCGGCGGGGCGCAGCGCGATCCGTTCGTTCGGCAGTTCAAAATCGAAAAGGTCGACGTTCACGGCTGGCGGTCGATCACTTCTTCTTCGGTGCCGGCTTCTTCGCCGCGGGTGCGGCCTTGGCGGCCGCGGTCGGGCCCACCGGGATCAGCGTCGGGCCGGTCGCTGCCGGAGCGGCGGGCGCCAGCGGCTGATAGGCCGGGGGATTGTCCGATTCGATATAGGCGTGAATGATTTTGGTCGGGTTCTGCGGCGGCTCGCCGCGCTGGATCTTGTCCACCCACTCCATGCCCGAGGTGACGCGGCCGAACACGGTATAGTCGTGGTCGAAGGCGAGCTTGGGCTGCATCATGATGAAGAACTGGCTGTTCGCGCTGTTCTCCGCCTCGGTCTTCTGCTCGGCCGTCGCGTTGTCGGCCGCGCCGCGGCGGGCGGCGGAGACGGTGCCGCGGACGTGGGGCAGCGAGCTGAACTCGGCCGGCACGTTGGGCATGTCGGAGTCGCCGGTGCCGTCGCCCTTGGGATCGCCGCCCTGGGCAATGTTATAGGGATCGTCGACTACGCGGTGGAAGGTCAGGCCGTCATAGAAATGCTTGCGGGTGAGCGTCTTGATCCGCTCGACCATCTTGGGCGCGACATCCGGACGCAGCCGGATCAGCACGCGGCCGCCGGTCGACAGGTCGAGCACCCAGGTGTTCTCCGGGTCGGCGGGAACCAGCACGGCGGGGCGGGTGTTGACGTCGGAGCTGACGCCCTTGAACGGTTCGATGACGGGCTTCGGCTTGCCGCCGCCCTGCGCCAACGCCGGCACGGCAAACAGCGTGGCGGCCATGGCGGCCATCGTGGCTAGGAAACGCATCGAACTTCCCACTCGTTTTCTGGTGAATGCGCGCCTCTACCGCAATCGCCGGGCAGCGCAAAGCCCGGCTGGCATCACGCCGGCGTTAGTTGCTGCCCTTGCGGCCCAGCCGCTCGACCCGAGCGGCGACGTCGGCTTCGACGGCCTCGGTCACGAAGCGGTGGATGGGGCCGCCATAGATGGCGATTTCCTTCACCAGCCGGCTTGCAATCGGCTGGAGCGAGACGTCGGCCATCAGGAAGACCGTCTCGATCCGGTCGTTGATCTGCTGGTTCATGCCGGCCATCTGATATTCGTATTCGAAGTCCGCCACGGCACGCAGCCCACGGACGATCACGCTGGCCCGCTCGCGCTCGGCAAAGTCCATCAGCAGCGAATCGAAGCTGACCACCTCGATCGTGCCGGGCAGCCCTTCCACCTCGCGGCGGACCATGTCCATTCGCTCCTCGACGGTGAACATCGGCGACTTGGACGGATTGGTCGTCACCCCGATCACCAGCCGGTCGACCAGCTTTGCGCCGCGCCGGATGATGTCCATATGGCCGCGGGTGATCGGATCGAAGGTGCCGGGATAGACCCCGATACGGCTGTGCATGCGGTCTCTCCCCCGGGCTCGTTCAGCGGTCGCGTTCGAGCGTGAAGCGCGCCACGTCGCGCAGCAGATCGGCCTCGGGACCGAAGGCGTGGAGATGGGCGATCGCCTGGTCGACCAGCATCCGCGCCTGTTCGCGCGCGCGATCGATGCCCAGCAGCGACAGGAAGGTCTCCTTGCCCGCCGCGCCGTCCTTGCCCAGCTTCTTGCCGACCAGCGCCTCGTCGCCCTCGGCATCGAGGATGTCGTCGACGATCTGGAATGCGAGGCCGATATCGCGGGCATAGCCGCGCAGACCGGTGCGACCCTCGGGCGACACGCGGCCGAGGATCGCCGCGCTTTCTACCGCGCAGGAGATCAGCGCGCCGGTCTTCATCGCCTGAAGCCGGGTGACGGTGGCGAGATCGAAGCTCGCCTTCTCTGCCTCCAGGTCCATCATCTGGCCGCCCGCCATCCCCGAGGGGCCCGAAGCACGTGCCAATTCGCCGATCAGCTCGACGCGGACATAGGGGTCCGGGTGGGTCGCCTCATGGCCGAGAATCTCGAAGGCCAGCGCGTGGAGGCAGTCGCCCGCCAGGATCGCAGTAGCCTCGTCGAACGCCTTGTGCACCGTCGGCTTGCCGCGGCGCATGTCGTCATCGTCCATCGCCGGCAGATCGTCGTGGATCAGCGAATAGACATGGATACATTCGAGCGCAGTCGCGACGCGCGCGGCGCAGGTCTTGTCGACCGCGAAGAGCTGCGCGGTGGCGAACACCAGCAGCGGGCGCAACCGCTTGCCGCCGCCGATCGCGGCGTGGCGCATCGCGCGGTACAGGTCGGCGCGGGGATCATCGGGTACTTCGAGCAGCCGGTCGAACTGGGCGTCGATCTCGGCCGCGACCTGGCGCAGCGCCGATTCGAGCGGAAGCGAGGCATGGGGCACGCTCGCCACGCCTCAGCCGGCTGCGAAGGGGGTGGTGCCGGCGGCGCGGCCGTCGGCATCGGTGCGGATCGCCTCGATCCTTGCCTGCGCCGCATCGAGCCGTGCCGCGCATTGCCGGCGCAGCTGGTCGCCGCGCTCGTAGAGGTCGATCGCCTCCTGCAGCGCCGCTTCGCCGCTCTCCAGCCGGCTCACGATCTTTTCCAGTTCCTTCAGCGCCTCTTCGAAGGAGAGCGCCGTGATATCCGCTTGTTCCGCCATGGTGCCGCTATGCGGCAGGGTGGGGGGCGATGGCAACCGGGCGCGGATCGATTCCTCGCCGAAGCGGACGTTCGAGCGCTCGGTATGATGGTGGCAGGTGGCACCACGCGCCGAGGTCCGCGTTGGGAAGCGCGAAGGAGACTTGCAGATGTTCGAACTCATCAACCCGGCAAACGGCGAGATTGTGAATCGCATCGCCGAGATGGACGATGCCGGGATCGAGGCGGCGCTGGCGCGCGCGGCCGACGGGTACAAGCAGTGGCGCGAAACCTCGATCGAGACGCGCACCGCACTGCTGCGCCAGATTGCCGATGCCTGGGAAGCCAACAAGCAGCACCTTGCTGAACTGGCGGTGCGCGAAATGGGCAAGACGATCACTGCCGGCCTGGCCGAGGTGGAGAAGTGCATCTCGGGCTTCCGCCATTACGCCGAGCACGGCCCCGCCTATCTGGCACCGACCACCGTCCAAACGCCGACCGGCCATGCCGTCGCGCGCTGGCTGCCGCTGGGGCCGGTGCTGGCGGTGATGCCCTGGAATTTCCCCTATTGGCAGGCGGTGCGCTTCCTCGCGCCGACGATCCTCGCCGGCAATGTCGCGCTGCTCAAGCATGCCTCCAGCGTGCAGGGCTGCGCGGCGGCGATGGAGGAGATGGCGCGCAAGGCGGGGGCGCCCGAGGGGCTGTTCCAAAACCTCGCGATCAAATCGAGCAAGGTCGATGCGATCATCGCCGACAAGCGGGTGGTGGCGGTGACGCTCACCGGGTCCGAAGGCGCGGGTGCCAAGGTGGCCGAGGCGGCGGGGCGGGCGCTCAAGAAGGTGGTGCTGGAGCTTGGCGGCTCCGATCCGTTCATCGTGATGCCGTCGGCCGATCTCGACAAGGCGGTGAAGACCGCGGTGACCGCGCGCGTGCAGAATGCCGGGCAAAGCTGCATCTGCTCGAAGCGGATGATCGTCCACGCAGATGTCTACGATGCGTTCCTGGAGAAGTTCGTCGCGGGCATGGAGGCGGTGAAGATCGGCGATCCTATGGACAAGGATACGGTGATGGGGCCGCTTTCTAGCGTCGAGCAGCGCGACACGGTGCTGGAGCAGGTCGAGAAGGCGCAGGCGGCGGGCGCCAAGCTGTTGTCCGGCGGCACCAAGATCGACCGTGCGGGCGCCTGGATGACGCCGGGGGTGCTGGTCGACGTCGATCCGACAAGCGACGTGGCGAAGGAGGAGATCTTCGGGCCGGTCGCGGCGGTCTACAAGGTCGCCGACATCGACGAGGCGATCGCGCTGGCGAACGACGTGCCCTACGGGCTGGGGTCGTCGGTGTGGACGCAGGATGACGCGGAGGTGGAGCGGTTCGCGCGCGACATCGAGGCAGGAATGACGGCGGTGAACGCGCTGCTCGCGTCGGTGCCGGAAGCGCCGTTCGGCGGGGTGAAGCTGTCGGGCCATGGCCGCGAACTCGGCCCCTGGGGGCTGCACGAGTTCATGAACCTGAAGGCGGTGATGTTCGGGGGCGGCAACAAGCCGGGGGATTGAGCAACCCCTCCTTAGCCCCTGCCCTTCAGGGGAGGGGTTGGGGCGGGGCTGTGTCTCACCGAGACCAACAGACGTTCTGGAATCCCTCCACCCCCAACCCCTCCTCCAAGGAGGAGGGGCTAGAGAATGGAAATCACCCCCCGGCCTTCACCTCATTCAGCAAGTCCTTGCGGCTAAGCTTGCCGATCATCGTCTTGGGCAGGCTGTCGCGGATCACGACTTCCTTGACGCGCTCATGCTTGCCGAGCTGCGCGTTAAGCCAGTCGCACATTTCCTTTGCGTCCGCGGTCATGCCCTCGTTGAGCGCGACATAGGCGTGCGGCAGCTCGCCATGATACGGATCGGGCAGCCCCAGCACGAGCGTCTCCTTCACCGCCGGATGGGTATAGAGCACCGCTTCGATCTGGCTGGGGAACACCTTGAACCCGCCGACCGCGATCATGTCCTTCAGCCGGTCGACGATCTGGATATAGCCGTCCTCGTCGATGATGCCGACATCGCCGGTGCGCAGCCAGTGATCGTCGACAAAGGTGCCGACATCCGCCTCGGGCCGGTTCCAATAGCCCTGCATGATCTGCGGGCCCTGAACGACGATCTCGCCCGGCTCGCCTTCCGGGGCGGGCTTGCGCGGATCCTCCTTGTCGACCAGCCGCACCCGGGTGCCGGCGATCGGCTGGCCGATCGTGCCGCTCTTGTTGAGCCCGACATAGGGGTTGGCCGAGACCACGCCCGAGCTTTCCGACAGGCCATAGCCTTCGATGATGTGCGCGCCGGTGATCGACTCCCAGTTGAGCTTGAGCTGCTCGGGCAACGGTGCGCCGCCCGAGATGCAGAAGCGCAGCGAGGCAAAGTCGGAGGGCTTCATCCCCGGCGCGTCGAGCAGCGCCTGGTACATGGTCGGCACGCCCGGCAGCGAGCGCGGCTTGGTGCGGCGCAGCTCGGTGAGCACCTGCTGCGCGTTGAAGCGCGGCAGCATCACGATCTTGCCCCCGGTGATCACCGTGCGGTTGAGCACGCAGGTATTGGCGAACACGTGGAAGAACGGCAGCACGCCGAGCACCGAGTCTTGCGTATGGCCGAGTTCGGGGTCGAGCTCTGCCACCTGACGCGCATTGGCCGACAGATTCTGGTGGGTGAGCACCGCGCCCTTGGGCGTGCCGGTGGTGCCGCCGGTGTACTGAATCAGTGCGACGTCGCGTGCGGGATCGATCTCGGGACGAGCGCAGTCGCCCTTGTTGGCAATCAGCTTGGAGAAGGCGAGGATGCGCGGGTCATGCGGCTTGGCGGTGACTTCGCTGCCGCGGAACAGCTGATAGAGGAGCGACTTGGCGGTGGGCAGCGCGCCCGCGACCGATCCGACGACCAGCCGCTCGAGATCGCTCTTTTCGAGCACCTTCAGCGCGGTGGGGAGGAGGGCGGTGGCCGAAAGGGTGAAGAGCAGCCGGGTGCCCGAATCCGCGACTTGCGCCGCCAGTTCGTCCACCGAATAGAGCGGCGAGAAGTTCACCACCGTCGCGCCGAGCTTGAGGATGCCGTAATAGGCGGCGACGTAATGCGGCGCGTTTGGCAGGAACAGGCCGATCCGGTCGCCGGGGCCATAACCGAGCGCGCGCAGCCCGCAGGCGACGCGGTTGGCGCCGTCCAGCACCTCGCCATAGCTGTAGATGCGACCCATGAAATCGAGAAGCGGCGCGTGCGGGTGGGCGGCCGCGCTCTCCTCGAACAGGTCTACCATGGACCGTAGCGCGTAGCTGCGATCCCACTCTCCTGGATGCCGATAGGCGGTCTTCCAGACCATTTCGGGCTTTGTCATTGACATCAGTGTAAGCAAGCCGGTTTTGCCATGCAAGCGCGGTTTTTACCGTGCACGCAGCAACACCGCGCATCCCGCGCGTTCCGTCGCCAAGGTACATTCGAAGGCGATTTCCGCGCCTCAGCGCGCGAAGCGGCCGCTCCAGGTGACCAGCACCGAGACGGCAAGAACGCCGAGATCGACTGCCGCATGAACCTGCTGGGGCGCGGTATCGCCGACGCGGTGCATCAACAGCGCGAAATCGGCGTGCGGAGGCGCGGGGCGCGCGATGGCGACGACCAGTCCGACGGCTCCGGCAACCAGCAACAGGCGCTTATGACGCGGCATCTTCCCCATTCTCCCTGCCGTCAGACTACACATGCCCGCGGACTCAGGCAAGCTCAGGCCGCGTCGAGTCGCAGCGCGCGGGCACGATCACGGCCGGCCGCCTTGGCCTCGAACAGAGCCGAGTCGGCGCAGCGATACAGCGCCTTCCAGTCGAGATCGGTGGCGAGCGAGCCGCTGCAACTGCCGATGCTGGACGTGATCGTCAGATCGAACGGCATTCGGACCCGGCGCAGGCTGGCGAGCAGCGCCTCGGGCTCGATCCGCTGGCTGGCGGGGGTGAGCAGCGCGAACTCCTCGCCGCCCATGCGCGCGATCAGCACCGGGGCCGGCGCCGCGTGGCGCAGCGCGGCGGCGAACAGGCGCAGCACCTCGTCGCCGCCGTCATGGCCCAGGGTCTCGTTGACCCGCTTGAAATGGTCGATGTCGATCAGCAGCAGTTGCTGGGGTTCGGATCGGCCGATCGCGCGCTGGAGGAACGCGCGTCGATTGAGCAGCCCGGTCAGCGGGTCGATGTCCGCCAGCTCCCGCGCAAGCACCTCGCCGCTGATCGCCGCATCGCGCTCGTCGCGCAGGAACTTGATACGATAGGCGACCGCCAGTGACGAGATGAGCGCCTCGGCGCCCATTGAGACCACCGTGGAGTTGTCGATCCAGAAATTCCACTCGATGACGTGTAGCGAGTTCAGCACCCGCAGCACGGCAAGCAGGATCGGTGCGCTCCACGCCACCGCGAACAGCCACAGGAATTGCGACCGCTGGTGCCAGGCACCCCACAGGGTGGGGAGAACGATGGCAAGCAGCCCGATGATCGTCACTGCGTAAAGCAGATCGGCGATTCGCAGGTTGATCGCGCCGAAGGCGGCGACGCCGAAAGCCGAGAGCGGCACCGCCATCGCGATGAGGTTCGACGCACGCCCCACCCAGGGCGGCAAGTCCCGGTCTTCGAAAAAGCTGCGAGTGAACAGTGCGGCGGCGCCGCCCGCCAGCCCCATGAAGAGATAGTTCAGTCGCAGGCGATCATTGTTGGCGATCGCCGGCGCCAGCCAGGCAAGCGCCCCCGAGGAAGTGAGGGTGTAGCCGAGCAGTCCGGTCAGCAGCAGGCAATAATGGAGCTGGAAGCGATGCCGCATCGCGCACCACAACGCCAGATTGTACACGATCAGCGCGACCGAAATGCCGGCGAAGAAAGCATAGAGCGTGGCGAGTGCGAGATTGGCGGCATTGCCCTCGGCCAGCGTCGCGATGCGCGGGCCGAGCAGAATGCCGCGGGCATTGGCCGCATGCCGGATGTGGAAAAGCACGCGCACCAGCGCAGGATCGCGCACTGGCACCGGTGCCTGTGCGATCGCGCCAAGCTGGATCAGCGGGGTGATGCCGCGCGCATCGCTCTGCCAGCTGCGGACCGCGCCATCGGCATAGACGAACTGGATGCTCAGCGCATCCTGCCAGACGCTTCCGAACCGGATCGCGAGCGGCGACGCGAAGGTCGAGCGGCGATCTATCACGCTGGTCATCGCCCAGAAGTCGCCGGAACCGAATCGGTGCTGCGGCGTCGTACAGTCGAACCGTTCCGGGTGCCGGATCAGTTCGTCTTCCCGCTGCCCCTTGTCCGCCAGCAGGCACACGCCAAGTGGTTGACCGGCAACGCCCGCTTGGGCATGTGCCGGGGGCACGATGCACGCGAGCAGCGCGACGAGCGCGAAGCAGAGCAGCCGGCGGGAAAGGGCGCTAACCATGGTGGCGTCGCTACGCCTGTCGAACAAAGAAGACGTAAATGAGGCCGATGCCGGGCACTGCTGACACTGCCGGAGCGCATCACATCTCTTCCGCGGAACCGAGACCGAGCGGCATCGCCGCCGCGCCTGGCAATCGTCTGGACGTCGTCGACGTGTTGCGCGGCTTCGCGCTGATGGCGTTGTTCCTCGTCCACGTCATCGAAAGTTACGAGCTGTTCTGGGCGGGCGAAAAACCCGGGCGGATCACCGATGTCGTCTTTACGCTGTTCATGGGCAAGAGCTTCTCGTTGTTGGCGCTCTGCTTCGGGTTCAGTTTCTTCATCCTGATGGATCGCGCAGCGCAGCGGGGGCAGGACTTTACCGCGCGCTTCGCCTGGCGGCTGTTGCTGTTGGAAGGCATCGGTTTCCTACATTCGCTGATCTATCGCGGCGACATCATGCAGACGCTGGCAGCGATCGGCTTCCTGCTGCTGTTCTTCAACCGGATCCGCAGCAACGCCGTGCTGCTGGGCGGCGCGGTGTTCTGCCTGATCGGCCCGAGTCTGATCGTGCAGCTGGTTGCCGGCGCGATGGGTGCCGCCTGGGCCAACGCGCCGGCACAATCCTCGATCGATCCGGGCATGCCGATCTACCTGAGCGGCGACCTGTGGCAGGTGTTGCGGGTGAACCTGTGGGCCGGGCAGCAGTCCAAATACTGGTTCTTCCTCGAATATGGCCGGATGGTGCAGATCCTGGGCCTCTATCTGCTCGGGCTGGTGCTGGGCCGGACCGATTTCTTCGGCGATCTCGCCAAGAGCCGCGCGTGGCGCCGCCCGGCGCTGTTGGGCACCGCGCTGCTCGCGGTGCTGCTCTTCGTCACGCGTGAGCCGCTGCGCGCGTCCTTTTCGAGCCTCGGCTACGGGCTGGGCGCGGATCGTGCCTACTGGGCGCTGCTCAACATGTGGCTGGATCTGGCGGGCACCGCCTTCTGGGCGCTGCTGGTACTTGCGCTGTACGACGGGCCGGCCCGCCGCCTGGTGCAGCCATTGGCGGCCCCGGGGCGGCTGACGCTGACCTATTACGTCCTGCAGTCGGCAGTCTTCGTGCCGATCTTCTACCATTATGGGCTGGGCAAGTACGACGATTGGGACGCGGCGACGCGGCTATGGGTCGCGCTGGGGGCGATCGCGGTGCAGATTCTCGTCGCGCATTGGTGGCTGGCGCGTTTCCAGTACGGCCCGATAGAATGGGTGTGGCGCGCGCTGACCTATTTGCGCCGCGACGTGCCCTTCCGCCGAAGGGCCCCGGCGCCCTGAAGCGCCGGAGCCGTTCGCTCAGATGTCCTGGACCAGTCGGCCGTACAGTTCCGGGCGGCGATCGCGGAAGAAGCCGAAGGCGGCGCGGTGACGCTTCACCCGATCGATGTCGAGCGTCGCGGTGATCACGCCTTCTTCCGCCCGGTCCAGCTCGGCGAGGATGTCGCCGCGCTCGTCGGTGATGAAGCTGGTGCCGTAGAAGGTCTGGCCATGCTCGGTGCCGACGCGGTTGGCGGCGATCACCGGCACGACGTTGGAGACTGCATGCCCCACCATCGCGCGCCGCCACAGCCGGGCGGTGTCGAGGCTGTCGTCATGCGGCTCGCTGCCGATCGCGGTGGGGTAGAAGAGCAGCTCGGCGCCCATCAGCATCATCGCGCGGGCGGTTTCCGGATACCATTGGTCCCAGCACACGCCCACGCCCAGCTTGGCGCCGGGGCCGTCCCACACCTTGAACCCGGTGTTGCCGGGGCGGAAGTAGAACTTCTCCTCATAGCCCGGCCCATCGGGGATGTGGCTCTTGCGATACACGCCGGAGACCTTGCCGTCCGGGCCGATCATCGCAAGGCTGTTATAGTGGTGCGGCCCATCGCCTTCGAAGAAGCTCGTGGGGATGTGGATCGAGAGTTCGGCGGCGAGCGTCTGCATCGCCAGCACCGCCTTGTGCTCGGTCACCGGCTTGGCGTTGGCGAACAGGCCTTCGTCCTCGACGCGGCAGAAATATTCGCCTTCGAACAATTCGGGCGGCAGCACGACCTGCGCGCCGCGGCCGGCGGCTTCGCGGACCAGCTCGGTCACGCGGGCGATGTTCGCATCGATATCGTTCGAGAAGGCGAGCTGCAGCGCGCCGACGGTAATCTGGGTCATGACGGTCCTCAGAGCGTGATGCCGAACCGGGCGAGCGCCGCGGCGGTCAGGAAATACAGAAGGATCGTGAGCCCGACGCCCGCGAGCAGGGCAGGCGTAAAGCCGACCCCGGATCGCAGCAGCGCCGGCACGAGCAGGAACATGGGGAGCGAGGGCAGCACATACCAGAAGGTCGCCTGGAGATGGGCCGCCACCCGCACCGGATCCTGCGTGTCGCGCCACAGCCAAATGACCCCGAGCAGCGAGATCAGCGGCAGCGACGCGACCAGCGCGCCGACCGCGGGGCTGCGCCGGGCCAGCATCGCCACGGCGGCGACGATCAGCCCGGAAAGCAGCGCGCGGACGGCGAAGGCAGTCACCCGAGCGTCGGGATCTGCTGCGAGATGCAGTGGAAGCTGCCCCCGCCGGTGAGGATATGGTCCGCCCGTTGGCCGACGATTTCGCGGCCGGGGAAGAGGCCCTGCAGCGTCTGAATCGCGGCGCCGTCGTTGGGCTGGCCGTAGAGCGGCACCACCACCGCGGCATTGCCGATGTAGAAGTTCATGTAGCTCGCGGGGATCACCTCGCCATCCTCGTCGAGCACCGCGCCGGGGGAGGGCATGCACACCACCTCGACGCCGAACGCCTCGGCGCGGGCGACCGCATCGGCATAGACGCCCGCATTGGGATCGTCCTCGGCGGGGGTCGGGATCAGCAGCCGGTTGGGGCCGACGAAGCGGGCGAGATTGTCGACATGGCCGTCGGTATGGTCGTTGGCGAGGCCGTCGCCCAGCCACAGCACGCGGGTATAGCCCAGGTCCGCCGCCAGCTTGGCTTCGATCGCGGCGCGGTCGAGGTCCGGGTTGCGGTTGGGGTTGAGCAGGCACTGCTCGGTAGTGACGCACAGGCCGGTGCCGTCACCGTCGATTGCGCCGCCTTCGAGCACCCAGCCGTGCCTGGCGGTGGCAAGTTGCCGGCGGGCGGCAAGGCGGGCGCCAATCGTGTCGTCGCCTTCGAGGTCGTACTTGCCGCCCCAGCCGTTGAAGCCGAAATCCTGCGCGACCTTGTCGCTGGTGAGGATGCCGGCGGTGTCGCGCAGCCAGATGTCGCCGAACAGCTCGGTCACGACCTCGGCCGAGTCGCCGGCCATCGCGCGAGCGGCTTCGGCGGCGTTTTCGTCGGCAGCGACGAGGATCACGCGCTCGCCGCGGCCTTCGGCATGCACCGCGCGGGCAAAGGCGATCACTTCTTCGCGCGCGGGTTCCAGGTCTTCGACCCAGAGGTCAGCGTGGCTGGGAAAGCCGATCCAGACCGCATCGTGCGGCGCCCATTCGGGGGGAGGGGTACGAGTCATGGCCCGGCCTTTAGCTTCTCGTTGTTTCAGGGGAAAGGCTAGGCACCCTGTCCGCACCGCGTTCTCGCGCGCTGCGGCGATCGACCATCGACCCTGCCCCCTCGGCCAGTCCGCGGCCGCTTTCCTTGACATCTGCCCGATGCGGCGCATGTGGGAGGGATGGCGCAGGACAACCCCCTCGATCGGCTTCGCGACGTGCTCGCGGGCACCGCGCGCGCGCTTTCGGGTGCCGACGAACTCGAATTCGGCTTTACCGCCGACGCGCCGTTCCAGAGCGGCAAGACGATCAAGGTGCCGACGCCCTCGCGCACCCTGCCGCGCGAGCAGGTCGCGGAGGCGCGCGGTTTTGCCGACGGCTTCGCGCTTCGCATGCGCCACCACGACGCGAACCTGCATGGCCGCACCGCGCCGCGCGAGCCGGTAGCGCGCGCCGTCTACGACGCGATCGAAGGCGCCCGCGTGGAGGCGCTGGGCTCGCGCGGCTATGCCGGCATCACCGACAATCTGGAGCAGGCGCTGACGATGCGGCTACGCTCGGATCCGATCGGCCGCGCGCGCACCCGCGACGAGGTGCCGCTGTCGACCGCGCTCGGGCTAATGGTACGCGAGCGACTGACCGGTCGCGAATCGCCCTCGAGTGCCGCGCTCGGCCTGGCGCTGGTACGCGACTGGATCGAGGAGAAGGCGGGCGCGGATCTCGATGCCATGGCGATGGCGATCGACGATCAGAATGCCTTCGCCGCGCTCGCCGCCAAGCTGCTCCAGGATCTCGAGCTGACCGAAGGCGAGATGGTCCCCGACGAAGCCGATGACAGCGGCGGCGAGGAGGAGGGCCAGGAAGAGCAGCAGGAACAGGGCGACGAGGAAGGCGAGTCGCAGCAGCAGCAGGGCGAGGGCCAGACCGAGGCGCGCGGCGAACAGCGCGAGTCCGACCAGGGCGAGGAAGGCGACCAGGAGCAGCAGTCCGAAGGCATGGACGATGGCGACGGCGAGCCGGGCGACGAGGGTGATGAGGGCATGATGCCCGTCCGCCCCAACCGCCCGTGGAGCGACCTGCCGCCGAGCTTCGAATATCGCGCTTACACCACCCAGTTCGACGAAGTCGTCGCCGCCACCGACCTGTGCGACACCGACGAGCTGGAGCGGCTGCGCTCTTATCTCGACCAGCAGCTGGTCCATCTGCAGGGCGCGGTGACCAAGCTCGCCAACCGGTTGCAACGGCGCCTGATGGCGCAGCAGAGCCGCAGCTGGGATTTCGACCAGGACGAGGGCCTGCTCGATGCGGCGCGGCTGGCGCGCGTGGTGGTGAACCCGATGCAGTCGCTGAGCTACAAGATCGAGCGCGACACCGAGTTCAAGGACACGGTGGTGACGCTGCTGATCGACAATTCGGGCTCGATGCGCGGGCGGCCGATCTCGATCGCGGCGATCAGCGCGGACATTCTCGCGCGCACGCTGGAGCGAGTCGGGGTGAAGACCGAAGTGCTCGGCTTCACCACGCGCGCCTGGAAGGGCGGCCAGTCGCGCGAGAAGTGGCTGGGCGAGGGGCGCATCGCGCAGCCGGGCCGGCTCAACGATCTGCGCCACATCATCTACAAGCAGGCCGACGAGCCGTGGCGCCGCGCCAAGAAGTCGCTCGGCCTGATGATGCGCGAGGGGCTGCTCAAGGAGAATATCGACGGCGAGGCGCTCCTCTGGGCGCATAGCCGGCTGATCGCGCGGCCCGAGGATCGCAAGATCCTGATGGTGATCTCGGACGGTGCGCCGGTCGATGATTCGACGCTGTCGGTGAACTCCGGTTCGTATCTGGAGCGGCACCTCCGCCAGGTGATCGGCTGGATCGAGGCGCGCTCGCCGGTGGAGCTGGCGGCAATCGGCATCGGCCACGACGTGACCCGCTATTACAGCCGTGCCGTGACGATCATGGATGCCGAGCAGCTCGCCGGCACGATGGTCGAGCAGCTGGCCGCCTTGTTCGACACCGAGTGACGCGGTGGCGGCGCCGGAGATCGTGCCGCCACCCGGGGGCTTTCACGGGCCGGTGAAGCGCTCGATCACGATCGCCGGGCATCCGACCTCGATCAGCCTGGAGCCGATCTTCTGGGCCGCGCTGGAAGCGGCGGCGGGGGACGCCGCGCTGCCGCTCAGCGCGCTGGTCGCCGCCATCGATCATGCGCGGATCGGCGCGGAGAATCCGCCCAACCTCGCCAGTGCGATCCGGACGTGGTTGATGGCGGAAGGATCTTCGCCGAAACCGTAAGCGTATCCTCCCCCGACAGGGTGAGGTGGCCCCGCGCCAGCGGGTCGGAGCAAGCGCCCTTATGCCCCCACCTTGATCCAGTCGTGCATCGTCATCCAGCGGACGAACTCGTCGAACCAGCCGGTGCTGGTCGTCTTCTTCGGATACATGCCGAAGCCGTGGCCGCCTCGCTCGAACAAGTGAAACTCCACCGGCCGCTTGGCGCCGCGCCAGCTATCGATCAACCCGAACCCGCTATTGCCGAACAGCGGATCGTCGGCGGCGAGCGCCACGAACAGCGGCGGCGCGTCGGCGGGGACCTGGAAGCTGGTCAGCGGTCCATAGATCGTGCCGATAAAGGCGGGCTTGGCATCCTGCCCGTCGAGCGCGGTCGCAAGGGTGAGCATCGCGCCTGCCGAGAAGCCGACCATGCCGATCCTGTCCGGCTGGACATGCCATTCGCCGGCGCGCTTGCGCACCAGCGCGAAGGCGGCGCGCGCATCGGTCACCTGGGTCGCGATTCCCGCCATCATCGTCTTGGGATCGGCCCCGCGCGGCGGGCCGCCGCCGCCTCCGGCAAAGCGCGCCTTCATCGCAGCCTCATAGGCGGCGAGATCCTGCGGCGTCTGGTTGAGGCGGTACTTCAGCACAAAGGCGGCAACACCGTGCGCGGCGAGCGCCTTAGCCACGTCCCAGCCTTCGTTCTGCATCGACAGCGAAGTGAAGCCGCCGCCCGGCGCGACGATCACCGCGGTGCCGTTCGCCTTGGCGGGATCGGGCAGGAAGGGGGTGAGCGTCGCTACGGTCACGTTACGCGCGAACACGCTGCCATATTGGCTATGCCAGCTCTCGGTCGCCGTGGCGCCGGCCAGCGGGCCGGTGCCAAGTTCGATCGCGCCGGGCTGCGCGGGCGCGGCGATCACGGCCATCTTGTCATTCTGCGCGAGCGCGTGCGTGCCCGACATGCTGGCGAGCGCAAGTGCCATCGCCACAGTAGGACCGCGCAGCGTTCGCGCGCGTCCCCGCGGCGATGGCAGCCTGAAATTCCACCAGGTCATTCCGATCCTCCCCTGTTGTTCTGCAGCCCAATATTGATGGTACCGGTATCATTGTCCATCGAATTAGGTGCTGCACTGCGGCGGCGTCTCGCCGATGGCGCCGCCTTTTGCATCCGCCCCTGTCGGCTTGCCAAGGCCGGAGCAGTCATCGTCATCAGATCAACTGGCCGCTGCGCCTGCTTTCACCAGATCATTGCTGCCGATCGGCCCCGCAGGCAGCATTGGAAGGTTTTTTGCAAACCGCTCGCATTAGCGTTGACTCTGCGAGGCGCTCGCAATAGCAGGCGCGTAACGATTCATCGGGGGTTTTCACGTTGCGTCCTTCCTCTGCACCAGCATCCCATCGCGTTCCGGCGTTCCTTGCGCTCGCCTGTGTCGGCTTCGTCGCCTCGGCACCCGTGCATGCCGCCGACAATGATCCCGATCCCGACGACCAGGACCGCATCATCGTCAATGGCCACCGTGGGGGCGAGCAGGTGGGGCCGAAAACAGTCGCGCCGGTGATCAACACGCCGCGATCGGTGGTGGTACTTTCGCGCGAAGTGATCGAGCAGACTGGCTCGACCAGCCTGGCCGATGCGCTGCGCACCGTGCCCGGCATCACCTTCGGCGCGGCCGAGGGCGGCAATCCCATCGGCGACCGTCCGTTCATCCGGGGATTCGACAGCCAGGGCTCCACCTTCCTCGACGGCGTGCGCGACATCGGTGCGCAGACCCGCGAGGTGTTCGCCACCGAACAGGTGCAGATCGTCCGCGGCTCGGACTCTACGCTGGGCGGGCGCGGCAGCGCCGGCGGTTCGATCAACATCATTTCGAAGCTGCCCGTCGCCGGCAATTTCGTGGCCGGCGCGGCAAGCGTCGGTACCGCCGATTTCAAGCGCTTCACGCTCGACGTGAACCAGAACATCACCGACAAGGTCGGTGTGCGCATCGCCGCCCTGTGGCACGACCAGGACGTCGCCGGCCGCGACGCAATCTGGCAGCGCCGCTGGGGCGTCGCGCCCTCGGTGACGATCGGCATGGGCACTGATACCCGGCTGACCGCGAGCTACTATTATCTTGAAAGCCATGAGCTGCCGGACAGCGGCATTCCCTATGCCTATGCGCTGTCCAATGCGCCCGGCACGGGCACGATCACCAGCCAGCCGGTGGTGGGGGACTTCACCACCATTGCGGGGGTGAGGGGACATGTCGATCGCAACAACTTCTACGGCATCGCCGCGCGGGACTTCCGCGATGCGACCACCCATCAGGCGACGCTGCGTGCCGAGCATGATTTCGGCGGCATCACGCTGCGCAACACCGCGCGCTACAGCCACACTGACCAGGCCTATATCTTCACCCTGCCCGACGACAGCCAGGGGAATGTCTACGGCACCTCGGCCACGCCGGCGACCGGCGCGGCGGCTCCGCGCGGCGACGTGCTGACCGGCGGTCTCGTCTGGCAGCGCGCCAACACCCGCTATGGCTATACCGAGACGCTGAGCAACCAGACAGACCTGTACGGCACGGTCGAGACCGGCACGATCAAGCACAGCTTCGCCACCGGGGTGGAAGTGAACTGGGAAAAGGCGCGGCGCGGTACCTTCGTCGTGTCCAGCGGTTTCGGCGCGAGCCCGCGCTGCAACGCCGCGACGATCGCGCGCTTCTATTGCACCAGCCTGTTCAATCCGGTGCAGCAGCCCTGGGTGAACTATGCCAGCGACACCTCGACGGTGCAGACGCCGATCGTGAAGGGCGCGCCGATCACCGAGACGCAGACCGATGCGAGCACCGTCGCAGCCTACGCCTTCGACTCGATCACGCTGCTCCCGCAGCTGATCCTCAACCTCGGCGCGCGCTATGATCGCTTCAAGTCGACGGTCACGCCGGGCCAGGCGGCGACCGCGACCAGCACCTTCCGGCTCGGCAAGACCAGCAACCTGTTCAATTGGCAGGCGGGCCTGGTGTTCAAGCCGACGCACAACACCAGCCTTTATGCCAGCTACGCCACCGCCGCGACGCCGCCGAACAGCCTGGTGGGCGAGGGGCAGGAAGGCAACGGTCTGGGCACCGCCGTCAGCGCGGCTGCCGTGCTGGACAGCCTGAAGGTCGAGAAGACCAAGTCCTACGAGGTAGGCGCCAAGGCCAACCTGTTCGACGAGCAGCTATCGCTGACCGCGGCTGCCTTCCAGACCGACACGGATAATGCCCGCGTCACCGGCCCGAACAACACGATCGAATATATCGGGAAACGGCGCATTCGCGGGTTCGAGTTCAACTTCAACGGCAACGTCACCGCGTGGCTCAGCATATTCGGCGGTTATACCCATCTCGATCCCAAGATCGTGGACGGTGGCTTCACGGTGCTCACCGCGCCGGCGGTGCTGCAGGTGACCAACGGCACCACGATTACCCTGCGCGATGCCAAGACCGTCCAGGTGCCTTCGGTCAACACCGGGCGCCAGGCGCAGCAGACGGTGAAGGACAGCTTCACGCTCTGGGCGGACGTCAAGCCGACCAGCAAGTTCAGCCTCGGCGGCGGCGCCTTCTATGCCAGCACCATGATCGGCGGGTATCAGGACAACCGCAGCGCCATCCAGAACGCGTCCGGCGTGGTGACGGTGATCCCGGCGACCAAGGTGCTCGTGCGCTCGGTGCCGTCCTATTGGCGGTTCGACGCGCGGTTCGCCTATCAGTTCACCCCGAAGATCGGGATCAGCGCCAACATCCAGAACCTCACCGACAAGACCTATTTCAGCCAGGCCTATACCTCGCATTATGCGACGATCGCGCCGGGCCGCTCGGCCTTCGCGACGCTCAACGTGAAGTTCTGATGCGCGTCGCGCTCGACGATCTCAGCGTCGACGATATCGCCGCCCGCCTCTCCGGTTCGCCGGAGGCGCGGGCGTCGCTCATTCGCGAGGGTGCCGAAGCGGGCGTGGCCGAAGCCCAGGCAGTGTGGGCGCAGATGCTGCTCGACCAAGGGCGCGCGACCGAAGCGTTCGACTGGTTCGCCCGCGCCGCGCGCGCCGGGCATCTGATGGCGCTCAACATGCTCGGGCGCTGCTATGACCTCGGCTGGGGCACGGCCATCGACAAGGTCCGCGCCGCCGAATGCTTCCGCGTCGCCGCCGAACGCGGGCTCGACTGGGGCATGTACAATTACGCGACCGCGCTCGCGCTCGGCGAAGGCCTGACCGAGGACAAGGCCGCGGCACTCGGCTGGTTCGAAAGGGCCGCGGCGACGGGCAATGCCAAGGCGATCAACCATGTCGGCAGCTTTCACGAGGATGGATGGGTGGTACCGCAGGACCTCGCCAAGGCCGCAGACTGCTACGCGCGCGCGGCGGAGGGCGGCGATTTCCGCGGTGCCTTCAACCATGCCCGCATGCTCGCGGGCGAGGGGCTGCTGGAGACGGCGGCGCACTGGCTGACTCGCTGCCGCGAGACCGCGACCCCGGCCTTCGTGCAAAAGGCTCGGGACTGGCTGCTCCGCTCGCCCTGGCCGGAACTGGAGACCCATCTGTGCTGATTCCGATCCCCGACCTGCTGGCCGCCGACGAGGTTGCGCAGATCCGCGGCATTATCGATGCGGCCGAATGGGTCGACGGCAACGTCACCTCGGGCGCGCAATCCGCGCTCGCCAAGCGCAATGCGCAGTTGCCCGAGGGCGGCGAGGCACATCGCAGGGCGGGCGCGATCATCCTCGACGCGCTGGCCCGTTCGCCGCTGTTCGTTGCCGCCGCCCTGCCGCTCAAGGTATTCCCGCCGCTGTTCAATCGCTATGCTGGCGGGCAGGCGTTCGGCCGCCATGTCGACAATGCGATCCGCATCCAGCGCGGCAGCGACTTCCGCATCCGTTCCGACTTGTCGATGACCGTCTTCCTCGAGGCCCCCGAGGCCTATGACGGCGGCGAACTGCGGATCGAGGGGCTGTTCGGCGAGCAGAGCGTCAAGCTCCCCGCCGGCCACGCGATCCTCTACCCCTCGTCCAGCCTCCACCGGGTGGAGCCGGTAACGCTTGGCGCGCGCACCTCCAGCTTCTTCTGGCTCCAGTCGATGGTGCGCGACGATGGTGCGCGCCGGATCCTGTTCGATCTGGACCGCTCGATCCAGGCCCTGGCGGGGGATGTGGGGCAGGGCCATGGCGAGGTGGTGGCGCTGACCGGCGTGTATCACAATCTGCTGCGGCGCTGGGCCGACGCCTGAAGCCGGGTTGTGCCTGACCGGCGCGGGCGGGTAGGGTAGGCCATGCCCGTGCAGGGAAGCTGCCATTGCGGCCGAGTCCGCCTCGAGGTGCCGAGCGCGCCCGAATGGGTCGCGGACTGCAACTGCTCGCTATGTCGGCGCACGGCATGGCGCACCGCCTATTATCCCCCCGACCAGGTGCGCGTCACGGGCGAAACGATCGCTTATGTCTGGGGCGACCGGATGATCGGCATCCACCATTGCCCCGTCTGCGGCTGTGGCACGCATTGGGCGACACTCGGCGAAGATTTCGGCAAGATGGGGATCAATGCCCGGCTGCTGGACGGCTATGACGACGCGAGGGTCGACATACGTGCAATCGACAATGCCGGGTGACGCCGCATCCGCCGTGCGGTGGATCGGCGCGATCGCGTTGCGGCCGGGCAACGAGATTGGGGGCGGGCACGTTCTGCCGTCATGTCGGCCGATTCCCCGCAAACCGCCACCGTCGTGACCAGCCGCGCCATCCGCGCCGGCCATGAGAAGGAGTTCGAGCATTGGGCGGCGGCGCTCAACGAGATCGCCGAGCAGGCGCCCGGCTATCGCGCGGCGATACGGCTCGGCCAGACCGCGGGCTTCCAGCATTTGCTCTTTCGGTTTGCCGATCGCGCGAGCGCCGAGGCCTGGCATGACAGCAGCGCTGTGCGGGCGCATGTTGCCATCGCCGATCGCTGGTCCACCGCGCTGCGCCAGATCCAGTCGGGCGACCGCATCGCCTTCGACCTGCCCAGCGACGCCAGCGCGAGCAAGTGGAAGCGCTTCGTAACCACCTGGCTGACGGTGTTCCCGGTGCTGCTGCTGGTCAGCCTGGGCGTGCGCACGGTGTTGAAGGACGTGCCGCTGCCGCTGCAGCTGCTGCCCTCGTCGCTGCTGCTGACCGCGACGCTGCAATGGATCATCCTGCCGCGGCTGCAGCGCTACACCCGCTTCTGGCTGTTGCAGGACAGCTCGGGCCGGTTGCAGAATTGAGGCCCCCACCCCGCGCAGCATATGTTTGATTCACGATTAACCGTTATTATGGAAGCCCTTGTCTTCGCTTTTGCGGAGGAGTCGGGCGTATGTTCTGCCGGGCGATGTTTGCTTTGCCGCTGTTCCTCTGTCCCGCCGCCGCAGGCGCGCAGGTCGCGGACGGTTCGACCCGCACAATGCACATTGCAATGTCGACGGCAACCGTGGCGCAGGTTCCGATCCAACGGCCGCATGGTGCGATCGTCCTGGAAGGGCAGATCAACGGCCAGCCGGCTGCCTTTCTCTCCGACAATGGCAGCGACGCCACGCTGATCGACGAAAGCTTCGCGCGCAGCCATGGCATGGCGGTGTCGAAGAGCGCGAAGGGGCTTAACACCGGGCTGTCTACCGTGCCGACAGGCAGTACCGAAGGCACGATCACGATCGGCGACGCATTCAAGGCGACGGGCCAGTTCGTCACGGCCGACCTTGGCGCCGTCTCGCGCGGGCTCGACCGTCCGATCGCTGGCGTGCTCGGCGGCGACGCACTCGCCGCCTTCGTGGTGGTGGTGAACCCGGCCGCCAACTGGATCGCGTTCGGCCTGCACGACCATCTCCGCGTGACTCAACAGGGCGCTCCCGACGCGGCGCCTGCGAAGATCGCCTTCGCGCCCGGCTACCGCATCTCTGCGCAGATCAACGGCAATCCGGTGAGCCTCAAGATCGACTATGGCAGCGTGCGGAGCGCCGTTTCCCTCCGCGCCGATACCTGGGATCGCGTCATTCCCTCGGAGGCGCGGACGGCCCAGAGCGCCACGTCGATGCGGGCCGACGGTAGCATGACCGGGAGCCAGCAGCTGGGGACGGCGAAGCAGCTGAAGCTCAGCGACGACGTGTGGATCGGCGACGTCCCGGTGCTGCGGCGAAGTCCGTCCGTTCGCAGTTCGAACGAGGGACTGCTGGGGCTTGGCATTCTGGGCTCGGGAGTCACAACCCTGGACACCGCGAAAGGCGCGCTCTGGCTCTACCCGGCAGGGCAGGGCGTCCGCGTGCAAGCCGAGAACGCGCCTGCCGTTCCCCGCAAGCCCGCGCCTTGACGGTGCCGGCCGCGCCTACGCCGTCATCGGACGGGCATAGGCGCGGGCGACCGCATCAGACGCGACCGACCACGCTTTCCGGCAGATCCTTGCCGAACACGCGCTGGTAATATTCCGCCACCTGCGCCCGCTCTGCCTCGTCGCACTTGTTGAGGAACGAGAGGCGGAAGGCGAAGCCGATGTCGCCGAAGATTAGTGCGTTCTGCGCCCAGGTGATCACGGTGCGCGGGCTCATCACCGTCGAGATGTCGCCGTTGATGAAGCCGCGGCGGGTCAGCTCGGCCACGCGGACCATGTTCTCCACCGTCTCCTTGCCGCCCGGCTTGTCATATTCGCCGGACTTGGCGAGCACGATCCGCGCCTCGGTGGCCGCAGGCAGATAGTTGAGCGTCACCACGATGTTCCAGCGGTCCATCTGGCCCTGGTTGATCTGCTGGGTGCCGTGATACAGGCCGCTGGTGTCGCCCAGGCCCACGGTGTTGGCGGTGGCGAACAGGCGGAACCAGGGGCTCGGGCGGATCACCCGGTTCTGGTCGAGCAGGGTCAGCTTGCCCTCGGTCTCCAGCACGCGCTGGATCACGAACATCACGTCCGGCCGGCCCGCGTCATATTCGTCGAACACCAGCGCGGTCGGGGTCTGCAGCGCCCAGGGCAGCAGGCCTTCGCGGAACTCGGTGATCTGCTGGCCGTCCTTGAGCACGATCGCGTCGCGGCCGATCAGGTCGATGCGGCTGATATGCGCGTCGAGGTTGATGCGAATGCACGGCCAGTTGAGCCGAGCCGCCACCTGCTCGATATGGCTCGACTTGCCGGTGCCGTGATAGCCCTGGATCATCACGCGGCGATTGTGCGCGAAGCCCGCCAGCACCGCGAGCGTGGTGTCCGGATCGAACACATAGGCGGGGTCCAGATCGGGCACGCGCTCGTCCGCCTCGCTGAACGCGGGGACTTCCATGTCGATGTCGATCCCGAACAGGTCGCGCACCTTCACCATCTTGTCGGGCGCGTCGAGGATCGTGGAGTCCCGGCTGTCGGGCAGGGTGTTGGGGATGTCGGCCATATCAAATCCTTCAGTCGCACCGGACCTAGTGGCTTGTTTGCCGCACTGCAACCGCATGTCCGAAGGGAGGGTTCAGGCGCCGATCTTCGGCGGCAGCAGGAACAGGGTAGCGAAGGCGGCGGCGCGTGCCAGGTCGCCTTCGACAACGAACCTGCCTTCGGCGAGTGCCATGGGCAGCGGCATGGTGCCGAACAGCACCGGCAGGAAGTCGTTGGGTTCACCGACGAACACCGCCTCGGTGTCGGCGAGCGTGCCCAGGTCGATCGCCAGCGCGCCGTCGCACACGGTGACGCGATAGGTTTCCTCACCCAGCCGGAAGCCGATCTGGCCCGCCCAGCCCGCGGCCTTGTCCGGCAGCAGCAGCATGCGCAGCGCCAGCATCAGCGAAACGCGCGAGAAGGGAAGCGATGGATCGTGCCGCGGCGAGCGCAGCGCCCAGCGGCCCATCGCCATCACCACCGGCTCGGCCTCATAGCCCCAGGGGGTGAGCGCATAGACCTGCACACTGGCCGGCGGCGGCAGCTTCCTTCGCACGACGATCCCGTCGGCCTCGAGCCCCTGCAGGCGCTGGGTGAGCACATTGGCGCTGAGCCCGGGCAGCCCGGCGCGGATCTCGCCGAAGCGGCGCGGGCCCAGCAGCAATTCGCGAATGATCAGCAGCGCCCAGCGCTCGCCGACGAACTCCAGCGCGAGGGCGGCGCCGCAGGCATCGTCATAGCGGCGTCTGGTGGTGGTTATATTTTCTAACTTCACAGTTGTTTTTTAGGATCAGGCGCGGCACGAATCAAGCAGGGCGCGACTCGAAAGCGCTGCCCAAAGGGGAGAGACAGCGATGCCGAACAGCGTGTTCGTGAACCTGCCGGTGGCGGATGTGCCGCGCGCGACCGCCTTCTACGAAGCGATCGGCTGCACGAAGAACGATCAGTTCAGCGGGCCGACCGCAAGCGCGATGGTGTTGTCCGAAACGCTCACCTTCATGCTGCTCGACCGCGACTTCTTCCAGACCTTCACCCCGCGCGCCGTCGCCGATGCGACCGCCACGACCGAGGTGCTGATCGCGCTGCCGCTCGACGATCGCGCGGCCGTCGATGCGCTGGTCGAGAAGGCCGCGGCGGCGGGCGGCATTGGCGACATCCGTCCGCTGCAGGACATGGGCTTCATGTACGGGCGCACCTTCACCGATCCCGACGGCCATATCTTCGAACCTTTCCACATGGACATGGCCGCTGCCGCCGAGGCGATGGCCCAGGCGGAACCGGCCTGAACCGGAAGGGAGACCGACCATGTCGTTCCAGGCCTATCTCGACAACATCCAGGCCAAGACCGCCCGCAGCCCCGACGATTTTCGCAACTACGCCGCGGAGAGGGGCTGGACCGATGCGTCCGGCCTGCGCGCCGGCGTGAAGGCGGGGGCGATCGTCGCGGATCTCAAGGAGCAGTTCGGGCTGGGGCACGGCCACGCGATGGCGATCGTCGCGCTGCTCAAGGGCGCCAAGCGCGAAGGCGACGCCTGAATCAGAGGAGAGGGGTACCATGCCTGTCGTTTCCGAAAGTCCTATAGAGATCGTCACGCTGGACTGGGTGCCGGATTTTGCCCGCGGCTATGTCCGCGACTTCCGTGTCCGCTGGGCGCTGGAAGAAGCCGGGTTCGGCTATCGCACCGATCCGATCAGCACGGTGCATCGGCCCGCAGACCATTTCGCCGAGCAGCCCTTCGGCCAGGTTCCGGCCTATCGCGAAGGTGCGGTGCGGATGTTCGAATCGGGTGCGATCGTGCTGCATATCGCCGAGCGCTCCGAGGTGCTGCTGCCGCGCGATGCCGTCGGCCGGGCGCGGGCGCTCAGCTGGGCGGTCGCGGCGCTCAACAGCGTCGAGCCGATGCTGATGGAGCTGGCCACGGTCGACCGGTTCGCGCAGGGCGAGGAATGGGCGCGGCTTCGCCGTCCCAGCCTGGTTGCGGATGTGGACACGCGGCTGGGCCAGCTCGCCGCCGCGCTGGGGACGCGCGATTATCTGGAGGGGCGTTTCACCGCCGGGGACCTGCTGATGGCGTCGGCGTTGCGGATGCTCGACCATACCGACATGCTCGCTGCGCACCCGATGTTGGCCGCGTATCAGCAGCGCTGCCTCGCCCGGCCAGCGTTCCTTGCCGCGATTGAGGCGCAGCTGGCAGAATTGCGCACCGAAATGCCCGAACCCGCCTGACGGAGCGCGACCATGGCCTATCTTGACGGATATGTGATCCCGGTGCCCGAGGCGAAGAAAGCGGAGTATCGTGCGCTTTCGGAGGTGACCGCCGAGCTGTTCCTCAAATTCGGCGCGACGCGGGTGATGGAAACCTGGAGCCAGGACGTGCCGCACGGCACCGCCACCGACTTTTACCGCGCGACGCTGGCTGAAAAGGGCGAGGCGGTGGTCTTCGCCTGGGTGCTGTGGCCCGACAAGGCGACGCGCGATGCCGGCTGGGGCGAGCTGATGGAAGCGCCCGAGATGCAGGGGCGTACGATGCCGTTCGACGGCAAGCGCATGTTCTGGGGCGGATTTGAGCCGATCGTCGATCGCGGCGAGAGCTGAAGTCAGGGGAGAACGAGACATGACAAACCGGCAAGGCGAAATCATCTGGTACGAACTGATGACGCGCGATGCGAACAAGGCCGCGGCCTTCTACGGCGCGGTGGTCGGCTGGCAGGTCGGCGCGCCGCCGCCGGGCGGGCCTGATTATCGCATGATCGTGGCACCGGACGGCAACGCAGGCGGCATGCTGCAGCTCGACGCCGCGATGCTCGCGGCGGGGGCCAGCCCGACTTGGCTCGCCTATTTCGGCGTCGACGATGTCGATGCCAGCGTGGCGGAGATCGTCGCGGCGGGCGGCAAGGTGCTGGTGCCGGCCTGGGACGCGGCCGGGGTCGGCCGGATCGCGATGGTCACCGATCCGCAGGGCATTCCCTTCTACGTAATGCGCGGCGCGACCGAGGGCGCCACCAGCACCGTCTATCAGCGGCGTGGGATGAGCCATGTCGGCTGGAACGAGCTGCTGACACCCAATGCCGAGGCGGCACTCGGATTTTACCATCGTCATTTCGGGCTCACGCGAACGGGTGGGATGTCGATGGGCGACATGGGCGAATACAGCTTCATCGCGCATGACGGCAGCGAGCCAATCGGCGCGATCATGCGCACGCCGCCGGGCGCGAAGCCGGGCTGGAGCTTCTACTTCCGGGTCGACGATGTCGACGCGGCGATGGGCCGGGTGGAGGCGGCGGGCGGCACCGTCGTCAAAGGGCCGATGGACGTGCCGGGCGGCGAGCGGGTGCTCCAGGCGATCGACCCGGACGGCGCGATGTTCGGGCTGGTGAGCGGGAAGGCGGCAGATGCTTGAGCTGTTCGGACACCCGTTCTCGTCCTACACTTGGAAGGCGTTGATCCCGCTCTACGAGAACGGCACCGACTTTCGGTTCCGGGCGCTCGGGCCTGATCAGCCGGAGAATGGCGCCGAACTGGCACGGCACTGGCCGCTCGCCAAGTTCCCTTTGCTCGTCGATGCGGGACGCCCGGTGATGGAGTCCACCGTCATCATCGAATATCTCGATCTGCATCATCCCGGTGCCACGCGCTTCCTGCCGCAGAGCGCCGATGCGGCCATCGACGTCCGGATGCTCGATCGCATCTTCGACAACCATGTGATGGGGCCGATGCAGCGGGTGGTGGTCGATGCCATGCGATCGCCCGAACGCCGTGATCCTGTCGAGGTAGAGCAGGCGAAGGCGGCATTGGAGCGCGCCTATGGCTGGCTGGAAACTTGGCTAAAGGATCGCGACTGGGCGGCAGCCGGCGCGTTTACGCTGGCGGATTGCGCGGCAGCGCCCGCGCTCTTCTACGCCGATTGGGTGCATCCCATTGCTGGCGCATATCCAACGGTCGCCGCTTATCGTGCCCGTCTGCTGGCGCGCCCGTCGGTCGCGCGGTGCGTTGAGGATGCGCGTCCCTACCGTGCTTATTTTCCGCCGGGCGCACCAGACCGCAATTGACCGGGGGCGGCGTTCACGCGAACGCCGACGACCCCTTCAGCTGCTGATACGCCGCGATCACCCGCTGCAGCCGCGCCTCGTGGCTGCGGTCGCCGCCGTTGCGGTCCGGATGGAACTTGCGCACCAGTTCCGAATAGCGTTTGCGCAACGCCGTGCGGTCGCAGTCGATCTCCAGGTCGAGCACCTTCAGCGCATCGCGATCCGCGCCGGACAGCGGCCGCCCGTCCTTGCGCTCGCCGCGATCCTTCATCCGGTCCCGGAACCGCGCGCCGATCGCGTCGAGCGGGTCGGCGAAATCGGCCCAGCGCGGCGGCACGTCGGGATTGGCGCTGAACGCGCGCGTCTCGCGCTCCCAGCCGGCGATCGGGCGCTGCGCCTCGTGGATCTCGTCGGGGCTCATCCCCGAGAAGAAGTTGTAGCCTGAATTGAACGCGCGGACATGATCCAGGCACAGCCAGCGGAATTGCGGCGGCCCGTCGAAGCCGCTGCGCGCGCCTTCCAGCGGCGGCGCGCGGAATTCGCCGGCGGCATTGCAGCCCGGCTCTGCGCACAGTCTCCCTTCCGCTTCCACGCGACCGTGGAAACGGGCATTCGGACGATCCTTTTTCGGCGGACGGCTAGCCACGCGACTCCCTCGAACAAACCGCCTATATAGGCGCGATGACCGACCTCGCTACCGGCCCCCTGGCCGATCTTATCGCCGATCGCCTGCGCACCGCGCTCGCCCCGTCGCAGCTCCATGTCAGCAACGACAGCGCCCAGCATCGCGGGCATCTGGGCGACGACGGCACCGGCGAAAGCCACTTCACTGTTACCATCGAGAGCCCCGAATTCGCCGGGCTCAACCGCGTCGCCCGCCAGCGCAAGGTCAACCATGCGCTCGCCGACCTGCTCGCCACGCGCATCCACGCGCTGGCGATCAAGGCGACCGTACCGGGCGAATGAGCACGGATCGTGTCGCGCGCCCGGCGGCGCGGATCCTGCTGCTCGACGGCGCGGGGCGCGTGCTGCTGTTCCGCTTCGATCCCAGCGACCGGCCGCCCTTCTGGTGCACGCCGGGCGGCGCGGTGGACCCGGGCGAGAGCTACGAGGCCGCCGCACGGCGCGAGCTGTGGGAGGAGACCGGTATCCGGGCCGATCCCGGGCCTGAAGTGGCGCAGCGCGCCGTCGAGTTCGTGACGATCGAGGGCGTGCCGGTCTGGGCCGACGAGCGCTATTTCCTCGTCCGCACCGACGTCGAGGCGATCGATACCGCCGGCCATACGGCGCTTGAGCAGCGGGTGATGCGCGGCTGGCGCTGGTTCACGCGGGATCAAATAGCCGCGCATGACGAGCCGATCTTCCCGGAAGATCTGCTGGAGATGCTGACGGCGCTGAACGTCTAGGCGGTACCCGCCGCGCCGGAACAGCGCGGCGGGTCCTGACCTTACTCCCGACCGAGCAGCACGCGGGCCTGGCCGGCGATCTGGGCGAGCATCGCCGCATTCGGCACTGCCGATTGCCGCGCGCGCCGCACCAGCGCGCTGAACTGCTCGACTCGGGCGCGATGCTCGGCGAGCCAAGCGTCCACGGCTGCCTGCGGGTCCTGCCCGTCGACACGGCCGAGGAAGTCCAGGCGGAGCTGCTGGAAATCGCGAGCGAGGCCGGCGATCAGCAGGCGTTCCCACACGTCCCCGGTGGTGATCCGCGCCGCGGTCGACTGGGCCCAGTCGAGACCCAGTGCCTGCCCAAGCGAAGTGAAGGCGCGGGTCAGTACCACCTCGTCGACACCGCTGCGCTGACCGAGATCGGCGAGACCGATGCAGCCGTCCAGTTCGAAAACATGGACCACGCGATCGACCAGCTCGTGCGGCGCGCCCGCCGCGGTCAGCTTGTCGCAGATCCGATCGGCCTGGGCGCGGACCTCGCTGAGCATGAGGCTCTTGGTCTCGCGACCCAGCGCCTCGATCCCCGGCTGCAGACGCGCGATCACCTCGGCGGGGCTTGCGCCCGGGCGGGTGATGCGCAGCAGATCGGCGATCTGGCCACGCACCGCTACTGCCAGCTCGTCGAGCAGCGCAATGCGGGCGCCTTCGCTGATCTCGGCGGTTTCCACCGCTTCCCACAGCGCCGGCAGGCCGAGCAGCCGTTCGGCGACGACGAACATCGCGGCGATGTCGCGCATCGACGCGCCTTCTTCCTCGGCCAGCTCGAACGGGTGGAGCACGCCGAGGCGGTTCACCACGCGGTTGGCGAGCTTGGTCGCGACGATTTCGTTGCGCAGCCGATGCTCGTCGATCGCCTTGCCGAAGCGCTCCTGCATCGCCTTGGGGAAGGCGGCGTGGAGATCGCCGACCAGCGCGGCATCGTGGCCAAGATCGCCCTTCTCGATTGCGTCCTGCAGCGCCAGCTTGGCCGAGGCGAGCAGCACCGCCAGCTCGGGCCGTGTCAGCCCGCGGCCGTCCTGCGCGCGGCGCAGCAGGTCCTCGTTGGAGCCGAGGCCTTCGACACCACGGTCGAGCCGGCCGCTGGCTTCGAGGATCTCGATCACCCGCACATAGCTGGGCAGGTCGAGCGCGCCGTCATTCTCCATGAAGGACAGCGCCAGCGTCTGGAGGCGGTTGTCCTCCAGCACGAGGTGCGACACGTCGTCGGTCATCGACACGAGCAGCGCGTTGCGGTCCTCGAAGCCGAGCCGGCCCTCGATCATCTCACGGTTGAGCGCGATCTTGATGTTGACCTCGTTGTCGGAGCAGTCGACGCCGGCCGAATTGTCGATAAAATCGGTGTTGAGGCGGCCGCCATTGCGGGCGAACGCGATGCGTGCCGCCTGGGTGACGCCGAGATTGGCGCCTTCGCCGACCACTTGGGCCCGGACCTGCTCGGCATTGATGCGGATGCGGTCGTTGGCGGGATCGCCCACCTCGCCGTTGCTCTCGCTCGCCGCCTTCAGATAGGTGCCGATGCCGCCGAACCACAGCAGCCCGACGCGTGCCTTGAGGATTGCGATCATCAGGCCGTTGGGATCGATGCTGTCGACGTCGAGGTCGAGCAGGGCCTTGACCTGCGGGCTGAGCGGAATCGACTTTTCGGTGCGCGCGAACACGCCGCCGCCATCGGAGATGAGGTCGGGATTATAGTCCGCCCAGCTCGAGCGCGGCAGTGCGAACATGCGCGCACGCTCGTCCCAGCTCTTCGACGCGTCCGGATTGGGATCGAGGAAGATGTGGCGATGGTCGAAGGCGGCAACCAGCTTGATCGTCTTGGACAAGAGCATGCCGTTGCCGAACACGTCGCCCGACATGTCGCCCACGCCCGCCACGGTCACCGGCTCGGACTGGATGTCGGTGCCCATTTCCAGGAAGTGGCGGCGGACCGAGACCCAGGCGCCCTTGGCGGTGATGCCCATCGCCTTGTGGTCGTAGCCGACGCTGCCGCCCGAGGCGAACGCATCGCCCAGCCAGAAATTTCGCTCGATCGCCAGCGCGTTGGCGACGTCCGAGAAGCTCGCCGTGCCCTTATCCGCGGCGACCACGAAATAAGGATCGTTGCCGTCCAGGATCGTCACCCCTTCCGGATGCACCACCTCGCCGGCGACGATGTTGTCGGTGATCGACAGCAGCGCGCGGATGAAGATGCGGTAGCTCTCGGTACCCTCGGCCAGCCAGGCGTCGCGATCGACGGCGGGCAAGGGGAGGTGCTTCGGATAGAAGCCGCCCTTGGCGCCGGTCGGCACGATCACCGCGTTCTTCACGCGTTGCGCCTTCATCAGGCCCAGGATCTCGGTACGAAAATCGTCGCGGCGATCGGACCAGCGCAGGCCGCCACGCGCGACCGGGCCGGCGCGCAGATGGATGCCCTCGACGCGCGGGCTGTACACCCAGATCTCGCGCCAGGGAAGCGGGGCGGGGAGGCCCGGCACCTTGGCCGAATCGAGCTTGAACGCCAGCGCCTCGGCACCGGCGGGCGCGAACGCATTGGTGCGCAGCGTCGCCAGCACCACGCCCTTGAACAGGCGCAGGATGCGATCGTCGTCGATCGCGTTCACCTGAGCCAAGCCGGCATCGATCGCCTTTTCCGCGAGCGCGACCGCATCCGCCTCGCCGCTGCGCGCAGGGCTGTGTGCCGCCTCGAAGCGATCGACGAGCGCAAGCGCGACGAGCGGGGCACGGCGCAGCGCGTCGACCACGGTGCCCAGGCCGTAGAGCATGCCGGTCTGGCGCAGATAGCGGAACCAGGCGCGCAGCAGCACCACGGCGGACGGGCTGAGGCCCGCTTCGACGATCAGTCGATTGAACAGGTCGTTCTCGGCGCGGCCCTCCAGCACCGCCGCCACCGCGGCCTCGACGATCGCGGGATTGCGGTCCAGCATCGTGCTGGGCGTCGCCGGTTCGACCTTGAAGTCGTGAATGAAGGCGCCGTTGGTCAGCTCGGTCGGCACTTCTTCCAGCACGCGGAAGCCGAAATTCTCGAACGCGGGCACCGCATCGGAGAGCGCCAGCGCGCCGCCCAGGCGGTAGAGCTTGATCCGGTATGTGCCCGGCTCACCCTGCAGCGGTACGATCCGCACCGAGCGGGCATGCTCGTCCTCGAGCCCGCCGATCCGCACCATGTCCTGCGCGGCTTCCTCGGGGGTGTGGGTGAGGCGGTAGACGTCGGGGAAGGCGTTGGCGAGGCGCAGCGACAGACGCGCCGCGCCGCTGCCGGCGATCTCGCCGAGGCAAGCTTCCACCGCCGGCGCCCAGCCGCGCACCATGCGGGCGATGCGCGCATCGAGCTCGTCTTCGTCGGGCATGGTCGTATCGCCACGCAAGTCGAGCGTGTAGCGCAGCTGCGCCAGCACCCCGTCTTCCAGCGCGATCGACCAGTTGATCATCTTCGCGTGTGCAGCCTCGGTCAGCATGTTGCCGATCGTCTCGCGGTGGCCGGCGGCGACCTGCTCGCGCGGCAGCCAGACGAAGGCGAACAGATGCCGGCCCAGCGTGCTGCGCACCAGCACCAGCTTCGAGCGCGGGCGATCCGCGACCGACATGGCGGTAAGCACCAGGCTCTCCAGCGCTTCGAGATCGAAGGCCGTGGTCAGGTCGTGCGGCAGGCCGGTAAGCGCATGCGTCATCGCCTTGCCGGTATGACCCGAGGGATCAAAGCCAAACTTCGATTCGAGCATCTCCAGGCGGCCGCGCAGCATCGGCACCATCGCCGGAGGCGTATTCAGCGCTTGGCTGGTCCACAGGCCGTAGTGGATCGACAGGCCGGTGACGTCCTGCCCGGTGGTCAACGGCGTCACGACGATGTCGAGCGGCACGCGGCGATGTACCGAGGACGTGGCGTTCGACTTGAGCAGCAGCGGGATCTCGCCGCCCATTTCAAAATAATCGACCGCAAGCTTGCGCGAGGTATCGGCGAGCAGCGGCACTTCATGGGTGTAGCGGGCGAGGCCGATTTGATCGCTGCTCTCGCCGCTGACCGACCATTTCTCATGGCCGAGCAGCGTCATCGCATCGTCGGCGAACCAGCGGAGCAAGGCCTCGCCTTCGCGCGAGGGGACGCGCGCACCGTCGATCGAGAGCGCCTGCTGGAGCGGCCGCCAATCCGAGACAACGTCGCGGACATGCTCCAGCACGCGCTCGATCTCGCTGGTCAGCGCACGCCGCGTGCGGGCGTCGGCGCGCTCCATCTCGATGTAGATCATCGATTCGGGCTGCGAATCCTTCGCCTTCTCGCCGATGTCGGTCACCACGCCCTTGGCGTCGCGTTCCACCGGCAGGATCGGATGGATGATGCGGAAGATGCCAAGATCGAACGCCGCGATTGCCGCGGCGATCGAATCGACCAGGAACGGCATGTCGTCGTTGATCACGGCGAGCCGCATCTTGCGGCTGGCATCGTCCTGATAGGTTTCTAGATTGAGCCGCACGGTCTGCGGCGGGCGTTCGGCCGCCGTCTCCGCGACGAACCGCGCCACTTCCGTGCGCTCCGACTCGTCCAGTCCTTCCAGCTCTCCGGGCAGGGCGCCTTCGAAGATGCGATCCTCAAACGCCTGCATGATCTTTTTTTCTAGGTTCTTCATGGATGCGGCTATGCTCCCGGGCGAAGGCCACCTCAAGTCTGGAAAAACCGGGAAGAATGGCGCAGAAGCGCCCTCCGCCGTGGTAAGACTCAGGCAGCCGCGCGGCGTACGGCGCGGTCGGTCAGCTGGGCATCGTCGTCCAGCTTGGCGACGATATCGAGGCCTTGTCCGCCCGCACGCGCCAGCAGCAGCACGAATTCTGCTTCGCCCGGCGCCATCGCCACGCGCGCGAGCGGCGGCCGGTGTCGCAGCGCCTCGACGGCGCGGGCAAAGGCGGCCGGGCGACGCTCGCCGGCCACCGAGGCGCGCAGCTCGCGCTCGGCAGCGACGACGCTCTTGATCCCGCCAGGGGTGATTTCCAGGAACGCGTCCAGCCCGTCCGCCGGCACCGCCAGCCGTCGGGCATGGGTAAGAACCGCGGCGAACTCGGCGAGCCGGGTCTTGTCATAGTCGGCGCCGAAGACGAGTTTGGCCACCGGCGTCATCGGCGAGCGCGCCTGGGCGGCGATCCCCGCCTCGGCGAGCAGCGCGGCATAGCCCGCCGGATCCTGCTCGGCGGCGAGTGCAAAGCCATAGGCACGATCGAGCGCGCGATAGAGCGCGACGCGGCCGCGCAGTTCCGAGGCGCGGGCGGCGGTGGCCGACTCGCGGGCGAGCATCAGCTGGTCGGCGAGGGGCGAGGCGAGCTCGGTGCGCGGCAGTTCGGCGGTGGCGGGTGAATCGAGGCCGGCACTCGGGCCGTCCGCCCAGACCGACTGGGTTGGTGCCTGGTGGGGCACCGCACGGCGCGACGCCTCGATCTCGGCATCGAGTCGTGCCTGCATCTCGGCGTCGACCACTTCCTTCCAGTTGATCACGCCGTAGATGAAGTCGATCGCCTCGGGGTTCGAGGCGAACGGCATCAGGATGCCGCGATAGAACATCTGGTGGCCGCGCTGGCCGACGAACTCGGCTTCGAAGCCGATCGGCGCACGGTTGGCGATGATCTGGAGATAATGATCGGTGAGGCGCGAGAGCAGCGAGCGGCTGGGCACTTCGCCGACCTGCGCGATCGGCCCCTCGATCCCGCACTCCTCGCGCAGCGCGGTGCCGAGATAGCGGATGGCGGGATTGTCGATGCCGGCGGTGAAATCGAGAAGCACACTGTTCGGGCCGAAATCGGCAATGTTTTCGGGATCGAGATCGTGGATCGCGGGGTAGGGCCGGCCGCGCAGCAGCGAGACCCAGTGATTGTAGGCGCGCACGTGCATCCGCCGCTCGTCGCCACCGATCGCCACGGGGCGTTCTTCAATCGCTTCGTCCGCCACGGTTACGTGCTCGGGTTCCGTCGGACGATTGATGCCGCGAGCCATGTTCATGCGGATGCTCCACTGCGGGCAAGGGCCCGAAAACGCTGATCCGGCACCTTGTGCAGGACCCATGGTAAATGCTGCGTAAAAGGCGGATCAGGAAAAGCCGCGGGCTGAAGAAAGTTGGCGGAGCCGCAAGGAGGCGCTTGCATAGGCGGGGAACGGCTGGTAAGCGCGCCCTCCTCCGGGCAAGCCAGCGCCCGGCACCGGGCGCCGCTTTAGCTCAGCTGGTAGAGCATCGCATTCGTAATGCGGGGGTCACAGGTTCGAGTCCTGTAAGCGGCACCAGTACAACTAGACTACATCGCTAGAAAGCCGCGAAAGATGGCGGGGCTGGCGCGGTCCGATATGTTCGCATGTCGTGCCGCTGTCACCCGCGCGAAGGGGCCACGAACGCGTCAGGCGCCGTGGGATCCGGTGTACGTTGGGCCCGATTCGAACGTTGCGGGCGGCTGCCCGGCCGTTCCAAGTCCCCGACTTGGATGGGCGCTGTCTGGGCGTTCAACTGGGCGCCGTTTCTGGCGAGCTCCGCTACCCATGCTGGGGCATCAGGCGAACGCTGTTGGTCGGGACGTCCCCGACGCGTCGCGCCGATAGGCTCGTCGGACTAGGGACGTGCGGAGCGGAATTCGACAACAAGATGGGTCCATTCCAGCAATGCCGCCAGAGGGATGTACCTCGCAGCGCAGATAGTCGCCGCGCCTCTGCGCGGCGCTTGCCTAGGACGCCTTGGCCGCGGCTGTCTGCGGCTTCGCGTGCAGCAGCCTTTCGTGGCCTAGCGACTGGCTTGAGCTGGTGAAAAACAACAGCCCCCGGCGCTGGTCGCCGGGGGCTGTCTGGATCAGCAGTGGATCGTCGGAATGGTAAGCGGCAGACAATAGGGCGGCAGGGTTGGAAGGGTGGCAGCGTTGGCCGGCGGGCAGCTTACCGTCGCGGGGCATCCGTATCCGTGCGTCGGCGTGCACGTGATCGTCTGCGGGCATCCCACCCCGTGCGTGGGGGTGCAGGTCGATGTGTTGGGGCAGCCCGGATTGCGCGTCGGTGCCGCGGCTGCGAACACCTGCTGCGGCGGGCCAGCGACGGTGTCGATCGGGCAGCCCAGGGTGACCGGCGGGCATACGAAGCCGGTCTGGATCGGGCATCCGATCAGGGTAGGATGGCACAGGCCATGCTGCGTCGGTGCACAACCAACCTGCGTGCATAGGGTGGCTGCCGTCGCCTGCGGCACCGGGCAGTGCGCGATGGTGTGCGCGCAGGTATTTGCTTGGGTTATCGGCGGGCAACTGACGGTCTGCGGGCAACCCAGGCCGTGCGTCGGCGCACAGCCGATCTGCGTGCAGACCGTCGCCAGTGTGGCGTGCGGCGGGCAGCTGATCGTTTGCGGGCAGCCGACGCCGTGGGTCGGGACGCACCCGATCTGCGTGCAGACGGTTGCAGCCGTATTGTGCGGCGGGCAGCTGATCGTCGAGGGGCAGCCCAGACCATGGGTCGGCGCGCACCCGATCTGCGTCCACACCGTGGGATGCACGGTATTGTAGGGGCTGAAGGCTCCATTGTCGCCGCCGAGGCCGCCGGCTGCCGCGCTGCCGCCCGCGGTCCCCGGTTTCAACGCGGCGCCGTCCTTGAGCCAGATATGCGAGCCCCCGAGCGGGGAATCGGCGATCGGCTGGCTGTGGATTACGTCCTCGGACGACGCTTCGATCCAATGCCGCAGGCTGGGATCGGAATAGATTCGGATCTTGTCCTCGCCGTCACCGCGACCAACGAAGCCGCTGACAAGCTGACTCGGCGTCGCGTTGGCAGGATCTGCATGAACTGCAGCAACAAAGTCATCCAGGCGCACGTTTGCTTTGGCCGGTTCCGCCATTTCCCATCTCCTATGACAATTGTAGGGACTCGCGTTACTTCCGGTAACAATAGTTCGGGTTACCCGTTTTGCGGAGTCATATTTGTCGGGACTCGTCGCGCATGGCTTGAGCTTTGATGGCGAAGTACATATGCTGGCATGGCGGGGGCACATCGGAATGGCGTTAGATCGTTGGGAAACCATCCAACATTTGCTGCGGATCGGTATTCTTTCATCCAGTGACATGGTTTGCGCAGATATTTCGGTAGTTGCGGTGGAATCACGCAATACCCTCGTCCTTATCGAGTATTGCGGTCGCGGCGTCGTCGTCAAACAACCGAAGGACGCTGCGGCCATGGACGCGGCAACGCTGTGGACCGAAGCATCGATGTTCTGGCTGACGAGGAACGACGCCGGCTTCTCGGCGCTCACACGCTGGATGCCGCGCTTTCTGCACTATGACGAACCGCAGCGCATTCTCACCATCGAGTATCTGGTCGGCGCGCCGCCGCTGACCGAGCATTTGTGGGGGATGGGGGTCTCGCCCGACCTTATCGGCGAGGTGGGCATCGCCTTGGCGACCCTGCACGGGCCGGTTTCCCAAGCGGCGATCGCGGGGCCGAGCCGCCGGCTCTTTCCGCCGCTGCTTCCCTGGGTGTTGACGCTAGGGGCGCCGGATGTGCGGTACGCACCCGCCACCGCCGCGTCGCTCGACGTACTGCGTCGGTTTCTGGGACAGCCGGAGGCGGCTGCCGCGCTTTGGCGGATCCGGGCCGGCTGGACGGGCGACCAGATCATCCATGGCGACATCAAGGCGCCCAACATCCTGATTGTCGCCGATGGAACCTTCCGAATCATCGATTGGGAGCTGGCGACCTTCGGGGACGGGCTGTGGGATGTCGCCGGGCTGCTGCATTCCATGCTGATCCCCAATCCCGCCGGGCCGCCCGAACCGCTCGACCAGGCGCTGCGCCGGGTGCAGCCGCTGGCCGAGGCGCTATGGCGAAGCTATGCGGCAACGCTCGTGGCCGGGAGGCGGGATGCGGCGGCCCGCATGCTGGCGATGTGCGGCGCACGGATCGTGCAGACCTGCCTGGAGAGCACGCACCACGGCACGCTCGCGCCGGGCATCCCTACGATGCTCGATGCGGCGATCCGCCTGATGACGCGGCCGGACGTGGTGCGGCGGCAATGGGGGTGGGCGTGACCGCGATCGACACTGCCGCGCTTGACACTGCGCTGGCCGCGATCGCCGCCGACATCACGGTAGCGGATCCGGGCGCCGGGCCGCGGCAGCTTCGCCTGTCTTCGGGCGAAGTCCATGCCTTTGGCTCGGCGGAGTCGCCGACATCTGGGCTGACGGAGTGCATCTATGCGCGGCACTATTGCCGGCCCGGGCAGGAAATGCCCCAAGCGCGACCCAGCGATGCGGCCTTTCTGGAGACGCTCAGGGCCGTGTGCGCGTCGTCCGGGCAGGGTACAACCATCCGCGACGGGATCACGTCCGGCCATTATTTTTTGCTGGGCCGCCCCGTCGTCGCCGCAAATACCGGGCGACAGGTACGGTTCTACTGGAACCTGCTGCCCGACGGCGCGGCCGGCTTGCTCGCGATGCTTGCGGCGCGTCTCGACCGTCGCCGCTTGCCCTTTCAGGCCAAGGTGCCGAGCACCGTGGCCGGCTATGATCGTGCGGATGCGGGCGTGCTGTATTGCGCGGCGGAGGATGTCGCTTGCGTGATCGACATCGTGCTCGAAACGCAGGCGGCGCTCGCGACATGGCTCCGGCCGGACCTGCCCTTGTTCACACGGGCACTGGCCCCCGGGCTCGGCTTCGCCGAAAGCCCGCAGGGCGGCGAGAGCTTCGGAATGGCGCGTTCGCGCCTGCTGGCCGAAGGACTGCTCCAGGCGCGCCAAGGCACGGATGCCATCGAAGCGATGCGCGCGCGGCTCGCCGGCTATGGGCTGAGGTTCGATGCGCTCGAACGCAATGCCGGTACCGCCTATCCCTATCCTCCACCCATTGCGGCCGCCGACCGATGAGCGCTCCCTATCTCGATCCCGCGACGGCGACCGAGGTCGCGGTTCGGATCGGCTATCGCATCGCCAGGCGCGCGCTGCACCATGCCGATCGGGCGACGTGGCTGGAGGCAATTCCGACCATGCCCGGCCAGAATCCGGCAGCCAGCCGCACCTGCGGTCCGGATATCTATGGCGGAACGGCCGGGATCGGCTGGTATCTCGCCGAGCTGGCGGTCCGCGCTCCCGATCCGCTGTTTGAGCGTATCGCCCGCGCGGCACTGCGCCAGGCTGCCGCGCGGGCAGAGGCGCATGTCGGACTGACGCCGCACGGCTTCTATGGTGGCCGTCCCGGCACGGCGGTGGCCCTGATCGCGGCCGGCATGCGCCTCGATGACGCGGCAAGCATCGCGGCGGGGCGACGCCTGCTCGCATCGCAAACGCTCGTGCCGGACGCACCGGATGCGACGGATCTGATCTCCGGGCTTGCCGGCACTGCACTCGCCCTGGCGATCGGTGCGGACGCGCTCGCGGACGGTGACCTCGCCGAACGCGCCCGCGACGTTGCGCTGGCGCTGATCGGGCTGGCCCACAGAGATGCGCGTGGACTGTCCTGGCCAACCATGTCCGGCGCGCGCGCGAACCTCACCGGCTTCGCGCATGGCACCGCCGGGATCGCGCACGCATTGCTCGTCGTCGATGCACTCGCCCCCAGCGAGCCTCTTCGTACCGCAGCGATCGATGCGCTGCGGTACGAAGAGGCGTGCTATGACGGCCACCATCGCGGCTGGCCCGATTACCGCGTGCTGCCGGGCTATCCGCCCGAACAGATCTTCTATCCGGTCGCCTGGTGCCATGGCGCTGCCGGGATCGCGCTGATGCGGCTGGCTGCGCGCCGCGGCGACGTCGGCGACGGCGCGGCGCTCGATGCGGCGGTCACCGCGACGGTCGTGGAGGCAGCGCGGTTGCGGGGCACGCCGGGAATCGATCATACGCTTTGCCACGGCGTGCTCGGCCTTGCCGATACGCTGCTGGATGCGGCGCGCGCGGGCCGCGAGGATGCCGCCATCACCCTGATATCGCTGCTCGACAGCGTGAAGCGCACCTATCACGATGGCGAGCAGCCCTGGCCATCGGGTCTGGCCACGCGCGAGGAAATCAGCGGGTTGATGCTCGGCACCGCCGGCATCGGATGGCTTTTCCTGCGCGTGGCGGACGCGACGCTCGGCTCGCCACTTCTGCCGGGCGCATCGATCCTGACGGCGCGCGGATAAGCGGCAAGCGGCTGGCGCCGACGCGCATTTGCCAGTGTGCGGCCGCGCGAACATGCCGTAGGGAGGGCGTTCAAGATCGATGCGCCACTGCTGTCCAGCATGGGGGAACTCAAGCATCATGACGGATCTGCCGCGTTATTCCGCCGACATGTTCCAGGCACCCGATAAGGAATGCGATATCGTCATGAAGGGCGGTATCACCTCGGGGCTGGTCTATCCCTATGCCGTGCTTGAGCTGGCGCGCGTCTACCGGCTGCGGTCGATCGGCGGCACCTCGGCCGGCGCCATCGCAGCTGCGTTCACAGCCGCTGCCGAATACGCACGGATCGTTCGCGACGACCCGGCGGGCTTTGTTCGCCTGCAGGCACGGTGCGACGCCCTTCCCGGCATCCTGGCCGCGCTCTTCCAGCCCGAGCCCCGCTTCCGCGCCCTTATGCAATATCTCGTCCGTGGGCAGGCAAGGGGCGGCAGCGCATGGCTATGGGGCCTGCCGCGTGCCTTTCCGCTTCTGTCCGCGGTCGGATTGGCCGGGGGCGCGGCGCTGCTGTGGCTGCTGCGCGGCGGCATTGCGGGTATCCTGCTGGGTGCGCTGGTCGGCCTGCTCGTCGCGATCGGCAGCCATCTGCTCCGGCTGGTGTTGCGCGAGCTGCCGGCGGCGGGCTTCGGCTTTTGCACGGGCCGCACGGTGCCAGGAAACCAGGTCCCAGGGCTGACCGACTGGCTGCACGATTCCCTGCAGGAGATCGCGTTCGGACACGATGCCAAGGCGCGTGACCCGCTCACCTTCGGCGATCTGATCGGCCCCGATCCGCTGGCGCCCCTGATCGATCTGCGCATGATCACGACCAATCTTTCGATGCGGCGGCCGCACACGCTTCCGACGCTGGGCGTATCGACGGGCTTCTCGCTCGCCGAGTGGCGCAGTCTGTTTCCACCGCACGTGATCGCCTTTCTCGGCCGTGTGACCAAGCCTTTCGCGCAACTGGCCGAGACGCAGCGCTTCCCCGAGCCCGCGGACCTGCCGGTGGTCGTCGCCACCCGGATGAGCCTGAGCTTCCCGCTGCTGTTCACCGCCGTGCCGACCTATACCCGCGACATCGCCTCCTACGCGATCGCGCGAGCGACCGGCGCGCAGGCCCCACAAGTACGGAAAGCGCGGATGTGGTTTGCCGATGGCGGGATCAGCAGCAATTTCCCGATCCACCTGTTCGACGCGCTGTTCCCGGCGCGTCCGACCTTTGCGTTGAGCCTGGACGAGCTTCCCGAGGATGCCGGCTCGCCCAATGACCGCGTCTTCATCCCGCAGCGTGCGGGGCAGGGCGTGGGCCTGCCCGTGCGTCCAATCACCGGGCTGGCCGGCTTTGCCGGCAGCATCCTGGGCTCCGCGAAGGACTGGCAGGATCAGTTGCTGAGCACCATGCCGGGGCAGCGCGAGCGCATCGCGCGCATCTTCCTGTCGGATCGCGAAGGCGGGCTGAACCTGGCGATGCCCGAGGATCGCTCCACCGCGCTGATGGGATATGGCTTGCAAGCGGGGCGCCAATTCGCCGGCGGCGCGCTGGATTTCGACGAGCATCGCTGGCGCCGCTCACTGGTCGCGTACGAACAGCTTGAGCAGGCGGTGGTGGGCACAGAGGCGGTATGGTCGGCCGGCTTCGGCGATTGGCTGGCGGCCTATCTCGACCATCCGCAAAGCTACAAGGCTGTCACGATGGCCGATCGGCAGAACATCCATGCTCGCCTCGCGCGATTTGCCGGTCTCGCCGCGGCGTTCCGCCCGTTGATCGCGCACAAGCGCCGCAAATTCCCGCGTCCCGCGGGGCGGTTGCGGATCGGACCGGACTTCTAGCTGCCGTCAAAGGCGGTGTCATAGAGGCGCTGGACGAACGCCGCGGTGGGACGGGCGCGCAGTCCCTCCATCAACGTGCGCAGCGCGAGCGGCATCGCCTCGAGCGGCGGCATCAACGCGCCATAGCCGCGGGGCAACAGCAGCGGCGCCGCGGCACCGCAGAGCGCGATGTCGCCAAGGGTGAGTCGGTCGCCTGCGAGAAAGCGTCGGCCATCGGCAATGCGGGCATCGGTTGCATCGAAGCTGGCCAAGATGGTCTTCGCCGCCGCCGCCGCCGCCTCGGCTGACAGCTTGAGGCCGGACGTGATGACGGCTCGCAGAACTGGATAGGTTAGCGGCAGCAGCGCGGCCTCGATCCACGGCACCGGGGTGGCGAAGATCGGCTGCATCAGCGCACGCTCGAACAGCAAATGAAAATAGGCGTAGACCGCTACGGCGGTGCCGAGGTCGTCATTATAGGCCTCCCAGTCCGCCGATACCTGGGCCGCCAAGGACGGCGCATCCGGGATCAGGCGGTTGGCAGCCGGCAGTGCCGCATCGAAATGCTGCGCAATCGCGAGCGGGCCGGTCAGCGCCGCGCCCCTGCTCCGCAGCAGTGGCACCTTGCCGGTGCCGCCGAACAACCTTGCGAGGATGAGGGCACAGACCAGCAAGTGGTCGCGCTCGGTCAGTGCCAAGCCGTAGTGGCGGGCAAGCAACCGCGTCGTCTCGCTGTCGATCATGGCCTGGAACGTCCACATCGTCGCGGGAATGCCCGGCGCCTTCATGCGTCGAACGCCAGGTGGAAATGCTGCGGGAAGGGCGTGTCGCCCTTGTCGATCTGCCCGCGCGCACCGTTCGCGCGGCGCAGATTCGGCATGGCGAGCAGTGGCCTGAGCATCGCGGGCAGCACAGCGCGGTTGATATGCGCCCCGAAGCAGCTGTGCATGCCATAGCCCCACAGCATATAGGTCTCCCAGGGGCGGTCGATGCGGAAGGCGGTGGCGTCGGCGATCGCCAGCGGGTCGAACATCGCCGACAGATTCGACGCCATGACGATGCTGTCCTTGGCGATATGGCGGCGACGGAGCTTCCCCCCGGCGATCACCGTGTCGTGCATCGCTCTGCGATAGATCAGCGGGTTGAGCGGCCGGAAGCGCAGCGCCTCGCATATATAGGCGGACAGCGTCGCGTCGTCGCCGGCCCGCGCCGCGGCACAGGCCCCGGCGAAGGCGCGCGGGCGATCGAGCAGTTCGTCCAGCGCGAGGTTCGCGCAGGCGGACAGCGTCGGCAACTCTCCGATCAGCAGACCGATCAGGTTGTTGCGAATGTCCAGATCGGTCATCCCTGGCAGCGCGGCGTCTCCCATGGCGAGGCAGCGGCCGAGTACGTCGTCCTTTGGGGGTCCCCTCCGGCGCGCGGCGATGTGTTGATCCATCCAGCTGCGGAAACTGGCCGCCGCCGCGGTGGCGCGCACATCGAGATCGGGATCGGCCGCCAGATCGATGAACAGATACCAGAAGAGGAGGCTGGTCCATTCCGCCATGTCCGCTTCGGAAGGGCCGGGCGTACCGAAGTAGAGGTCCAGCAGCTTGGCCGCGACGGGTATGGTCAGCGCCTGCGGAACGTCGATCGCACCCGGCAGCATCGCCACGACGGCCCTGGCGGCGTCGGCAACGCAGGGCGTGACGATTTCGGGCACGTCGTCGCGCCGCACCACGAGGCGCATGTTGGACGTGTCGCGGGTGTAGCGCGGCGTATCCTGCATGCCGAGGAAGAAGTTTTCGCCCCCCGTGATGCTCTTCATCCGCGGCGCATAGACCACGCCGAAATCGGCATCGCGGCTGAGGATGTCGATCACGTCCGCCCGGCGCGTGGCGAGCGCGGTGATGCCATTGCTGGGATAGGCGGCGACGACGCGGCGTTGTAGCACAAGGTTGGGCAGGAACAGCCGCAGCACCGCAAACACCATGCGCAGCCCGTTGGGGCCCCCGATGGTCGCAGCGAGCCGGCTCCCGATCGTGCCGCCGCTGCCGAACAGCGCGGCGATGCCGCTGCCGATCAGCCAGAGCAGTGCCCACAGCCCCTGGAGAATTAGCATCAAGCGGCGCCAGAGCACGATCGGCAGGTTGAACAGCCATTGCACCGGGCATCTCCTGTTGCAGGGGTGGGGTCGGGAATGCGCGGTTGCTCAGGTCGGGTCGATGATCCCCATCGCGATCATCCGCAGCGCGGTCATGCTGGGCAGGAAGAAATAATCGCCGCCGCGCGGCTCGACGAGCTGCGGCAGCTTGTCGCAGATGAAGGGAAGCTTGCCCCCATCGGGATCGACCGCAATCACCAGCTTGGGGTCGTCGGCCGCGGCATGGTTGCCGATCACCGGGCAGGTATCGCTGCCGGCGTTGAAATCGAGCCCGTACTGCATCCATTGCTGCTGCACGAATTCGAACTGGCGGAAGAGATTGGTGCAGATCGCCATGAAGATGATGCCATGGTCGCCATCGTCGTTCGGCGCCTGCGGATCATATTGGCCATAGGGCAGGCCGCGCCGCAGGATGCGGCGGCGATTGATGATCGCGGACCCTTCCTGCGACATGCCGTCGGCGCCGAACGTCGGCCCAAGCGTGTCGCGCGGATTGGCGCGGCGCAGATGCGACGTGACCGGGCATTTCGAACCCACCGGATCCGACGCGTAAATGAAGTTGGTGAACTGCAGCGCGATCTTGGCGAGCGCGGCCTTGTCCTTGTCGGCGCGCGCCTTGTCGAGCCGGGCTCGAAACGCCTGCCATTCGGCATAAGTGGGCGCGACCATCAGCGGCACCCCGTCCTCCCAGCGGCCGACCATCTTGGCCTTGACGGTGTTCACCGCCTCCTCGTGCGGGACGGCGTGCATCGCGGCATAGCGCTTGGCCTGTTCGTCGATATAGGCGTGAAAGGTGCCGACAGCCTCGTGGAGCTTGCGATAGGCCATGAAGGTGCCGTTGCGGCTGAACGCGATCGGCATCGCCGCGCCGGGTATCTCCTGCGCCTCGTCGGGGTAGCCGAGCAGGAACTCGCCGGTGGCGATCGGCTCCCAGCTGCCGTCGGGCATCAGCTTGCCACCGCCGGCAACGCGCACCTTTTCCGCCTCACCTGATAACTGGCCCGAGAAGACCGGATCGCCAAAGCCATCCGACAGGCCGAAATGCTCCTTGTTGGTCGGCCAATAGTGATCGCCGTCCTTGCGCATCACCGCCGACAGGTCCTGCCATTTCGCGTTGTGCGGGCCGACGCCGTCGAGCAGGATCACGCCGCCTTGCGATTCCGCACAAAGTCCGACGATCGTGTCGGTCTCTTCGTCCAGTTCGGGGCAGGGGGTGCCGTCGGGCTTCTGCTGGGCGTAGAGGGTGAGAAGGATATGGACACGGTTCTCGCCCGTCGAGTTGCGCCACACCGCGTCGCGCTTGTCGAGGAAATCATCGTCGCCGAGTAGGGCAGCGCGTGCCTCCATGCCGTCGATGAAATCGTCGGGCATGCCGCGCAGCGTGCGCGTGGGGACGCCCAGCGCGAGCAGTCCGAGAAAGGTGAAGCCGATGTTGATCGTGACCTTGGGCTTCATCAGCTGCACCCGCCCGGGATAATCGGGCACGCCCTCGGCGCGGACGATATCCTTCACCCGCGGGTTCTTGGTGCGCAGCAGCGGCTCCTCTCGATCGGGGTCCTTCCAGCGCGCGGCCGTGGTGATCTTGGGCAGGAGGCGTTCGACGAAGCGCCGGCCTTGCTCTGCCTTGCGGACGGTGAGGTAAAAGTTGCGCCCCTTCGGGAAGCCGTCGCCATAGGTGCGGAGGATACCGCCCTGGATGTCCGCCAGATCGAGCAGCGTCGCCGCGGGCGCGGCGTTTGCGGCATTGGTCATACGGGGTCTCCCGGCAATACGCTGCGGATCACGCCGGCGGGCTGGGTGGGGCCGTCGAGGTCGGCGGGCCGGGTCTCGGTCAGGAAGGTACGGAATGCGGGCCCCCAGCTAGCCGGATCACGACGCAGCTGTTCCATCGCGAACCGGGTAAAGGCCTGTTGCAGGTACAGCGCCTTGAGCACGTTGCGCAGATCGCTTCCCGGCGCGGCGGGAAAAGGTCGCCGGCCCGTCGCCAATATCCAGTAATAGTCGATCACCAGCCCCAGCACGAGCAGCGCGAGCCCCGCCCAGGGCAACCACGCCCAGCTGCTCCAGTTTGCGAACGCCGCGGCCCAGGCCCAGCCGGTGGCGCGCAGGATCGCGGCCAGCAGCGATCCCAGCACCATCAGCAGGCCTGCGCCCGGGAGCACCGCCAGCAGCGGTATCGAGATCGCGTTCAGCTTGACGGGCACGTACCAGTAATCGTGGAACGGCATGGTCGTTTCGACCTGACAGCGCAGCATGTAGCTCGCGAACCCGGCCGCATCGGTCACCGCCTCGAAATCATAGCAATATTGGAAAATCGAGCGCAGCTCGGGTGCCATCTGGTCCCATAGCTCTTCCAGATAGCGGCGCGGCTCGCCGGCACCGCCGGGATCGAGCAGATCGAAGTCGATCGTCCAGAAGATATAGGGGCAGGTGATCTGATCGACCGGCTGCGGATCGAGCAGATTGGTGCGCCGGACGACGTTGACCAGCGCGTCGCTGTGATCCCGCCCGTTGAAATAGGGCTGGTCGAGAATGACGAAGCGGGTGAAATGCGTCCGCAGGTTGCGCGCGAAGGGGCTGTTGATGCCGATTTCCTGTGTCGCATGCGATTGCAGCGCAGTCGGCAACGTCTCCAGCACCTCGCGCACGACGTGGATCGGCGAACTCTTGATGCCGCCATGCGCGACGATGCCCTCGTTGCACACCGGCACCGCCGCGGTGAAGAAATAGGTGCAGACATCGATATTAGCCATCGGCCTTCTCCCCCGTCTCGCCTGCGGGATGGGCAGGGGGCGGGTCCGCTGGCGTGCCCGTGGCCGGCGATTGCAACGCCGCGTCGACCGCAGCGCGTACCGCGCCGCGCGTTTCGTCGTCGTCGTTCGCACGCGACGCGAGGATCGCCGCTTCGTCGACCGGATGCAGGTTGCGGTCCGCCTGCAGCGGTCCGCTGCCGTTCTCGCCCCAGCGGCGTCGCTCGAAGCGGGCGCGGTTGCGGTCTGCGGCGGCGGTGTCGCAACTGGCGATCGGTGCATAGCCCGGCGCGCCCAGCCCGCCCTGGTTGGCGATCAGCAGTCGTTTGAACGCCGCAGCCAGTGCGACGTCGCTGGTCGTCGCGGCGTCGGCAGCAACTGGCGCCAGCGCGTGCGCCAATTTGAGCGCCAGCTTGATGTCCCGCTGGCCGCTCCCCGGAGTCGCGTTGTAATAATAATTGGTGTCGATCTGATTGTCGCGGATATAATCCTTGAACGGCGTGACCGGGATCGAGTTTGGATATTTTGTGCTCGAATACCAGAACAGGTCCAGCCCGCCCGGGATACCATCGGCGAAGGCGTCGATATATTGATCCCAGGTCCCATTGAAGTTGCTGCAGAACAGCATGTAATTGTTGGAGAGGCTGGCCTTGGGCTGGCCGAGCTGCGGCCACTGGTCGCGGCGGATGATCACCCAGCGCGCAAAGTGGATGAACCCCAGACCCAGCAGTCCCGCGAGCGTCGAGGGCAGGCACCGGGACAGCATGAAGATGAAGTTGTTGATCCACGTCACGCCGGGACGCATCGGCGTGACGACGTTCATGCCATAGGCTTTGCCGGCCAGGTTGCTCATTGGTCCACCCCCGTAAGGAGCAACGCACGCTACCATAAAGGAAAATGCGCTACTTCGATCGTGCGACCTGGCTTTGTATGAAGGCAGCATAGAGTTGCTTGCGCCGAAAATGCAAGATGTTTCGGGCGAAGCGGTCGTTACTGATATTAATTGTCCGGAATGGGTATTTCATCGTTGTCTAGCACCGTGTTGTTTTGTAAAAATGCGATAAACCGGGGCGGCGTCGCACTTCTCTGGCGCCGGGAACCAGCACCGATCGGACGGAGGGGACTGCCGTGGACGTGTGTGATGCAGTAACGCCGCTGACATCTGCCGAGCAGGCGTTCGTCGCCGAAATCAATCGAAGCTGGACGCGCGACGAAGTACTCGCCCGGCTGACGCGCGATCTCCAGACCGCGGTCGAGATCGAGCTCGCGACGATCCCGATCTATCTCTACACCTATTATTCGCTCGTCCGGAACAATGAGAGCGGCGAGTTGATCAGCGACGCCCAGCTTTATGCCAACAAGGCAGGGGGCATTCTCATGAGCGTCGCGGTGGAGGAAATGCTCCACATGTCACTTTCCGCCAACATCCTGTGGTCGATGGGCGTGATGCCGCAGCTCTATGGCAAGGCGCCGGCAGCCTATCCGACGCCGCTGCCCTATCACAATCCGCGCGGGCCCCTGGGTCCGGATGGCCGCACCGCGGTATTGATCCCGCTGGGCAAGCTGAGCTTCGAGCAACTCTGGCACTTCCTCCAGATCGAATATTCCGAGCAATGGGATGCGCCGCCGCAGGACCGCGACTGGGATACGATCGGGCAATTCTATTCCTATATTCGCTGCCTGCTGAACACGCGGTTCCTGGCGGATTCCGATTTCCAGCGCGGTGCGATGGCAAGCGCGATCCAGCCCTACAATTACTCGCCCAACAACGTCGACACCGTCTACCCGTCCTGCGGGTTCAACCCGTGGAAGCCCGCGCCGCCGGCCACGGCCAGCTGGGCGGGTACGATCCAGGGTGCGGCCGCGACGGCCGTCTATCCCGACGCCGACGACAGTCATGCCGGACGCTCGTCGCTGATCGCAATCCGCTCGATCCGCGACGCCGCGATCGCGATCGACACGATCTGCGACCAGGGCGAGGGCAGGCCCGTCCCGCGGATCGGGCCGAGCCCCTATGACGATCCGTCGAAGCAGGAGGACTCGCACTATGTGAAGTTCCTCGGCCTGCAGGCGCAGTTCGCCGACTATGCCGGCACGAGCGAGCAGCGCCCACTTCAGCCATCGCCGCCGACCGATGTGATCCAGCCAGCCGTGACCGGAAAGGAACTGCTTGCTGCCGATGTGCTGGTGGACGTGCCGGACAGTCCCGTCGCGGCGGGCTATCCCGAGCATTATGTCGATATCACCAATTTCTGCAGTGCCTGCTTCCAGTATATGCTGGTGATGACGGAGACGATCTATCTGGTGCCGCCGGCGCAGCAAAAGCTCTTCTTCAATGAAGGCCTGCACCGATCGATGATCTGGGTGCTCGACAAATATGTTCGCACGATCCGCCAGATCCCCATTCCTGACGGCGCCTATTCAGGGAAGTGCATGGGACCGACCTTCGAGAATGTTTCGCTGGGCGATCGCATCCACGCCTTCGAAGGCCTCAAGGCCTATGGCGACAAGGCGATTGCCGCCGCCAATGCGTTGATCCATCGCCACGACCCGCGTCGCGTCGTGGCGCATCCGGGCCATCTCCAACGGCCCGGCCGCGCGACCGCCAAGGCGGTAAAGATCGAGAAGGCGGATGATGACCTGGTCAGCATTCTGCAAAACGTGATTTATTATGTCGGCGTCGCGACCTGCAAGACGGGTACGGACAACGCGCCGATGCACCTGCCCGATGTCGGCCCCTATTGGGCCGCCGCCCGGCAACGCTGATCGCTCTCGACAGAGGAACGAGCCATGGCATCCTGCGCTACGCCGACTCCCACGCCTTCGCCGGGTGTTCCGGTCCCCACCCCCTATCCCTATGCGGAGGAGCCCGCCTTTCCGGGGCCGGGCGTCATCGGTCCACAGCCCGAGGGCATCCCGCTCCACGCTTGCATGGGGCTGAATGCATGCGCGGGTGCGGATCGCTTCGGCGTGCTCGGCGCGCCGGGGCGCGAACCCAATGCCTGTGCCGGGCAGGGCTATTGCGCCACCGGCACCGACCACACCTGCCATGTCCAGAACGAGTGCAAGGGGCAGGGGGGCTGCGGGCTCTATGGCACTGGCGAGGAGATGAACAACCCGGGCGCCAATGCCTGCCGCTCGCAGGGATCTTGCGCGACGCCGATCAATGCCGAGCGGTTCAGCACCAACGGGCCCAACCGGGGCAAGAGTGTGTGGTTGCGCGCGCGTGCGGTGTTCGAGACGAATTGGGCGGCAACGCGAGCCGAACTGCTCGCCGCGCGGCAGGACGGCAAGCCAGCGTCCGGTCAGCCGCTCCCGGAGACTCTCGGCGCGCCGCCGGCGGCCTTCGCTGCGACCGGCCCAACCTATCTGTGGATCTCCGATGACAACGAGTCGCGCGGCAACATGACCGCCTGCGGATCGAGCGCGATGAGCGGTGCCGGTGGCTGCAGCTGACGACGCGCTCGCCGGGTTGCCGCGGCTGGGGCTTGGCCTGGGGCTGCGCAACGTGCATTTCGACGCCATCTTGGCGGATGCGCCGGACGACCTTTGGTTCGAGGCGATCTCCGAGAATTTCATGGACTCGGGCGGGCGCCCGCGCGCGATGCTGGAAGCGGTCGCCGAGCGCCATCCGGTGGTGCTGCACGGCGTGTCCATGTCGATCGGCAGCACCGATCCGCTCGATCGGGCCTATCTCGCATCGTTGAAGCGGCTGGCCGATGCGATCCGCCCTGCCTGGATCAGCGACCATCTGTGCTGGACCGGGGTGAACGGCCGCAACACCCATGACCTGCTGCCGCTGCCGCTCACCGAAGAGAGCCTGGCGCATGTCGTCGCGCGGGTACGGCAGGTCCAGGATCTGCTCGAGCGGCCGCTGATCCTGGAAAATCCCAGTTCCTATGTCCGCTTCGTCCAATCGACGATCAGCGAGCCCGATTTCCTGCGCGCGTTGGCGGCCGACACCGGGTGCGGGCTGCTGCTCGACGTCAACAATGTCTTTGTGAGCAGCTTCAACGCCGGCACCGATCCGTTCGCCTATCTCGATGCCTTTCCGTGCGACCGCGTCGTCCAGATGCACCTCGCCGGGCATCAGGATTGCGGGACGCATGTGATCGACACCCATGATCGGCCGGTGCGGCGCGAGGTGTGGGACCTGTTCCGCGCTGCCTGGCAGCGAACCGGCGGCGCGGCCACGCTGCTCGAATGGGACGATCGGATTCCCGGATTCGACGATTGCCTGACCGAGCTTCGCAAGGCCGAGCGTTATATGGGAGCGGGCGCGGTGCCGATCATGGCGGCGTCGTCGGCATCGGATGGCGAGGGCATCTCCGGGCCAATAGACTTTCTGCTCCCCCATGCGATCGGCCTGCTGGAGGATGCCGCGTGACCGAACTCGCGGAGGCGCAGCAGCGGATGCACGCCGCGCTGCTGGATCCGATCGCGGGCTCCGCCGCCGCGGAGGCGCTCCTTGCAGGCGACGGCAGGCTCGCTGCCGCGGCGGGACTGGCCGTCTATCAGCGCGGCTATATCCTGCGCATCACCGCCTGCATGCGCGCGCAATTTCCGGCACTCTGCCATGCGCTCGGCCGCGCGCTCTTTGAGGATTTCGTCGCTGATTACGTCCGCGACTGTCCGCCCGAGCGGCACACGCTCTACGATCTGGGTCGCCGCTTTCCCGACTGGATGGAGGCCAGTCGTCCCGATGCGGGCGCACCCGAGAACTGGGTCGATTTCGTGATCGACCTGGCCAGGTTCGAATATGCGGTATTCGCGCTGTTCGACGCGCCGGGCAACGAGGGGCAGCCCCTCGCGACCACGGCGTCGCACGACGCCACGCTTCGCTTGCAGTCTGCCTTCGCGCTGGGCCTCTATCGCTTCGATGTACCCGGCTATTATCACGCGGTACGACGCGGTGAGGCGCCCCAGATCGCGCCGCCCGCGCGCTGTCCTGTCGCGCTCGTCCGCCGCGGCTATGTCGTGCGAACCCTTGCGCTGAGCGCGCCGCAATATGCCTTCCTCGGCGCGATGCACGCCGGCGCGGATGTCGCCACCGCGCTGGGGCGGGTCGCCACGGACTACGCGATCGATCCTGCAAGTGTCGAACGCATGTGGCGTGAGGGCAGCCGCGCCCGCTGGATCGAGGCGGGCCTTTTCGTCGTTACCCCGGCCTCGCCACCGCGTGCTGAGACGGTCGGTCTTGGCGGGGATCACACCGTATAACGGCACCGTGCCATACCGCCGCGCGAGCGTGGATGCTGTCCGCGGTCGGTACCGCCCGCAACAATTATGGTCGAATGGTCAGCATTCCCTCGAAAGACGCGGCGGAGCCTATGCGGGGACGGTCGCATCCGTGACCAGCCGGACCGGCTGGCCGGGGAAATCCTCGGCCAGCACCTGCGCGATCGGACGCGCGATGCCGCGGGTGAGCGCCGCAGGCACCTCCACCGCAAAGCCGCGCGCCACCGCGCCCTCGATCGCCCAGCGCACGCAATAATCCGCCGCGACCCCGATCACGGTCAGCGCAGTCACGCCCTGCGCGTGAAGCGACGTGAAGAAGGCGTCGCGCGCCTGCGTTTGGCCGTTGGCGACGGTTTCGATCACCAGGTCGGGTTCGGCCCACAGATCGAACACGCCTTTTTCGATCCGATAGACCGGGATGCCCGCCGCCACCCCGGCGAGATCGAGTACATTCCGCCAGCCGGACGTGCCGCGTTCGCAGTGCAGCGGGAATTGCTCGGCCTCGGGCGATCCGGCGAAGCGTTCGGCGGTGTGGGTGTCGAAGGTGAACAGCACGCCCGCGGTCTCCGCCGGATCGAGCGCGGCGAGCCAGGCCCGCATCGGCGCGATCAGCGTTTCGGCGCCTGCAACCGACAGCGCCCCATCGGCGTGCATGAAATCGGCCTGGGTATCCACCACGATGACGAAACGCCGCACCTTCGGTCTCCTTACTTGCCCTATTCGACCCCGCGGGCGCGCCGCAGGTCGATGCCGAGCCGTTTGACCCGGTAATAGAAGGTCTTGCGCGGCAGGCCCAGCGCCGCGATCGCGGCGTTGATCTCGCCGTCCGCCGCCGCGATCGCATCGAGGATCGCGCTGCGTTCGAAAGCCTCCAGTCGTTCGGTGAGCGGCCGCGCTTCGGCGGGCGCGGTCTCGGAAGCGGGCTCGAGCCCGAGCACGAAGCGCTCCGCTGCGCGCTCGAGCTCGCGGACATTGCCCGGCCAGTCGCGCCGGGCGGCGGCATGCGCGGCTTCGGAAAGCGGCGGGGCGGGGCGACGGTGGCGCTGTGCCGCCTGGAGCGCGAGCTGGGCGAACAGCAACGGCACGTCCTCGCGCCGCTCAGCCAGCGGCGGTAGCCGCAGCGGCACCCCTGCCAGCCGATGATAAAGCCCGGGCGGCAGCGCCGCCGCGCCGCCCTCGCCGATCGCCGCGATGATGCACACGTCTACGGGCTCGGGATCGCGCTGCTCGGTGGCAACGGTGCGCGCCTCGGCGAACTGGGCGAGGCGGTGGTGGAGTTCGGGCTGGGCGAGGTCAAGATGGTCGAGGAACAGCGTGCCGCGATCGGCGCGTGCGACCAGCCCGTCACGGGCGAACAGTTCCCCCGCGCCGATCCCCGGCGGCAGCGTCGCGCAGTCCACCGCCTGGAAGCGATGGCGCGCCCGCCGCCCGGCGCGGTGGACCAGCCGCGCATAGAGCTCCTTGCCGGTGCCGGTGGCACCTTCGAGCACGATGTCGAGTGCGGCATCGGCCAGCACCGGGATCATCTCGCGCAGCCGGCGGATGGCGGACGCCTCGCCGAGCAGCGCCGTGTCGAGCTCGGTCGTGACAGTGCGTAACCGTCGGTTCTCCAGCGCAAGCATGCGCGCGGTGCCGGCGCGTTGCAGTGCGGCGGCGAGCGCGTCGCCGGCGAAGGGTTTGGTCAGGAAATCCCAGGCACCCGCCTTGATCGCATCCACCGCCATGGCGACGTCGCCGTGGCCGGTCATCAGGATCACCGGCAGCTCAAGATCGATCGCGCGCAGCCGGTGGAAGAAGTCGATCCCCGACATGCCCGGCATCCGCACATCGGTGACGACGACGCCGGGGAAGTCGCGGTCGATCGCCGCCAAGGCGCTCGGCGCATCGACGAAGGGGCGGACCTCGTGCCCGGCCAGCGTCAGCAGCTGGATCAGCGCCGCGCGGAAATCGGCGTCATCATCGATCAGGGCGACGGGCATGCTCATGCCCGCCGTAGCTCCAGCTCGAAACAGGCGCCGCCCTCGTCGGGCAGCCAGCGCAGTCTGCCGCCAAGGTCGGTCATGATGTCACTTGCGATCACCAGCCCCAGGCCCAGCCCGTTGCTGCGGCTGGTGGCGAAGGGGGTGAACAGCCGCGCGGCGATGTCCGGCGCGATGCCGGGGCCATTGTCCTCGATGCGAACCCAGACCAAGCCGTCGGTCAACGTGGCGCGGATGGTAATGGTCGGATGAGTGTGGCCGGCAAGCGCCTCGGTCGCGTTCTGCAGGAGGTTGACGAACACCTGCTCCAGCCGCACCCGTCCGCCCATCACCAACAGGTGTGCGCCGATCGCCGGACGTTCCAGCCGGACGTTGCGCAACTGCTCCTTGAGGATCAGCAGCGCGCCGTCGAGCACCTCGGCCAGCGGCAGCGGCCGGACCTCGCCGGGCTGGCGGCGTGAAAAGCCGCGCAGCTGCGCGGTCACCGCGCCGATCCGGTCGCTCAGGCGTCGGATCGTCTCCAGATTGTCCCGCACCATCTCCGTCGCGCCCTGCGCGAGCAGTTGGACGCTGGTCTCGGCATAGGTGCGGATTGCGGCGACGGGCTGGGCAGTTTCATGCGCCACGCTGGCGGTTACCTGACCCAAGGTGGCGAGGCGGTTGGCCTGGCGCAGACCTTCGCGCAGATCGGCGGCGCGCGCTTCGAGTGCGGCGCGTTCCTCGATCTCGCGGCGGAGCTCTGCTGTGCGCTCGGCGACCGCGGCCTCAAGCTCGGAGGTACGGCGCTGGCGCTGCGTCGCGCGCTGACGGAAGCCCCAGACCAGTAGCGCCAATGCCAGTACCGCCAGCACCGCGCCGAGCGCCGCGGTGCGCTGCGCCGCGGCGACGGCGGGGCCAACCGCGCGACGCAGCGCCAGCGTCCAACCCGGCTGGCTGGTCGGCACGCGCGCCTCGATCAGATCGCCGCGGGCGGGCGGCAGCAGCACCGGCGCGGAGCCTTCAGGCAGCGCGGCCTCGCGCCGAAGCGCCGCGAGGACCGCCGGCACGATCGGCCGCGCGACGGCGAAGCGCAGGCCGGGGTCGCTGGCGACGAGTACCAGTCCGGCAGGATTCTCGACATAGGTGTCGCCGCCCGCGCGCTGCCATGCCGCCTCGATCGCATCGAACTCCAGCTTGACGACGATGACGCCGTTCAGTGGTGTGCGGCGGGCGAGGTACAGTCCCGAATGGCGGCTGACCGTGCCCAGCGCGAACTGGCTGGCCTCTCCGCGCGTGCTCGCCTCACGGAAATAGCGGCGGAAGCGATAGTCGGAGCCGACAAAGCTTTGCGGCGTGCGCCAGTTGCTTGCTGCCCGGGTGCGGCCATCGGCGCCGATCACGTAGATGGCGGCAGCGCCGGTGGTGCGGGCGAGGTGTTCCAGCTTTTCGTTGAGGGCGCCCGGCGGCGCACCAGCGAGCGTGGCGGCAACGTCGCGGTCGTCGCCCAAGGCGAGAGGGAGCAGGCGAAAGCGCGCGATCTCGCTGTCGAGCAGCGCGGCACGCAACTGGGCGTTGGTGCGCGCGCCGGATACCAGCGTGTCGCGCGTGCGGTTCCCGGCAACCCAACCAATGGCCAATGCAACCGCCACGCCGAGCAGCGCAGCGAGCGCCCAGTATCGCCAGCCCGAAAACGAGTCGCGTCGCGTCACCGCTTCGCTATCTGCTACCACGACGCGATGTGCAAGTTTTTGCACATCGTGAGACGGGCATATGCCACTTCTTGCGCATCAGCTTGCGTGCGATGAAAATAACATATTGATAAAGAACGATATAAAATTCAGCGGCGTTGCCCTTTCCCCGCGGGACTCCGCAGCCGAATATGCACGGATCGAGTCCTACCGGCACAACGGAGGCCGAAGGAGAGGAAGTGATGGTTCGTATCCCCGCCGATTCCCACGAGACCGCGCACGCAGCGGCGCCGGCCAAGGCCTTGCCCTGGTACCGGCATCTCTATGCGCAAGTGCTGGTCGCGATCATCGCGGGCGTGCTGATCGGCCATTATGCGCCCGCCACCGGCGAGGCGCTCAAGCCGATCGGCGACGGGTTCATCAAGCTGGTCAAGATGATCATCGCGCCGGTGATCTTCCTCACCATCGTCACCGGCATCGCCGGCATGCGTGACCTCAAGGCCGTCGGCCGGGTCGCGGCCAAGGCGTTCGGCTATTTCCTGTTCTTCTCCACGCTGGCGCTGGTCGTCGGCATGGTGGTCGCCAATGTCGTGCGGCCGGGGGCGGGGCTCAACATCGATCCGGCCTCCCTCGATGCCGGCAAGGTGGCGGACTATGCCGCCAAAGCGCATGAAAGCACGCTGACCGGCTTCCTCCTCGGCATCATCCCCGACACCTTCCTATCCGCGATCACCGGCGGCAACATCCTGCAGACGCTGTTTGTCGCGATCCTGTTCGGTATCGGCCTCGCGCTGGTCGGCGACCGCGGCGAGCGGATCACCCACGCGCTCGAAGATATCTCGCTGGCGATGTTCAAGGTCGTCGCGATCCTGATGAAGGCGGCCCCCGTCGGCGCGTTCGGCGCGATGGCGTTCACCGTCGGCAAATACGGCGTCGGCACGCTCGCCAACCTCGCGATGCTGGTCGGCACCTTCTACTTCACCTCGGCGCTGTTCGTGCTGGTCGTGCTCGGCACGGTCTCGTGGCTGGCGGGCTTCTCGATCCTTCGCCTGATCGCGTACCTGAAGGCCGAACTGCTGCTGGTGCTCGGCACCTCCTCGTCGGAAAGCGCGCTGCCCTCGCTGATCGAGAAAATGGAGCGCGCGGGCTGCCCCAAGACGATCGTCGGCCTGGTCGTGCCGACCGGCTATTCGTTCAACCTCGACGGCACCAACATCTACATGACGCTGGCGGCGCTGTTCATCGCCCAGGCGACCAACGTCCACCTCTCGATCGAGCAGCAACTGCTGCTGCTCGGGGTGGCGATGCTGTCGTCCAAGGGGGCTGCGGGCGTGACCGGTGCGGGGTTCATCACCCTGGCGGCAACGCTGTCGATCGTGCCCAGCGTGCCGGTGGCCGGCATGGCGCTGATCCTCGGCGTCGACCGGTTCATGTCCGAGTGCCGCAGCCTCACCAACTTCATCGGCAATGCTGTCGCGACCGTGGTCGTCTCGCGCTGGGAAGGGCGGCTCGATCACGAGGCGCTCGACGCCGCACTGCACGGCGGCGCGCTGCGGATCGACCAGCGCCCCGCCGACGCCGTCCCGGCCGAATAAGGAAGTTCCCATGCGTAGCGTAACCCGCGTCCTGGGCGCCACCTCGGCGCTCGCCCTGAGCATGCCTGCCGCCGCGCAGGTCGTCGAAACCGCCGGCTACCCGGCCGCTGCCTCGGGAGACGGCGCCACCAATGGCGGCTACAACCTTTCCCGCTGGGCGGAGGATTGGCGCAAGCTGTGCGATCCCGCCAAGCGCGATGATCCGATCGATGCGCTGAAATGCATCAAGCTCACCCCCAGCGGCGACGTCTATGTCACGCTCTCGGGCGAAGCGCGGCTCCGGACGAACCACACCACCAACCCCAATCTGCGCGACAGCCGCGCACAGCGGCAGGACATCGTCCGGCTGGTCGGCGGCGCGGACGTGCATATAGGCGAGCATCTCCGCGTCTATGGCGAGATCGCGCATGGCGGCATCAGCGGCGTCGAGCTCGGCGCACCGGCCGCGACGCTGCGCAATGATGTGGCGGTGCAGCAGCTGTTCGTCGAAGCCAAGGGCGAAGTGGCCGGTATCGATGTCGGCGCGCGCTATGGTCGGCAGGAGTTCACCGACGGGCCCAACCTGCTGGTTTCGCAGCGCGACAACAACACGATCCGCTATACCCTCAATGGCTTTCGCGGCTGGGCGCGCGGCAAGACGGTGCGGGTCGACGTGTTCGACCTGAAACCCACCCAATATGGCGATCTCGGCACCGAGGATGACGTGACCGATCCGGCGCGCCGCTTCTCGGGCGTGAGCCTCGGCTTCGTCGTGCCCAAGGCCTGGGTGGGCGGTGCCAAGCTCTATTTCGATCCCTTCTTCTGGCGTCGCCGCAACAATGTAGGCGCTTGGGGCGGTCGTATCGGCCCGGGCACGCGCTTCTATCTGGGCACGCATCTTTGGGGCGAGGCGGGGCCGGTGACGATCGACTGGTCGGTAAACCATCAATGGGGATATTATCGCGATCAGCAGATCGACGCCTGGCATGGCTTCTTCGCGCAGAATGTCCGGTTGGGCAGCGGCAAGCGCGCACCGCGGATCGGCTTCCACGCCGATTATGCCAGCGGCGGGGGCGGCTATGGCGACGGCAAGCTGCGCAATGCCTATGCGCCGTTCGGCAACAACATCTATTACAGCTACGGCCTGTTCCTCACCCCCAGCAACCTGCTGGCGCTGGCGCCTACGCTGAACCTGTCGCCTACCTCCAAGCTGCGGTTGAACCTGGAATATCAGCGGGCTTGGCGCGCCAATGTCCACGACGCGGTGTATCGCGCCAACGGCCAGCCCTTCGCGGGGACGCAGAATGTGCGCGACTCCCGGACCGCCGATGTCGCGCGGGTGCAGGCGGTTTGGGCGCTGACCCCGCGGCTGTCGCTCACCGGGCGCTACGAGCACCTCGCCGCCGGGCCCGCGCTCACCAAGGCGGGCTATGCGAGCTCGGACTTCGTCGCCGGCTGGGTCAGCTTCCGCTTCTGACGCGGCCCTGCGATCCGCCACCAGCCAAGCCCGCCATAGAGGAGCGTGAGGGCGAGCAGCGTGAGCACCCCCGGCGCCACGTCGGCGAGGCTGGCGTGCATCTGGTTGAGCGGCACGAACACGTGCACGCCGCTGGTCGAGGGGATCAGTTGCGCCAGCGCGCGGACGAAGCCCGGCATCTGGTCGAGCGGCCAGGCGGTGCCGGACAGGAAGAAGAAGGGCGCGGAGGTGGGCGCGAGGATCACCATCGCCCGTTCCGAGCGGTCGAAATAGCTGCCGAGCCACAGCCCCAGTCCGGCGACCGAGGCGGCGAGCAGCGGCGCGCTGAGCAGCATGCCCGCGACATTCTCGTCGCGCGGGATGCCCTGCACCCAGAAGATGAAGCCGAACAGGAACAGGCAGGTCAGCAGCCCTACGGAAGTGAACGCCGCCCAGGTGCCGGCATATTCGCCATGCCCCATCCGCCAGCGGCCCTCGCGGCGCCGTCCGCCGAGGAGGGTGGCGACGCCGAACAGCAGGGTCTGCTGGATGATGACGATCGCGACGGCGGGGAAGACATAGCCCTTATAGCCCGCGGTAGGGTTGAACATCGGCTCGCGCACGACGGTGACGGGCGGGCCGGTGCGCACGACCTGCCCCAGCACATCGAGCTTCTCGACGGCGAGATCGCGCAGCACCTCCGTTACCGCCTCGCCGATCGTGCTGGCGCGCAAAAGGTACGAGGCATTGACCCACACCGCGATCCCGGCCCCCGGTGCGCCGGTGCGCAGCTGACGCTGCAAGCCGCGGGCGATCAACACCACCCCGTCGGCCTTGCCCGCGCGCAGCCGCGCCTGCGCCTCTGCGACGCTCGGGGCGTGATCGACCACGGTTACCGCGCGGGTCGCCTCGAGGTTGCGGACCAGTTCGCGGCTGAGCGCGCTGGCATCCTCGTCGACCAGCACCACGGGCAGCTGCTGTGCCACTTCCTGACTGTAGGGAGCTGGATAGTAGAAGGCGTAGAGCACCACCGCGAGCAGCATGGTGCTCAGCAGGGTGCGCGAGGTCAGCACCGTCGCCCAGGTGGCACGGAAGGCCGCGGCGAAGCTCATCGCGCCTGCCGCCGGATCAGTACCCAGGCGAGCACGCCCGGCACCAGCACATAGGCGAGCAGCGCCAGCATCGGCGGCACGATGGTGGCGAGATCCTGTCCGCCCAGCTGGCCGGTCTGGAGCGCGAGATAATGGGTGAGGGGGAGCACCTGGCTCCAGAAGCGCGCAAAGCCGCTGCCGCCGTTGAGCGGCAGGGTGGCCCCCGCATAGGCCAGCGCCGACCCGGCATAGACCGCGCAGACCGACAGCGCCGTGGCGGTCTCGCGGGTCGCCGCGACCAGCAGCGCGGAGATCGCGGCGGTGCCGAGATAGAAAAGCGTCTGCCCTGCGACGATCGCAGCGATGCTGCCCTCTACGCGCCAGCCGCGACCCAGCGTGACGAACAGCAGCCAGGCGACGCCCCACAGACTCGCGGCCGCGACATAGGGCAGCAGCTTGCCGAACAGCGCGGGCACGATCGCGCCGTTGCGCGCGACCCAGGCGCCGAGCGAACGCCCTTCCAGGTCGCGGCCCAGCGCCATGGCGGAGGTGACTGCTGCAATCAGATGCAGCACTGCCGGATAGATCAGCGTGCTGAGGAACCACTCGAAGCTCGACGCGGGGTTGTTGAGTGGAACCGCCTCGACGGCGAAGCGCCGCGTTGGGTCGGGCGGCAGGGCATGGCCGGAAAGCTGGTTGACCACCAGCGAGGCGGCGGCGGCCTGCACCGCGCTCGCCGCACCGCTCGCCGCCTGCGAGCCCGAGGAGAGGAAGCTGGCATTGTAGAGGATGCGGATCACTGGAGTGCGGTGGCGGGCGAGCCCCGCGCCGAGATTCCTGGGCAGGTGGACGAAGCCATTGGCATGCCCGCGGCGGACCTCTTCCACCGCCTCCGCCTCGGTGGCGCGCATCGCGATGATGTGCACCAGCGGCGCCGCATCGATCGCGCGGAGGATGGTGCGGCTCGCCGAGCTGCGATCGTCATCGACCACCACGATCGGTAGCCGCCGCATCGATCCCTGCCAGAACATAGTGCCGATCAGGAACAGCAGCAGCGCGGGGATCAGCGTCAGCCCGGCCAGGTCCCAGCGGTCGCGCGCCAGGTGGCGCAGCTCCGCCCGCAAGGCGTGGCCGAAGGCGCTCATTGCGGCCAGTCGAACAGTACGCTCATGCCCGGGCGCAGGCCCGGGATCGCCGCGGCCGGCCGCAGCTTCACTTCGAAGGCGCGGACGTCATAGCCCGAGGCCTGCCGCGTTGCGCGCCACGTCGCGAAATCGCCGCGCGGGGCGATCTGGTAGACCGCGAAATCGCCGTCGTGGCCGAGCGCGGGAATGTGACCGTGCAATCGCTTGCCGATCGCGATGCCCTTGAAGCGATCCTCGCGCACGGTCAGCTCCACCCAGGCATGGTCGATGTCGAGCACCTGATAGGCGGGGATCACTGGGCTGACGACTTCGCCCGGCTGCACCAGCTTGCGCGACACTTCGCCGTCGATCGGCGAGACGAGCTGCGTCTCGCGGCCGAGCGCGGTGGCGGTCTGAAGCGCGGCCTCGGCGATGCGGACCTGCGCGTTGGCGGCCTGCTTGTTCTGCGGGCGGGCGCCGGCGAGCGCCTTGAGGTACTGTTGTCGCGCGGCTTCGGCCTGTTTGGCACTCGCATCGCGCGCGGCTGCCGCCTCGTCCCGCCGCTGCGCCGCGACGACGCCCTGCGCATAGAGGTTCGCGGTGCGCCGGCTGGTCACCGCGGCGAGATCGGCCGCGGCCTGCGCCGCCTGCCAGGTGGAACGCAGCGAGGCGATATCCTCTTGCCGCGCGCCCTCGTTGGTTTCCGAGGCGATCGCGCGGGCGGCATCCACCGCACCTTGCGCTTGCGCCTTGCCGCCGGCGATCTCGGGGCTCGACAGCGTAGCGAGCAGCGCGCCCGCACGGACCCGCTGGCCATCCTCCGCCACCAGCGTCTCGACGCGGGCGAGCGCCTTGGTGGCGACGTTGACCTCGTCGGCATCGACCATCCCCTGCAGCTGCTCGGGCGCGGGGCGGTTGGCGAGCCACAGCCCGCCGACGATCAGCACCAGCACCGCGATGCCCAGCAGGATCGCGAGGATGGGCGGCTTGCGGCGCGGTGGGGCCACGGTCTCGTCGGTCATTGCTGGTTCTCCACGTGCCGATCGGCACGCGCCATGAAGTCGCTATAGTCGTCGACGCGGTGGCTGGCGGCGAGCAGCGCCATCAGCCCCAGGTCATATTCATAGGCGGCGGCAAGCCGCTGCGTGCGCACCGTCGACAGCGCCGCTTCGGCATCGATCAGCGCCGACGAGGCGACCTCGCCCTCGCGGAAGGAGAGCTGCTGCACGCGCAGATTCTCCTGCGCGGCAGCGAGGTTGGCATCGAGCAGCAGGAAGGACCGCCGCGCCGCCTCGGCGATGTTCCAGGCGCGGACGATCTCGCCAGCGACGTCGCGGCGGGCCTGGGCGGCGGCGTCGGCGGCGGCGGCTTGGTTCTCGCGCGCGGCGGAGAGCGTCTTCTGCCGATCGATGTTGGAGAGCAGCGTCATGCGCATCGAGACGCCGGCGATCCAGTCGGGTTCGGTCGGCAGCGCGTTGTTGCGGTTGGCGTTGTAGCTACCGAAGGCGAAGGCCTGGGGGCGGTAGCGCGACTTGGCGAGGTCGACCCCGGCCTGCGCGGCGCTCTTTACTGCATCGGCGCCCTGCGCGCGCGGCGACTGGTCGATGCCGTCGAGAAAGCGCTGGAGCGGCGGCAGCGGCTCGGAATGGACGAACAACGGGGTCGATGCAGTCACGCCTAGCGGCTGGTCGAGCAGCCGCGCCAGCGTATCGGTGGCGATCGCCTCCTCGCTGCGGGCATGTTCATGCGCGCGCTGGGCGGTGTTACGCGCGACTTCCACCTCCAGGACCCGGGCATGGGCGAGCACGCCTTCCGCCTCCAGCTTGCGCGCATCGGAGAGATGGCGGTCAAAGGCGTCGAGCTGCTCGCGGGTGGAGACAGTGAGTTGCGCGGCGACCTTCTGGCCGAAATAGGCACGCACCAGATTGACCCGCGACAGGTCTTGCCCGCCGGCCTGCTTGGCGCGGGCGATGCCCACCGCCGCATCGGCGCCCCTCTGCACTGCCGGAATCGCACCGCCGGTATAGAGCGGCATCGCCGCGGTGACCGCCGGGCGGAACACGGTGTCGCGGGTCTGGAACTCCAGCGTGTTGGGAATCGCGCCGAACAGCCGGGGCAGGGCCGCGCCGATCCGCTGCGTCACCTGCGCCACGATCTGCGCGCTCTCGCCGGAGAACTGGCCGCCCAGCTGATCGAGGAAGCCGTTGGTCGCGCTCAGCGCATCGGCCTTGGGTTCGGAAAGGTCGACCGACAGCGTCTTCTGATATTCGATCACGCTGGCCGAGGCGGTAACCACCGGGCGGCGCAGTGTGCGGGTGGCGGCGGCGATGTCCTCGCTGGCGCGGACGGCGTGGTCTTCGCCGCTAAGCCCCGGCGAGGCCTTGCCGAGCCGGGCGAGCGCGGCCTGGAAGCTGAGCGAAGGCGGGGACGCCTCCTGTGCGAACGCGGTATCGGTCCAGGCGAGCAGGAGCGCGAGGGCAGCGGCACCGCACCCGCGGTTGCGTGCGACGTATAGATCCTGCCGCTTCGCGCTCCGCACCCTGCTCCGCCCCTGTTTTGCCCGGCACACTCCCGCGGTTGCCTCCGCGACAGCATCGTCTGCCTGCGCATATTTGCAGCGAATTACGCGCGCAATCGGTTTTCTAGCGTAGCGGGGGCGAAATCGTTCAGTCGCGGAACAGCGACGGGGCCATTTCGTGCAGACTGCGGCGCCAGGTCAGAAACTCATGGCCGGTGTCCGGCGAGACATAGAAGGCGCTGGGTATGCCCGCCGCCTTGATCGCCGCGGCATTGGCGCGCGGGTCAACCTTGGGACCGCCCGGCGGGCCCGAGCGACCGCCCTCGATTTCGCGGCTGCCGAAACTGACGAAGCTTAGCTTCACCTTGTCGCGATAGCCCGGGGTGGTGTTCACATCCTCCAGCGCAATGGTGCCGCCGCTCAGCAGGCCGATATAGGCGAAGCGATCGAGGTTCTTGAGCGCGATCAGCTTGGTCTCGAACCCGCCCATCGACAGGCCCGCCATCGCCCGGTGCTTCTGGTCGGCGAGCGTGCGGTAGTGCGCGTCGACATAGGGAACCAGCTCGCCCAGCAGTACGGTCTGGAACGGCTTGATGTCGAAGCTGGCGAGCCCGCCCGGCTGGCCTGGCCGCACGTCGTTGGTCATGCCGTAGGTCATCACGATCAGGAACGGCCGCGCCTTGCCGGCGGCGAGCAGGTTGTCGAGGATCAGATTGGCGTGGCCCTGGTTGCTCCACGCGGTCTCGTCCTCGCCCCAGCCATGCTGGAGGTAAAGCACCGGGTAGCGGGTGCCGGCGTTCTTCTCATAGCCGGGCGGTGTGTAGACGAAGGCGCGGCGCTGGGTGCCACTGCTGGGGGAGGGGAACAGGATCTGCTCGACCCGGCCGTGCGGCACGTCCTTCAGCGCATAGAAATCGGCGTCGCGCGCGGGGATCTCGATGCCGCTTTCCCAGCGGGTGGAACCGTAGAAGTTGAGTGTGCCCGGATCGTTGAACGTGCCGCCGTCGATCGTCAGGTGATAATAATGGAAGCCTTCGTCGAGCGGGCCCTCGGTGGTGCCGGTCCAGCTGCCGTCCGCCGCCTTGGCGAGCGTGGTTCCGCCGCGACCGCCCAGTCCGAGGCTCACCTTCACGGCGGTGGCCTCGGGCGCCATGACGCGGAATCGGACATAGCCCTGCGAATTGACCTGCGGATATTGCTGGCCGGGCTGGTTGAGCGTCGAAGGTTTGAAGTCCTCGGCGATCGGCACCGGCGCGGCTTGCGCCGATGCCGCCGGCGCGGTCTGGGCGTGGACGGGGTGCACGGCGAACATGGCCGCGGCGATGGCGGCATACGTGATCTTCACGACGGTTCCTCCCCTAAGTGCCGCCAGCGTCTTGGGCCGGAAGCCTTGGATGTTAGCGCATACATTAGGACGGTTTGGTCGGAGAAAATCAAGCAGCGATGCCGCATTGTCGGTATCTTGCATAACATCGCTTTAGCATTGGAAAGCCGAGCGGAAGTTCTTCAGAGTTGCCTGTTGCGCGCAAGGCAATCGTTTCGCCAGTTGACGGCGCAGTGCAGCCCCGCCTAGCCATGTTGTTACCGATAACAACGGCGGCCGGTTCGAGTCGTGGCGGAGAGGAGACATTGGCGATGGGCAGGCCCCGTTCGGCTGCGCAATGGTGCGCGCTGGCATTGGCGTTGACCGAACCGGCAGCGCTGCACGCGCAGACCGCCGGCATGGTGGAAGAGAAGCTGCCGCCGCCTACCGGCCTTGCGCCGTACTTCACGCCGGCGTCCGCCGATCCGATCGCGCCTGATGCCGATGGCTTTATCCGGCGCTGGCTGCTGCTCGAACCGGTGGTAAAGCCCAACCGCACCAACACCGGCTTCACCCCCAGCTATGTCCGCGCAGCGATCGCGCCCGCCACCTATCCGGGCAAGTTCGCAGGCTTGCCGCGCGACGGGGAAGCGCCCGCCGGTGGCCTGCGCTGGCACGCGCTGGATTCCAGCCTGTTCGACGTGAAGCTCTTCTACCTCGCGCAAGGGCTCGGCAAGCCGACCTATGGCGTGATCTTCTGGGCGGTGACGGTGATTAACGCCCCGCGCGAGATGCGCGGCGTGCACCTGGCAATGGGGTCCAATTCTGCCTCGCGCTGGTGGCTGAACGGCAGCGAAGTCGCCGGGCTCTATGGCGATCGGCGGATGGTGATGGACGACGTGGTTTCGCGCCCGATCACGCTGCGCAAGGGCCGTAACGTGCTGCGCGGCGCGGTGATCAACGGCCCCGGCCTCAGCGATTTCTGCGCCCGCTTGGTCGACGAGGCCGGCAAGCCGATCCGCGACATCACGATCGACGTGAAGTGAGGAACGCCATGAAGTTCGCAAGCCCCGCGCTCGCCGCGCTGTTCCTGCTCGCGCAGCCCCAGGCCGCCTCCGCCCAGCTTGCGGGGGAGCCGTTCATCCACGATCCGTCGACCATCACCTATTCCGACGGCCGCTGGTGGACCTTCGGCACGCGCGGGGGCGGGCTCGTCTCCGAGGATGGCTGGACCTGGGCCAGCGGCGGCGAGCGGCCCGGCGGCGGCGTCGCGCCCGACGTGATCAAGATCGGCGACCGCTTCTACATCGCCTATGCGGTGGGCGGCGGCGGCATGAACGGGGGGCACGCCAGCAACGTCAAGGTGATGTGGACCAGATCGCTCGACCCCAAGTCGCCCGATTTCGGCTTTCACGATGTCGGCATCGTCGCCTCGACCAACGGGCTGGAGCCGGCCGATGCGATCGACCCTGCCTTCCTGCTGGCCGAGGGGCGGCTGTGGCTGAGCTACGGCACCTATTATGGCTATATCCGCATGCTCGAGCTCGACCCCAAGACCGGCGACAAGATGCCGGGCAGCCACCCGGTCGATGTCGCGATCGACATGGAAGCCACCGCGCTGATGTACCGCGACGGCTGGTATTATCTGCTCGGCACCCATGGCACCTGCTGCGACGGGCCCAACTCCTCGTACAATATCCGCGTCGGCCGGTCGCGCAGCCCAACCGGGCCCTTCGTCGATAATATCGGCGTGCCGCTGCTCAAGGGCGGCGGCAAGCTGGTCGTGGCGGGGCGCGGGCGGCAGTACGGGCCCGGGCATTTCGGGCTGCTCGACCTGGGCGACGGCGTCGAGAAATTCTCGATGCATTATGAGGCCGACCTCGATCGCGGCGGGCGCAGCGTGCTCGGCATTATGCCGCTGCTGTGGAAGGACGGCTGGCCGGTGGCGGGCGAGAACCTCCCCGCCGGCACCTACGAGATCCAGTCCGAGCGCGGCGGCGGGGCGCTGGAGCTCGCGGTCGATTTCGTCCGCATGCCGTTCGACGTCCGCCGCAGCTTCTTCGCCAAGCCCGGCGACCCGACCGGGCCGATCCCGAACCAGACGCTCGCCGAGAACCGCATCAGCTGGCCCGAGGGCGCGATCGAGGTGGACCTGGGCGATTACATGATGCGCGCGCACCAGCTCTGGGCTATCGCGCCGGCGGAAGGCGCGGGCGGGGCGTTCGGCGCGCCCTATTACAAGATCCTGATCGCCGGCACCGAGCGCGCCTTGGCCGTGGGTCCCGAAGGCACCGTGCAGGCGGTGCCCGCCTTCACCGGTGCGGCCGAGCAGCTCTGGCGGATCGACCAGCTGACCGACGGCAGCTACCGCATCCAGCCCAATGCGCAGGCCGACGCCAAGCATCCCAAGGCGCTGGTCGCGATCGGACGGAGCACCCCGGCGCTGATGCCGTTCGATCCCGCGAGCGATAGCGGCCGCTGGACCTTTCAGCGACCCTGACGCGCTCGGTCAGGCCGGCACCGTTTCGGCGGTGTCGGCTCCTAGCAGGCGATTGCGGAACAGCTTGTGCGCGTCGCGCTGCTCGATGATGCGACCGGCGAGGTACAGTGCCGCGAAGATACCGGCGAAGACATAGCCGGGGATGCGCATCGGCTGCGCGGCATAGGCCAGCGCCGCAAAGGGCGCGGGCGCGATGAAGCACCAGAGCAGCGGATGGCTGGTCAGGTCGTAGCGCAGCGCCGCGCCGGCGTCGGTCTCGACGAACTGGAGGGTGCCGTGCTCGAAGGAGGCGAGCTTGTCCTGCGAGTCCGGATTGTCCTTGTGGAACACCAGCGTGTCGAGGCCACGCTCCAGCGTGGTGCCGCGCTCCTCGAACACCGGCTCCAGCGCATGGAAGGAGGCCGGGCGGGCGGGCAGCGCCAGCGTGCCGCGGACGTGCCAGATCCAGTCGATCGCGCGCAGCCAGCTCATTCGGCAGCCACCGCTTCGGGCAGGCGTGGCGCACGCAACTGCTTCACCCAGCCGACCACCGGCCGGAACGGGTAGACCATCTGCTCGCGGATCCCCAGCCGGCGGCAATCGTCCAGACCGACATGGGCGGCTTCGGAATCCCGGCAGGTGCCGAAGATGCGGTCGATGAAGATGAAGGTGTTGGCGTAGTTGGTCCGGCTGCTGTCGTAATCGGGCGAGTGGTGCAGACTGTGATGCTCGACCGTGTTAAACAGGAAGGACCACCAGCGCGGCGTGTTGAAGCGGATATTGGCGTGGGTATAGGCGCCGATCGCCATGCCGATGCCCCCGGCGAGCAGCGCGGCGCGCGGCAGGAAGTCGAAGAAGCCGCCCAGGCTGAGGCCGATCAGGAACAGCTCGATCGGATTGCCCACGGAGCCCTTCAGCGCGTTGAGCTGGGTGATGTGGTGGTGTGGCGCATGGGTGAGCCACAAGGGTGCCCAGTTGTGCATGCCGCGGTGCATCCAGTACTGGCCGAAATCGAAGATCAGCAGGATTGCGAGCGCCTGGAACAGGATCGGGATCTGCGCGGCCCAGGCGGTCTTGAAATGGAAATAATGCTTGATCGCATCGATGATCGCGTCGTCGCCAAAATGCTTGCCGGCATATTTGATCAGCGTGTAGCTCATGCCGACATAGAAGAGGTCGCTGGCGAGCTCTTTCCAGGTCAGCCGCCAGTGGCGATGGCGCTCGCTGATCCGCTCCATGCCGAGCAGGCAGAGCTTGAAGACGATGCCGATGCCGACCGCGACCGAGGCCTTGGCGATCGAATCCGGCGCCAGGGTCCAGAACAGTACCATCGCGAGGAGGACCGCGGGCTGGAACCAGGTGAAGATGAAGCGCTTGACCGGGCCGCCCTGCACGCCGGTTGGTTCGAAGTTGGTCGGTACAGCTGCATCCATGATTGCGCCCGGTCCTCGCCCGTGATTCCGATGCCGGGAAGATGACCGAAACGGGCGCTGCACGCCGTAAGTCGTTTGACGTAGCGGGGGATTTGGCGGCTTGTCGAGTGCCGGACGGTGGCCCAGCATGGCTGGCATGAACCGGACTCAACGCTGTTTTTCGCTCGCGCTCGGCGCTTCCCTGCTGCTCGGCGCGGCGGACGCGAAGCCGCTGGCGTTCGCGCCCTGGATCAACGGCACGGCGGCGCGCGAGCCGGAGACGCAGGTGCAGGCGATCGATCGCGACACCTTCGTGATCCGCCAATCGGTAAAGACCAACTTTGAAGCCCCGTTCCTGTATCTGATCTTCGGCCGCGACCGCGTGCTGCTGCTCGATACCGGTGCGGGCGGACTCAAGATCCGGCCAACGGTGGACCGATTGATCGCCGATTGGCAGGCCAGGCGTGGCGGGCGGCCGATCCGCCTGATCGTTGCACACTCACACAGCCATGGCGACCATCATGCGGGCGACGACGAGTTCCGTGACCGGCAGAACACCGATGTCGTCGGCCTAAAGCCTGCCGAGGTGGCAGCCTTCTTCCACTTTGCCGACTGGCCGCGCGACGTGGCGCGGTTCGACTTGGGCGGGCGGGTGCTCGAAGTGCTGGCGACCCCGGGGCACCAGCCGGCGCACATCATGGCCTATGATGCGCGGACGCGGCTGCTGTTCTCGGGCGACATGCTCTATCCGGGGCGGCTGTATGTGCCGCTCAACCATTTCGACGATTTCCGCGCGAGTGCCGAGCGGCTGGCGGCGTTCGCGAAGACGCACCCGATCCGGGCCCTGCTCGGCGCGCATATCGAGATGACGACCACGCCGGGGAAGGACTATCCCATGGAAGCGCCGGTGCATGCCGACGAGCATCCGTTGCCGCTGGCCCCCGCTGCGATCGAGGAACTCCGCGCCGCGGTGGAGAAGCTGGGACCGGTGCCGGCGATCGACCGGCACTCGGACTTCATCGTCCACCCCGTGCCCGCGCGGCCGAACGACTGAGGCCGCTCAGCCCCGCGCGATATAGGCGCGCCAGCCGCCGAGCGCGGTGATGTCCTCGGCGCCCGTCATCGCGCGCGGTTCGGCGACGAAGCCTTTGACCATGCTGCCGTCCGCCAGCGTCACGGTGCCGATCGCGAGTGGCGGCGGTACTTCCGCCACGAAGCTGCCGAACGCGGCCATGTCGAGCTCGTACACTTCCAGCGCGATCGCGGCGCCGCCTTCTTCGCTATAAACCAGCGCGGGCTTGGGCGGCACGCTCTCGGCCATGGCATAGAGCTTGTAGGTGGGGGCTGTCGTGGTCGCCTCGACGAACTTCGCCTCGCGCGAGGTCAGCTGCCAGTGGAGCGGCATCCCTTCGAGATGGGCGCCTACGACCGCGAGCTTCACCGTTTCCATCCGTCCCTCCAGGTCCAGCGGCGGCGGGGATGCCGGCGCGGGGAAAAGCGTGTTGGCCGCGTCGAGCAGCGCGCGATCGGTGCCTGCGGGGCCCATCAGCGTCACGCCGAAGCCGACGCCGCTGGCGTACGTGCCGGTCGGCACGGCAATCGCCGCCATGTCGAGCAGGTTCACAAAATTGGTATAGGCGCCGAGGCTTGCGTTGAGCCTGATCGGCTCGGCGAGCATCTCCGCGACGCGGTAGCTGGTCGGAGCGGTGGGAAGGGCGAGCAGGTCGACCTGGTCCCACATCGCCGCCGTGATTCGGGCAAGCTCGGCGAGGCGATAGGTGCCGTTGAACGCGTCGATCGCGCTATAGCCGAAGCCGCCCTCGACGATCTCGCGCACCACTGGATGGATGGCTTCCGGGTTGTCGAGCAGCAGGGCCTGCAATGCGGCGGTGCGCTCGGCGACCCAGGGGCCGTCATAGAGAAGGCGGGCGGTTTCATCTAGCGGGGCAAGGTCGATCTCGACCAGCTCGGCGTCGAGGCCGGCCAGCGCCTGGCGGTAGAGGAACTCGGATTCGATGTCGCCGAACCAGCGGCATTGCTCGGCGCGCGGTACGCCAATGCGTCGGCGGGCGCGGGGCACGTCCGGCAGCGCGCGAGAGAGCGACTCCGCCGCATCGAACCCGGCGGCGATGGTGTCGACCAGTGCGGCATCCTTGGTCGTTCCCGCGAAGACGGTGATGCAATCGAGCGTGCGGCAGGCGGGGACGAGGCCCGTGCTGCTCCAGCGGCCCTTGCTGGGCTTGAGCCCGACAAGATGGTTGAATGCGGCCGGCACACGGCCGGAGCCGGCGGTGTCGGTCCCCAGCGCGAAGGCGACCAGCCCGGCGGCGACCGTTACGGCCGAGCCCGAGCTGGAGCCGCCGCTTACCCAGGCGCGGTTATAGGCGTTGCGCGGGATACCATAGGGGCTGCGCGTGCCGTTGAGGCCGGTGGCGAACTGGTCGAGATTGGCCTTGCCCACCGGGATGGCGCCTGCCGCCGCCAGCTTTGCGACTACCGTGGCGGATGCCTCCGGCTGATAGGCGAAGGCAGGGCATGCAGCGGTGGTGGCGAGGCCCGCGAGGTCGATATTGTCCTTCGCCGCGAAGGGCACGCCGGCCAGCGGCAACGTCTCGCCCGCACCCACGCGCGCATCCACGGCAGCGGCCATCGCACGCAGCGCATCGGGCTCGAACCGGGAGATCCACACCGCCGGCTGGATCGCATCGTATGCGTCGAGCCGCGCCAGCACGTCCTCGATCACCGCGACCGCGCTTCGGCGCCCCGCTTGCACCTCGGCGGCGATGGCCGCCACCGAGAGCCGGTCGAGCGCCGTCATGCCCGCACCAGCGCCAGCACCGGCGAGCCCGGGGTGACGGTCTGGCGTTCGGCGACATAGAGCGCCGCCACCGTGCCCGCTGCCGGGCTGGTGACCGGGAACTCCATCTTCATCGCTTCGAGCACGGCGATGGTCTCGCCCGCATCGATCGGGTCGCCGACTTCCTTGAGCAGCTTCCACACGCTGCCGCCGAACGGCGCTTCGACCAGCTCGGCGCCCTCCGGCACCGTCACCGCTTCATCGGCGCTGTCGTCGGCGGTTTCGGTGAGGCTGGCGACGCGGTCGAACTCGCCCTTGCGTTCCCAGTCGGCGCGCTCGGCTGCGAAGGCGGCGTTGCGCTGCTTCTCGAACGCGGCGATCGAGCGCGCGTTCTCGGCGAGAAATTCGCGATAGTCGGAGAGCCGGAACTCGGTTTCCTCGATCTTGATCTCGCGCCGCCCTAGCGGGAAGTCGCGGCGCCATTCGGTCAGCTCTTCATGGCTGACGGGGAAGAAGCGGATCTGGTCGAAGAAGCGGAGCAGCCAGGGCTTGCCCTCGGCGAAGGCGCCGGTCTGGCGGTACGTGTTCCACACCTGGATGGTGCGCCCGAACAGCTGGTAGCCGCCCGGTCCCTCCATGCCATAGATGCACATATAGGCCCCGCCGATGCCGACCACGTTGGGCGGCGTCCAGGTGCGGGCCGGGTTGTACTTGGTGGTGACCAGCCGGTGGCGCGGGTCGATCGGGGTGGCGACCGGCGCGCCGAGATACACGTCGCCCAGGCCGTAGACGAGGTAGCTGGCGTCGAAGATGATCCGGTGGACCTCCTCGGCACTTTCCAGCCCATTGGCGCGGCGGATGAACTCGATATTGTCCGGGCACCAGGGCGCATCGTCGCGGACCACGCGCATGTAGCGCTGGATCGTCTCGTGGATCGCGGGGTCGTTCCAGCTGAGCGGCAGGTGGACGATGCGCGAAGGGATGACGAAATCCTCGAGGTCGCCGAGTTCGTTCTCGATCTGCACCAGCCGCTCGATCAGCGCCGCCTCCTTCAGGCGGATACCGTCGATATGCACCTGAAAGGAGCGAATGCCCGGCACGATGTCGAGGATGCCCGGCAGCGCGAGTTCGGCAAGCGCGGTCGTGGCGGCATGGACGCGCAGACGCAGCTCGAGGTCGAGCGTGATCGGGCCATATTCGATCAGCAGGTTGCGATCGCCCTGGCGGCGGAACAGCACGCGCGGGCGGCGACCCTTGGCGGGCAGGTCGACCAAGATCGCGTCGCGTCCGCCGCCCTTGGCGGGGCTGGTCGCGGTGGCGGCGCGGCCTTCGATCAACGCTGCTTCGGCTGCTGCTGCGGCATCGGCTTCGTCGAGGCTGACCTGCTCGAACTGGATGCGGTCGCCCGGCGCGAGCTGGCCGACCTTCCACAGGTCCGCCGCGATTACCACGAACGGGCAGACGAAGCCGCCGAGCGAGGGACCGTCCGGCCCCAGGATGATCGGCATGTCGCCGGTGAAGTCCAGCGCGCCGATCGCGTAAGGGTTATCGTGGATGTTGGACGGGTGGAGCCCCGCCTCGCCGCCATCCTTGCGCGCCCAGTGCGGCTTGGGGCCGACCAGCCGCACGCCGGTGCGGTTGCTGTTGTAATGGACTTTCCACTCGGCGGAGAGGATCGTGTCGACGTCCTCGGGCGCGAAGAAGTCGGGGGCGCCGTGCGGGCCGTAGAGGACGCGGATCGTCCAATCCGGGCCGAGCTGCTCCTGCTTGATCGCGCGGGGGCCGGGGATCACGGCGGGGGCATGATCGGTGAGGTGCAGCGTATCGCCGACGCGGAGCACGCGCCCGCCATGGCCGCCAAATTCGCCAAGATCGAAGGTGCTGGCGCTGCCGAGATAGCTCGGCACGTCGAGCCCGCCGGCGAACAGGATATAGCCGCGCATGCCGCCGCCGGTGACGCGACCCAGCGCCAGCGTCTGGCCCTCGGCGATGGCGAGGGGCTTGTTGCGCTCGACCGGCTTGCCGTCGAGCGTCGCGGCGAAGTCGGCGCCGGTGAGGACGATGCGGGTCGCGGCGTTGAACTGGAGCGTCGGGCCCGTCGCGGTCATCTCCAGCCCGGGCGCGGTGCTGTCGTTGCCGAGCAGCATGTTGCCGAGGCGGAAGGCGCGCGCGTCCATCGGCCCCGAGGGCGGCACGCCGATGTCCCAAAGGCCGACGCGGCCGGGATAATCCTGCACGCTGGTCGCGGTGCCGGCCGAACGGACGACGATGCTCTGCGGACGGTGGACGACGCTTTCCAGCGAGCGGGTGGAGACGTCGCCCGTCACGAAATCTTCGCTGCGGGCCACGTCGCGCAGCCAGCGGATATTGGTCTCGATGCCGGCGAAGCGGGTGCGGTCGAGCGCCGCCTGCATCGCCGCGACGGCGGATTCGCGGTCCTCGCCGTGCACGATCAGCTTGGCGAGCATCGGATCGTAGAAGGACGAAACCACGCTGCCCGATTCCACCCAACTCTCGACGCGGACGCCTTCGGGGAAGACGACGTCGGTGAGCGTGCCGGAGGCGGGGCGGAAGTCGACCGCTGGATCCTCGGCATAGAGCCGCGCCTGGATCGACCAGCCCTTGGGGGCGGGGACGGGGGTGTCGAGGAAGCTGTAGTCGCCGCCTGCGACGCGGACCATCCACTCGACCAGATCGACGCCGGTCACTTCCTCGGTGACGCCGTGCTCGACCTGCAGCCGCGTGTTCACTTCGAGGAAGAACCAGTCCTCGCGCGCCGGATCGTAGAGGAACTCGACCGTGCCGGCGGAGCGATAGTTGGCCGCCTGGCCCAGCCGCACCGCCGCCTCGATCAACGCCGCACGGACGCGTTCGGGCAGGTGCGGGGCGGGGGCTTCCTCGACGACCTTCTGGTTGCGGCGCTGGAGCGAGCAGTCGCGCTCGCCGAGCGCCACGACGCGGCCCTGGCCGTCACCGAAGATCTGCACCTCGACATGACGGGCGCGCGGCACGAAGCGTTCGAGGAACAGCCCGGCATCGCCGAAATTGCCCGCGCCCAGCCGCGCCACCGCGGCATAGCCGTCGCGCACCGCCTGGGCATCGTTGCACACGCGCATGCCGATGCCGCCGCCGCCGGCGGTCGCCTTGAGCATCACCGGATAGCCGATCCGCTCCGCCGCTTCGAGCGCGGCCTCGACGCTGTCGAGCAGGCCAGTTCCGGGGGCGAGGGGGACGTTCTCCGCCTCGGCGAGCGCGCGGGCGCTGTGCTTGAGGCCGAAGGCGCGGATGCTGTTCGGGGTCGGGCCGATGAAGGCGATGCCGGCGGCCTCGCAAGCCTCGGCAAAAGCGGCATTCTCGGAGAGGAAGCCATAGCCGGGGTGGATCGCGTCGGCGCCGGTTTCCTTGGCGGCCGCGAGAATGCGGGCGACGTCGAGATAGCTTTCCGCCGCCGGGCCGGGGCCGATCCGCACCGCAACGTCGGCAAGCGCCACGTGGCGCGAGGCCTCGTCGGCATCGGAGAACACCGCGACCGAGCGGATGCCCATTGTCTTGAGCGTGCGGATGATCCGGCAGGCGATCGCCCCGCGATTGGCGATCAGGACGGTGCGCACGCCGCTCATGCGGTGACGATCATGCGGACGGGGGTGGGATTGAAGCCGTTGCAGGGATTGTTGATCTGCGGGCAATTCGAAACGACCACGGTCACATCCATTTCTGCGCGAAGATCCACGGTCAGGCCGGGCGCGGAGATGCCGTCGACGATGCCCAATGCACCATCGGCCTCGACCGGCACGTTCATGAAGAAGTTCACGTTCGACACGATGTCGCGCTTGCCCCGGCCGTCGCGCAGATTGGCTTCGAGGAAATTGTCGACACAGGCGTGCTGCGCCTTGGTGTGGTGGCCGTAGCGCAGCGTGTTGGACTCGCACGAACAGGCGCCGCCGATCGTGTCGTGATACTCGACCGCCGTCGCGGTGATCGTCATCATCGGCCGGCCCTCGTTCGAGCGGAGCACGCTGCCGGTGCGCAGGAAGATATTGGCGTGCGCCGCGATCGTGTCCTGCGCGCTGTAGCGCTCGGCATCGTCGTGGGTGGCGTAGAGTAGGAAATCGACGGCCTGGTTGCCTTCGAGGTCGACGACGCGGAGCGTCTCGCCCGCCTTTACCCGGTGCAGCCAGGGGGCGCGGGCGGGAACGATCTCGTCATGGATCACCCGGCCGGTGAGGCCGGCAAGCGCCATATCCTGTTCCATCAGCGGCGGGCCCAGTCTTCGGTGTTGAGGAAGGCGCGCTGCCGCTCGGGCGTCGCGTTGCGGATCGGATCGTCCTCGGCCGTTACCGGGCAGCGCCAGGCGGTGGCGCGCAGCGGGGTGACGGTCCAGGGGCGCGGATCGAGCACGTGCGGGCAGTTGGCGAGCACGACGATCAGGTCCATCTCGGCGCGCAGCACCAGCGAGCGGCGGGGCGCGAACGGCCCGAGCTGCGGTTCGGTGCTGCCGTCGGCGGCGATGCGGACGCCCTTGAACAGGTTCACGCACGGATGCACGTCGCGGCGAGCAAGGCCGTGCTTGGCGGCGCCGAGCAGCAGCCGGTCGCGGGCGTTGGGGTAGGGGCCGGAATTGCTGCCGTCCCCGTAGCGGCGCGCGTTCGACGCGGCGTTGGAGGCGCCACAGAACGCGTCGTGCGTGGCGGCGTCGTCGCGCTCGATGCTGGCGAGCACGCGGCCCATATCCGAGAGAAACAGGCTGCCCTCGCCGAGATAGGCGTTCCACTGTACCTTCACCGTGTCCGCGACGTTGAGCCGCTCGGTCGGCATCGCGGCGTTGAACAGCTGGAGCGAGGCGCAGGCATCGCCCTGCAGGTCGATCAGCCGCAGCCGAGTGCCGCGCGACAATACCCGGCTGGCATAGCCGCCTGCGGCGACCGTCTCTTCCCAGACCAGATCGTCGGCCGATACGCCCGCAGGCAGATCGTCCGCCTTGGGCGGCAGGATCGGCATCGCCTCGACGACGGTGCCGGCCATCGCACGCGCATGGTCGCGCGCGGCATTGGGGTCGGCGAGAATGCTCATGCCGCCTTGCTCCCTTCGGGGGCCCCCGCCTCGTCCTGCTCGTGGAGCGGGGGCAGCAGCGCGGTGGTGGTGAAGAGGCGCAGCTGCTGCACGCCGCGCACCTTGCGCAGCGCGTCGCACAGGTCGCGCAGCCGGCGCGCCGGCCCCTGGACCAGCAGCACCTCGAGCGACTGATCGTCCTCTAAAAAGACGTGCTGCGAGGAGATGACCTCCTTCAGATACTCGGCCTGGGTCTGCGCCAGCTGGTGGCGCACGCGGCCGAGATCGGCGCGGTAGACGAGCGTGATCGTGCCCGCGAGCATCTCCTCGGGACGCGAGGCGGCGCTCTGCTCGGCGAGCTCGTCGCGGATCAGCTCGGCGATCAGCTGCGAGCGCGAGGGGAGCCCGCGGTCTTCCACCATTTCATCGAGCTGGCGGAAGAGTTCGGCTGGCAGGCTCATGCTGAGCCGGGCGAGGGAGGAGGAGGGTTCCTTCACAATGATTCCTCTTTCCCGGTTATTACTGATTCTGTCAATCGTAATACTTCCTGCTGCGCCTCGACGATCGCCTCGCGCCGCTTGCGGGTGAGGTGGAGGTCATAGACGGCGGTAGCGCCGTAGCGGTGCGGGGCGTGCGGATCGATGCGGCGCTTGTCGAAGGTGAGCACGCGGGTGCCGAGGTTGAACGCCTCGGAAATGTCGTGGGTGACCATCAGCACGGTGAGTGCGTGCTCCTCCCACAGCTTGAGGATCAGCCGGTGCATGTCCTGGCGGATGCCGGGATCGAGCGCGCCGAACGGCTCGTCGAGCAGCAGCACGCGCGGCCGCGCGATCAGCGCCTGGGCGATGGCGAGCCGCTGCTGCATGCCGCCGGAGAGCTGGGCGGGGTAGAGGTCGAGCGCGTCGCCCAGCCCCACCTCGGCGAGCATCGCGGCGGCCTCGTCGCGGGCGCGGCGGCGGGCGGCACCGAACAGCCGGGCGGTGAGCGGTGCGGCCACGCATTCGCGCTCGAACATCACGTTCCGGAGCGCGGTCAAATGCGGGAACACCGAATAGCGCTGGAACACCACGCCGCGATCGGGACCGCATTCGCCGGGAAGCAGCGTGCCGTCGAGCAGGATCTTGCCGCGGGTCGGGCGTTCCTGGCCGAGTGCCAGCCGCAGGAAGCTGCTCTTGCCCGCTCCGGAGGGGCCCACGATCGAGACGAAGCTGCGCTCGGCGATGTCGAGCTCGACCCGCTCCAGCACGACCTTGTCGCCATATTCGAGCCAGACATTCTGGAAGGATAGGAGCGCGCTCATCGGCCGGCTCCATGCGCCCAGGCAAAGGCGCGCTTGCTCAGCTGGGCCAGCGCCACGTCCATCAGGATGGCGAGGATCGAGATCCAGGCGACATAGGGGATGATGATGTCCATCGAGAGATAGCGGCGGACGAGGAAGATCCGGTAGCCGAGCCCGATGTCCGACGCGATCGCCTCGGCCGAGATCAGGTAGACCCAGGCCGGTCCGAGCGAGAGGCGGATGCCCGCGATCAGCCGGGGCAGCGCCTGGGGCAGGGCAACGCGGAGGGCCAGCTGCCAGCTGCTGGCGCCGAGCGTTTGCGCCTTGATCAGCTGCTCCTGGGGAATGGCGGTGATGTGGTCGGCGAGGTCGCGGATCAGGAAGGGGGTGACGCCGATCACGATCAGCGCGACCTTGGCGGTGTCGCCCAGCCCAAAGACGATGAACAGGATCGGCAGCAAAGCGATCGGCGGGATCACCGCGATCGTGGTGACGAAAGCGCCGAAGGTGGCGCGGGCGGCGGGCAGCACGCCCAGCACCATGCCGACGAGCAGCGCCGACAGCGCGCAGATGCCGAGCGCGAGCCCCAGCCGCTCGAGGCTGGCCAGCGTGTCCGCCCAGAAGAGCAGCCGGCCGCTCAAGGGATCGGCCTGGGCAAGCAAGCTGTGCATCGCCTCGACCATCGCGCCGGGCGTCGGCAGCAGCTTGTCCGAGGGGTTCTCGGCGTGCCGCGCTGCCGAGGCGAAGAGGTAGACGATCGCCACCAGCAGCAGCGGCAGGCTCCCCAGCAACCAGCCGGTGCGGCGGCGGGGACGGATGTTCACCCAGCGCATATGGGGTCCGACCTCAGAGTTTGCCGGCCGCGGCCAGCTCCATATAGGTCGGGTCGAAGCGCAGCTTGACGTTGTTCGCGTCGCCGATCGTCTTGCCCGGCACCGAAATGCCGATCGCATCGGCGGACTTGGCGCCCTGACCGAACAAGCCCTTGGAGAAGCTGAAGTCGCGCACCTTCACCATGGTCGCGCCGATCGCGGGGGACTTCACGGCTACGACGGCATCCTGCGGCGTGCCGTAGAGGTGCGTGGTGGTGAGCTGTGCATCGAACGCCTGCGGGGTGGCGCCGGCGAGCTTGGCCATCGCCGCGCGGGCGGCGGCGCCGGCGGCATCCTTCTTCTGCATCAGCTGGATCGTTTCGTACCAGATGCCCGCCAGCGCCTTGCCCAAATTGGGGTTGGCCTTGAGCGTCGCGGTGTCGACGGCGAGCAGGTCGAGGATCTCGGCGGGGACCTGGCTCGAATCGAACACCTTGGTGGCACCCGGCAGCTTGGCGACTTCGGTCAGCTGCGGGTTCCAGGTGACGACGGCGGTGGCGGCCGGGTTGGCGAAGGCGCCGACGATGTCCGCGTCCGAGGTGTTGACCGTCTTCACGTCGGAGAGCTGGAGACCCACCGTGGAGAGCCCACGCGCGAGCAGATAGTGCGAGACGGAGAGCTCGACGAGATAGACGGTGCGGCCCTTGATGTCGGCGAGGCTCTTGGCGTTCTTGAGCACGATGCCGTCATTGCCGTTGGAATAATCGCCCAGAATGATCGCGCTGGTATCTTTGCCCCCCGCAGCGGGTATGGTGAGCGCGTCCATGTTGGTGACGGTCACGCCGTCGAGCTTGCCGGCGTTGAACTGGTTCACCGACTCGACGTAATCGTTGACCTGGGTGAAGTGGATTTTCACGCCGTATTTGTCGGCCCATTTCTTCACGATGCCGGCTTGTTCGGCATAGGGCCAGGGCATCCAGCCCGCATAGATCGACCAGCCAATGTTGAACTCGGTCCGCGCCTTGGGTGCAGTGCCGCTACCGCCGCACGACGCCGTCGCCAGCATCGCCACCGCCGCTACCGCGATCCGCGCCTTGGAAACCCATTTTGTCATGATCGACCCCCATCTTCGCAGCGCGAGAAAGCGCGAATTTCAGCCGCCGGACGGTCGCATCCGATATTACGTTTGCTCAATCCAGTAATACGACTTATAGGCATGTCATATGGCATGTGTCACCCCAAATCGTGATGCTGCAATGCGTCATTCAGGCACTGGCGAGCCTCGGTTTCGGGGCGCTGCCGCCGCGCGTCCTTGCAGGCGAAGGGGCTGAACCGACATGGCGATGGCGCGCATTCTTGGGACGATCTGCCTGGGGCTCGCGCTCGCCATTGCCGCGACCTTCGCCCGGCTGTTCCTGAAGGCGCGCGAGGGCCATCGTGCCGCCGAGGACGCGAATCGCGCGCAGACCGAGCGGCTCTGCGCCGAGATCGCCGCGCACCAGGAGACAGAAGCCGCGCTGGCCAAGGCCAAGGAAACCGCCGAGGCCGCCAACGCCGCCAAGACGCGCTATCTGGTGGCGGTCAGCCACGAGATCCGCTCGCCGCTCAACGCCATCTATGGCTATGCGCAGTTGCTCGAACGCGGCGACTCGATTCCGCCCCGCGAGGCGGGGGGGGTGATCCGCCGCTCGGCCGAGCATCTCACCAACCTGGTCGAAGGCCTGCTCGACATCTCGCGCGTCGAAAGCGGCGTGCTCCAGGTGCGGCAGGAACTGGTGCGGCTGCCCGCGTTGCTCGACCAGGTGGTGGAGATGTTCCGCGTCCAGGCCTCGGCCAAGGGGCTGTCGCTCGACTATGTCGTCGAGGGCCGGCTGCCCGCCTATGTCCGCACCGACGAAAAACGGCTGCGGCAGATCCTGATCAACCTGCTGTCGAACGCGATCAAATATACGGAGAAGGGCGGCGCGACGCTGACCGTGCGCTACCGCAGCCAGAGCGCCGCCATCGAGGTGCGCGACACCGGCCCCGGTATCCCGGCCGAGGATCTGGAGCGGATCTTCGAGCCCTTCGAGCGGGGCCGCGAGCCCGATACCGTGATGCAGCCGGGCATCGGGCTCGGGCTCGCCATCACCCGCGTGTTGGCGCGGATCCTGGGCGGCGAAGTCACGGTGACGAGCGAGCTGGGTAAGGGCAGCAGCTTCCTTCTCCGCCTGCTCCTACCCGAACCGATCGAAGCGCCCGCGGGGGCCGCCGCCTATCGCCGGGTCACCGGCTATAAGGGCCCGCAAAAGACGATCCTGGTGATCGACGACAGCCCGGCCCAGACCACCGTGGTCAACCATCTGCTGCGGCCGCTGGGCTTTTCGGTGTTCGAGGCGAGCGGCGGCGCTGCCGGGCTCGCGCTCGCCGAGCATTGTTCGCCCGATCTCGTGCTGCTCGACATCCAGATGCCGGGCACCAGCGGCTGGGACATCGCCGACCAACTGCGCGCTCGCTTCGGGTCGGGGCTGCGCATCGTGATGGTCTCGGCCAACGCGCATGAATTCCATGCCGGCCGCGACGGCCGACGCGCACACGATGCCTTCCTCACCAAGCCGGTCGATCTCGACGCGCTGCTCGACATGATCGCGCGGCAGCTGGGGCTCGACTGGATCGTCGAGGATGCCGAGGCGGCAGCCGCGCCGTCCCGTCCACCGATGGCACTGCCTGAGTCGGCGGCGCCCTATCTCGATGCGCTGCGCCGCTTTATGAAGCTCGGGCATGTCCGTGGAATCGAAACGACACTCGTGAGCTTGAAGAGGGACGTTCCCGAAAGCGCCGATCTCGTCGCGCGGCTGCGGCCGCAATTGGAGGCGTTCGATCTGCGCGGGCTGGCAAGGACGCTCGACGATGTCGGCTAGCGATCCCGGCGCCACGATCCTGGTGGTGGACGACACCCCCGAATCGCTCCGCTTCCTCACCGCGACGCTGGAGCAGGCGGGGATGACGGTGCTGATCGCAGTCGACGGGCTCGCCGCGCTGGAGCTGCTGGAGCATGGCACGCCCGACCTGATCCTGATGGACGCGGTGATGCCCGGGCTCGACGGGTTCAGCACCACCCGGCGGATCAAGCAGGACGGCCGCTTCCGCCATGTGCCCGTGATCTTCATGACCGGGCTGACCGAGAGCGAGCATGTCGTGCGTGGGCTCGATGCCGGGGCGGTGGATTATGTCCACAAGCCGATCGTGGTGGACGAGCTGCTGGCGCGCGTATCGGTGCATCTTGCCAATGCCCGGATCGCGCAGAGCAGCCAGCTGGCGCTCGACACCGCCGGGCGGCCATCGTTCGCGGTGGACGGCGAGGGTCAGACCGGCTGGCTGACCCCGCTCGCCGCCGAGACGATCGAGCGACTGTTCCCCGACTGGTCGCCGCGTGCGCTGGACCTGCCCGACGAACTCGCCGTGATCGTGCGGCGGCTGCAGGATCCGGCAGTGCCACCGGGTGCGCAGGCAACGCTGCAGATTGGCGACAGCACGCTCCAGTGCAGCTTCCTGCGCCAGACCAGTGCCCGCGAATGGCTGTTCCGCCTCACCGAGAAGCGCGAGGGCGATGCCGAACGCATCCTCGCCGAGCGCCACGGCCTTACCTCGCGCGAGGCGGAGGTGCTGGTGTGGCTCAGCCGCGGCAAGCAGAATCGCGAGATCAGCGAAATCCTGGAGATCAGCCCGCGCACGGTGAACAAGCATCTCGAGCAGATCTTCCAGAAAATGGGCGTCGAGAACCGCGCCTCGGCGACGGCGATCGCCGTGGCGACGCTCGCCGGATGAGCGCGGCGGCGGCGCGGGCGGCGCGGGCGGCGCTGGCGCAGGGGGATTTCGAGACGGCTGCACGGCTGGCCACTGCGGCGCTGCCCTCCGCCGAGGGGGCCTTCCTGCTGGGCGTGATCGCGGCGGAGCAGGGGCGGATCGGCGAAGCGATCCGGCAGATCGAGGCGGTGGTGGGGCAGGCGCCGCGCGGCGAATATCACGCGCAGCTCGCCCGGCTCTACACGCTGGTGCGGCGCGACGGCGACGCGGCGGCGCAGCTCGCGGCGGCGGAGGCGGACCCGCCTACCGATGCGCTGTCGCGCGATACGATCGGCTGCGTTTACGCCCGGCTCGGGGATCACGAGGCGGCGCTGCCGCACTTTGAGGTGGCGGTGGCGCTGGCGCCGGAGAACGACCAGTTCCTCTACAACCATGCGGCGACGCTGAGTTTTCTCGGACGCGTCGATGACGCCGAGGCGGTGCTGGAAACGCTGCTCGCGCGCAGTCCGGACGATGCCCGCGCCCACCATCTGCTTGCCGGGCTGCGCAAGCAGGGGCCCGAGCGCAACCATGTCGACCGGCTGCAAGCGGCCAAGCAGCGCGCGCGCGGGCCGGACCGGCTGCTCACCGGCTATGCGCTCGCCACGGAGCTGGAGGATATCGGGCGTGGTGACGCGGCGCTGGCTTGCCTGCTGGAGGTCAACGCCGAACATCGCGCCGCACTCGGCTATGATCCGGCGCGCGATGCGGCGATCGTCGATGCGGTGGCGGGAAGCTGGCCGGCCTTCGCCGCCGCGCCGGTCACCGACGCACCCGCCGAGGCGCCGATCCTAATCATCGGCATGCCGCGCACCGGCACGACGCTGGTCGACCGAATCCTCGCCGCGCATCCGGCGGTCGAGAGCGTCGGCGAGCTCCAGGCCTTGCCGCTGGCGGTAAAGGCCGCCTCGGGCACACGCAGCCGCACGGTCCTCGACCCCGCGACGCTGCGCGCTGCGGCAGGCACCGATCTCGGCGCGATCGGCCGCGACTATCTGGCGCGCGCCGCGCATCATCGGCGGCTGCCCGACCGACGCTTCGTCGACAAATTTCCCGGCAATTTCCACTATGCCGGCATCGCCGCCCGCGGGCTGCCGAATGCCGCGATCGTCTGCCTGCGCCGCAATCCGATGGACACGGTGCTGGCCAATTTCCGCAACCTGTTCGCGATCAGCTCGCGCTATTACGACTATAGCTACGACCTGCTCGACATCGCCGCGTACGTGGCCGGGTTCGAGCGGCTGATGACCCTATGGCGCGCGGCGCTGCCCGGGCGCATCCTGGACCTGCGCTACGAGGACATTGTCGCCGACCAGGAAGACGCGACCCGTCGTCTGCTCGCGCATTGCGGGCTCGGCTGGTCCGATCGCTGCCTCGACTTCCATGCGCAGGGCGGGGCGGTCTCCACGCCCAGCGCCGCGCAGGTCCGCCGCCCGATCTATCGCGACTCGGTCGCGCGCTGGCGCAAGCACGAAGCGGTGCTGGCGCCCGTCGCTGCCTATTTCGCCGAGCGTGGCATCGCCATCGACTGAGCGCCATGTACGTCAAACGGCGCATGGTGCGGCGCGGCGTGCTCCGGCATGCCTCCCGTGCATGGCAGTATTCTCCCGTCTCGTCCTCGCCGCCGCGCTGCTGACCGCGCCGGCGGCGCATGCCGACACGCGTCCGAGCGCAAAGCTGGTGCGCTGTTCGGAGGGCGACTGTCTGCTGATCCGAGGGACGCGCAGCTCCGCCGCTCAGACGATCACGATCAACGACCGCGTCGTCGCGGCGAGCGGCGGGCGCGGCTGGAAAGTCCGCGTGCCGGTGGCGGCGGTGCGCGGCTTCGCCTCTCCCTTCGCCCGTACGCTCGACGTGGCGGTGCTCGATGCGGCGGGGCAGGTTGAGCGGCGGGAAACCGTCCGCCTGCCGGTCGGCCTGATGGGACACACTACCGAACTCGCGTCGCTAGTAGTACGAGCGCGATGATCCGTAATAATGATGGAGTCGTTTCTGGTGGTATGAAGAACGGCTGAAGCTGTAATAAGCCATTGCTGCGTTGCAAAACTTGCCGTATCGCAGGATACGGAAGTTACGTAGCGTATCTATAGTTTTTAAACTTGCCGTTCGTCGTCCCTGTGACTAGATGCGCCTCAACCGCTCGGGTGAGGCGGTCTTGGTTGCAGGAGATTGCCATGAAGATGCTCGTAGCGGCCGCCGCCGCGCTTTCGATCAGCACCGCCGCCTTTGGCGGCACCACCGACACCGGCTTCGGCAAGCCGAGCGCAACGCTGACGCTCGCCGGGCTCGATCTCGCCACTGCCGACGGCCAGCAGCGCCTCGCCACCCGCGTCGACCAGGCCGCCCGCGCGGTGTGCGGCGAGAATCTCGCCACCATCCACCCCGATCTCGAAGCCCGCGCGCGCCTGTGCCGCGCCGATGTCGCCGAGCAGGTTCGCAGCCAGATCGAGGCGCGCGTCGCCCAGGCGAACAAGAGCCGCGGCGTGCAGGTCGCCTCGCTGCGCTGAGCCCGACGACCTGAACGGTCTTTTCCCGGCCGCGCGTGTTCCGAAAGGATGCGCGCGGCCGTTTGCTTGCGGGCCCGCTACGTCATTCGGCCACCTGCGCGCGTATGGTTTGCATGGCTAGCTTCGGATCGAAACGGGGCGGCATCGCCCCAGTCGCGATCGGGACGACAGCGCATGACCAAAGGGCTCGTGAACCTCATACCGCCGGCCACCGTGCTCGCGGTCGTCTGCTTCTGGGCCTTCGCGCCCGCCGCCGTCCTTGCCAATCCCTGGACGATCGTGATCGTCTCGTCGCTGATCACGCTCTACATCCAAGGCCTCGAATTTCTGTTCGAACGGCATGCGGGCTGGCGGATGAACTGGCGCGAGTTCTGGACCGACCTGTTCTACGTCGTGCTCGGCGCGACCGCGATTTCCTGGGTGTCGCGCGCACTCGCCGATACGCCGTTGCTCGCGCTCAAGCAGTCGCTGGGGATTGCGACGCCGTGGTTGATGCAATGGCCGTTCCTGGCGCAGGTGGCGCTGGTGATCTTCCTGATCGAGTTCGGCCAATACTGGATGCACCGGCTGATGCACAATTCGGCGCCCTTCTGGATGACCCATGCGCCGCATCACCACATAACCCAGCTTAACGCCGCCAAGGGCTATGTCGGCAATCCGATCGAGCTGTTCCTGATCAGCCTCAGCGTCGTCGCGCTGTTCGACCTGCCGCTGACCGCGATCTTCTGCGGGCTGAGCGTGCTGGGCGTCGTCTCCGGCTTCGCGCATGCCAATGTCCGGTCGGATCCGCCGATCTGGTACAGCTTCGTCTTCACCACGATCCGCCACCACAGCCTGCACCATTCGGTGCCCTATGAGGATACGCGCTGCAATTACGGCAACTCGCTGATCCTGCTCGACCGCATCTTCGGCACCTACAAGGAAGGCGAGGCCTCGGTCGTCGGCCAGGACGAACGGCGGCGGTTGTCGATCCGCGAGCAATGGCTGTTCCCCTTCCAGCCGATCCTCTCCCGGCTGAAGCAGCGCCCGGCTGACACCACCGTTGTGGCGGCGGGCTGAGCGATGGTCTGGATGCCGATGCTCGCCATGCTGCTCGCCGCCGCGCCCGCAGATGCCGATCCGCAGCCGCGCGAGGCGCAGGTGCTCACCGTGCCCGGTTTTGCCGACTTCCTCGCGGTGGACGGCGATAGCGTCTGGGCGACCAACAAGGGCCGCGTCGAGCGCTGGTCGCGCGGCGGCAAGCTTGCCGAAGTGGCGATGACGCACCCATGTGGCGCGATGGCGATCGCGGCGGGATCGCTTTGGGTCGCGGATTGCAAGGAGGGCACGCTCAACCGCATCGACCTGAAGACCGCCAAGCTGCTGGCGGCGATCCCCACCGGTATCGCCAACCCTAAGGGTGAACTGAACGTCGTCGCGGGTGCCGGATCGATCTGGGTGGCGAGCGACAATGCCGGGAAGCTCGCGCGGGTGGATCCCGCCGACAATCAAGTCGTTGCGTCGATCGCGGTGGATCAGGGCACGCATTACCTCGCCTTCGGGTTCGATGCGCTATGGGCGGTGAGCAGCGGGCAGCAGTCGCTTCAGCGGATCGACCCTGCGACCAACCAGGTGACCGGGCGCACCAAGCTCGGCAAGCAGCCAGGCTTCCTCGCGGCGGGCGAGGGCGCGGTGTGGGTGCAGGAGCAGGGTGACGGCACGCTCGCACGGATCGATCCGGCGACGGTGGAAGTCTCCGGCCGGGTGAAGGTCGGCGCGGACCTGCTCTATGGCGACATCGATACCGGCGGCGGCATGGTCTGGCTCCGCACCACCGCCGACCAGACCTTCGTCACCATCGACCCCAGGTCGCTCGCGATCCTCGGCCGCCTCGGTAAGCGGAGCGGCAGCGGCGCGCTGCGCTTCGCCGGAAAGGGCGTCTGGACCAGCGCGCACGACGTGCACACGCTGTCATGGTGGAGCCTTCCGCCCCTGGCGGGGAAGTAGCTCGGTTTCCTCCCCTTTCGCCCGCGGGAGGGGGGGCACGCGCCCGTCCCCGGTCGGGATTGCTGCGCTGCGGTACGTCAAACGCCCCATGGCGGCGCACCCCGTTTCCCCAAAGTCTGCGAGCACAAGCCAGCCGCCGGTGGCGGTGACGGAAGAACAACAAAAGGGGGCTAGGGTGGCACGATCGATTTCCCGCGCGGCGCTGTTGGGCGCAACCGTTCTCGCCAGCTTCGGCGCGACCCGCGCGGCAGCGCAAACCGAGGGTGCCGGCACCGCGGCCGTTCAGCAGACCGACGACCAGAGCGGCAACAGCGGCAACGAGATCGTCGTCACCGGCAGCCGCCGCAGCGTCACGCTGCAGGACGCGCCGATCAACATCAGCGCCGTGTCGCAGGAATCGCTCCAGCGCCAGCGCGTCGACGATATCCGTGGGCTTGCGGCGTTCACCCCGGGCGTCACCATCGTCGATACCGGCCCCGCCAGCTCGGGCAACATCATCCTGCGCGGCCTGTCCTCGGGCGACACCAGCGCGACCGGCGCCAACGCCAATGACTCGGTCGGCATCTATCTCGGCGAAGTGCCGCTCTATCTCGACTTCAAGCTGATCGACATCGAGCGGGTCGAGACGCTGCTCGGGCCCCAGGGCACGCTCTACGGCCTCGGTACGCTGGCGGGCGCGGTGCGCTACATCCCCAACCGCCCAAACACGAGCCGCTTCTCGGTCGACGTGCACGGCCGCGGCTATGCCCAGTCGCACAGCGACGATTTCGGCCGCATCGGCGACGTCACCGTCAACCTGCCGCTGATCGCCGACCATGTCGCGCTGCGCTCGGTGGTGGGCTATTACGACAATCCGGGTTTCATCGATTACAACTATTTGCTGCAGCGGCCGGGCATTTCAGATCCGCAGCCGGTGCGCGGCGACAGCGCCGCCGATGCCTCGCTCGGCACGCGCGCGGATTATGCGCAGAACTACAAGCGCGCCGCCGACGTCAATTTCGAGCACACCTTCACCACCCGCAACACGCTGCTGCTCGAATATAACCCGAACGTGAAGGCGTTCCTCACCTACGCCCACCAGGATACCAAGACCAACGGCCGCCAGGCGAACGGCGCCGGCGTGCTCGGCACCGGCGACTATGTCGGCCCGTGGCGCTATCTCGAGCCGTTCCACCGCGAGGCGGACCTGTTCTCGGCCGAGCTCAACATCAACCTGTTCAACGTGGTGAACCTAGTCAGCACCACCGCCTATACCGAACAGAAGATCACCAATGTCGACGACAATACCGATCTGCTGCTCGACCTGAATTATGGCTATGAGGCGTTCCCGGCCTTCTCGTCCTTCGCCAACAACCACCGCAAATACAAGCAGCTGAACCAGGAGGTTCGCCTGGTCTCCTCGCATGGCGGCCCGGTCAACTGGGTGATCGGCGGCTTCTACAACCGGCTGAAATATTCGAGCGACCGCCAGGAATATACGCCGGGCTTCGCGGCGTTTGCCGGCATCAACCGAGCCGATGACCTGGAATATATCTCCTTCGTCGACACCAAGACGGTGGAGAAGGCGGTCTATGGTGAGGCGACGCTGCACGCGACCTCGGCCTGGCAGGTCACTGGCGGCCTGCGCTATTTCAAGTACGATGCGACCGCCACCGGCGGCACCGACACGCCGCTGTTCGGCGGCGGCCTCACCCGCACGCCCTATCCGCTGATCCAGTTCGCGCCGAGCCGGGTGCGCTCGGGCAGCACCGGCGACGACGGCTTCGTGTGGAAGGCGAACACCTCGTACAAGTTCAGCCCCGACCTGCTCGCCTACGCCACCTACAGCACCGGCTACCGGATCGGCGGCGTCAACCGGGTTGCCCCCTGCGTGATCCCGTTGCCGCCGGGGCAGAATGTCTGCGCGCTGCCCAACGAACTCGCTTACAAGCCCGACAAGACCCGCAACATCGAAGTCGGCGTGCGCGCCTCGCTGTTCGACAAGCGCCTGCAGTTCACCCTCGACGCGTTCCGGGTGAAGTGGGACGACGTGCAGGTGCCAAGCCAGACGGTGAACGGCGCCGTGGGGATCACCACCAATGCGGGCGCCGCGGTGTCGAAGGGCATCGAGTTCTCGGGCTCGTTCAAGATCGTGCCGCGCCTCACCCTGCAGGGCACCTATTCCTATGTCGACGCGCATCTGAGCGAGGACTTCCCCGATCTCGTCGTCAGCCAGGGCGTCCGCTACGACGCTAAGGCGGGGGACCGGCTGCCGGGCTCGGCCAAGCATTCGGGCAGCGCGCAGCTGATCTACACCCAGCCGCTGCCGCATGGCGGCGAGATCGAGGCGACCTGGGCGGCGACCTATACCGGCGACATTTATTCGCGCGTCGGACTGCGCGGCTTCGGCGAGGCGATCCCCGATTACATGACCCACCGCGCCTCGGTCACCTATCGCGACAAGACCTACGAGGTGAGCCTGTTCGCCGACAACATCTTCGACAAATATGCCTATACCTCGATCAGCAACGACATCAGCTCGTACAATCAGACGCGCACCGGCGTGGTCGAGCGCTATTATGCCCGATCGGTGCTGACCCCGCGGCGCGTCGGCATCGACTTCCGCATCCATTACTGACCGCCGCCGCCCCGCCGGGCGGCGCGCACCGATTTGCTCCCGCGGGAGGCGCCCCTCGCGCCTCCCGCACCCTAGTTCCAAGGTGAAGACATGCTGAAATTGCTGGTTACCCCGCCCGCCGGCGCCCAGACGGTCGTCGAGGCGCAGGAAGGGCTGAGCGTGATGGAGATCATCCGCGACGCCGGGTTCGAATCGCTGCCCGCGTTCTGCGGCGGATGCCTGTCCTGCGCGACCTGCCACGTCTATGTCGACCCGGTCTTTGCCGATCTCCTGCCGCCGATGAGCGACGACGAGGACGCGCTGCTCGACGGCGCCGAGCAGCGGCGCCCGGGCTCGCGCCTTTCCTGCCAGATCCCGTTCAGCCCGGCGCTCGACGGCCTGGCGGTAGAGATCGCGCCCGACCTGGGCTGACCCCGACGTCCGTCAGTGTAGCGCGCCGCCCAGATGGCCGAGCTTGTCGGGATTGCGCATCACATAGACGGCGCGTATCTTGCCGTTGTCGATCAGCAACGCCGTGGTCTGCAGCAGCCCGTCGGCCTCGCGGGTGACGAAGCCGGGCAGACCGTTGACATAGGCCATTTGGAGCAGGTTGCCTTGGCGCCCGCGCAGCAGCCGCGCGATCGCGGCGAAGCTGCGGGTGACTTCGCTGAGGCCGCGCATCACCCGGCCGGCGGCGGGCCGCTTGCCGCCGCCATCCGAGTGCAGCGTGACGTCGTCCGCCAGCATCGTGCCCAAGGCGGCGATATCGCCCCCGCGCGAGGCGGCGAAGAAGGCCTCAGCGATCGCCATGCCATGGCCGCGCTCCACCGGGAAACGCGGTCGCTCGGCACGAACATGGTCGCGCGCCCGCGCCGCGAGCTGGCGGCAGGCGGCGGGATCGCGGCCCAGGCTCTCGGCGATCGTCTCGAAGCTCTCGTCGAACACGTCGTGGAGCAGGAACGCCGCCCGCTCGAGCGGGGAGAGCCGCTCGAGCGCCAGCAGCAGCGGCAAGGTCACGTCATCGGCGGGCTCGGGCTCGACCACCGGATCGGGCAGCCAGGGCCCCACATAGGTCTCGCGCCGCGCCCGCGCTGATTTGAGCTGGTCGAGGCAGAGGCGGGTGACGACGCGGCGCAGAAAGGCCTCGTGCACCCGCACCGCCGCGCGATCCGCCGCGCTCCAGCGTAGCCACGCCTCCTGCACCACATCCTCGGCATCGACGATCGAGCCAAGCATGCGGTACGCGACGCGGAGCAGCGTCGGGCGCAGCGCGTCGAAGGCTGCGGCGTCGCTCACGCCTTCCAGCCGAGCTCTGGCGCGAACAGTTCGAAGCCTATGGCAAGACGGTTCCAGCCGTTGATCACGGCTATGGCGAGGGTCAGCTGCACCTGTTCCTCCTTGCTGAACTGGGCGGCAAGCGCATCATAGACCGGCTGCGGCGCGCGCTTGTCCGCGATCAGCGTGATATGATCGACCCAGGCGAGCGCAGCGCGTTCGCGCGGTGTGTAGCAGGGTGCTTCCTCCCAGGCCGGCAGCAGGGCGATACGCTGTTCGGTCTCGCCGGCCTGGCGCGCCTCGTAGCTGTGCATGTTGAGGCAATTGGCGCAGGCATTGATCTGCGAGGCGCGCAGCTTCACCAGTTCGAGCAGCGAGGCTTCCAGCCCGCTCTGCGCAACGCGGGTGGAGAAATCGAGCCACGCCTTCAGTAGGTCGGGCGCGGCAGTATAGGGGTTGGTCCGTCCTGTCATGATCGCAGGTCCTTGTCTTGCAGGTTCCGCGGACCTGACGAGACAAGGCGGCGGCGTGTGACATGCCGTCGCGAAAAATGTGCGGCTGGGGTCAGCCGCGCGCGTCTTCCTGCACCATGTCGATCTCGCGCACGCCGCGCAGGCGCCGGGCGTTGCTCACCAGTTCGCGCAGCTTCTCGCGGCGTTCGCGGGCATATTCGACGTCGCGGATCACCAGCGGGCCGCCGCGCGTCGTCTCGTCCGAAGAGGTGATGGTCAGCGTGCCAATGCCCGAGATCTGGTTGACGATCGAATAGTCGAGCCGCACGTCCTTCACCCGGTACAGCTCGATCTCGTCGATCGATTTGCGCACGATGCCGCGATAGAGGACGATGCGATCCTCGGTGACTTCGTACAGCGTCGACTTGTTGCCGATCCAGCGCAGGCCGAGAATGATGAAGCCGACGCCGACCAGGCACAGGGCCACGGTCGCCCAACCGGCGAACGAGCCCTTGAGCCATCCGGTGGTTGAGGATTGGAAGCGATCGATCAGCTGCGCCATGCCGTCATCATAGCCGGGCGGGCGGCTGCCGCAACGGGGATGTCAGCCGGCGACGGGGGTAAGAAAGCGCATGAATTCCTCGCGGCTGATTTGATCGTCACGATTGGCGTCGGCGCCGATGAAGCTGCGATCGATCCAAGCCTTCGCCTCGGGCGTCTCGGGCTTAAAGTCCGCATCCTTGGCGGTACGCAGCGCGGTGAGCCAGCTGCCATATTCCGCCTTGTCGAGCGCGCCGTCGCCATTGGCGTCGTAGCGGGCGAACTGCGCCTCGACCGGCAGCCTGGCCGGATCGGGGCGGGGCGTCGGTTGCGCAGCCTCGGCGGCCGAGGGCGGGGTGCCCGGCGTTTCGGTGCCTTGCAGCGGCTTGTCGGCGGGAGTTGGCTGGGTGCCCGGCATCGCCTGGTCGGCGGCGGGAGCGGGGGACTGGCCATGCTGCGCCGGTTGCGAAGGTGCCTGCGGAGCGGGGGCGCTGACCTGCAGGGCGGCGGCGAGCAACAACGTCGTCAGCATCGGGGAATCTCCTCGCGCCAGACAACGGCCGGGGCGCGGGTTCGGTTGCCGCTGTGGCCGGTTCTTGCTAGGCGCAGGCGCGATCCGCCCGGGGCTGCCGGGCACGCCCATTCCGTACAGAAGGAACGCCATGGTCCCCCGTTATGCCCGCGCCGCGATGACCGACATCTGGTCGCCCGAGACGCGCCTCGCCATCTGGTTCGAGATCGAGGCCCACGCCACGCAGGCGCTCGCCGATCTCGGCGTGGTGCCGCAGAGCGCCGCCAAGGCGCTGTGGGACTGGTGGGCAACCAAGCCGGCGATCGACGTCGCCGCGATCGACGCGATCGAGGCGATAACCAAGCATGACGTGATCGCCTTCCTTACCTGGGTGGCCGAGCAGGTGGGCGAGGAAGCCCGCTTCATGCACCAGGGCATGACCAGCTCCGACGTGCTCGACACTTGCCTGGCGGTACAGCTCGCCCGCGCCAGCGACCTGCTGCTGGCCGATATCGACGCGCTGCTCGACGTGCTCGAGCGCCGCGCACGTGAGCACAAGATGACGCCGACGATCGGCCGCAGCCATGGCATCCATGCCGAGCCGGTCACCTTCGGCCTCAAGCTCGCCGAGGCGCATGCCGAATTCCAGCGGAACAAGGCGCGGCTGCTTGCTGCGCGGGCGGACATCGCCACCTGCGCGATCTCGGGTGCGGTCGGCACCTTCGCCAATATCGATCCGCGCGTCGAAGCGCATGTCGCGGCCAAGCTGGGCCTGTCGGTCGAGCCGGTCTCGACCCAGGTAATCCCGCGCGACCGCCACGCGATGTTCTTCGCCACGCTGGGCGTGGTCGCCTCGTCGATCGAGCGGCTGGCGGTGGAAATCCGACACCTGCAGCGCACCGAAGTGCTGGAAGCAGAAGAGTATTTCTCGCCGGGCCAGAAGGGCAGCTCGGCGATGCCGCACAAGCGCAACCCGGTGCTGACCGAGAATCTGACTGGCCTCGCCCGCATGGTGCGCGGCTATGTCACCCCGGCGCTGGAGAATGTGGCGCTGTGGCACGAGCGCGACATCAGCCACTCCTCGGTCGAGCGCTATATCGGCCCCGACGCGACGATCACGCTCGACTTCGCGCTCGCCCGTCTCACCGGCGTGGTCGACAAGCTGCTGGTCTACCCGGTGCGGATGCAGAAGAACCTGGATCGCATGGGCGGCCTGGTCCACTCGCAGCGCGTGCTGCTGGCGTTGACCCAGGCGGGCGTGAGCCGCGAGGATGCCTATCGCCTGGTCCAGCGCAATGCGATGAAGGTGTGGGAGTCCGATGGAGAACTTTCGCTGATGGAACTGCTTAAGGCTGATTCCGAAGTAACGGCGGCGCTCAGCCCGGAAGTCATCGAGGAGAAGTTCGACCTGGGATATCACTATCGCCATGTCGACACGATCTTCGCGCGTGTTTTCGGCGCAGCCTGATTTGCGGCCATTTCGGCCCTAATGGAACGGATCCACGGCGAGTGATTTCCGCTTCTCGTGGATCTGTCCCTCATGAAGAAATTGCCTGCATGAACTCCGCACATCGCCGATTGCGCGAAGCCACGGGCGCCGCGCATGCGCGAGTCGACGCGCTGTTCAGCCGTTTCGACCTTGCCCGACGCGACGATTATGCAGGTCTGCTGGCCGCGCATGCCGAGGCGCTGTTGCCCGTGGAGGCGCTGCTCGATCGGAACGGCGCCGGGTCGATCACGGAGGACTGGCCCCAGCGTCGGCGCGCAGGCGCGCTCCAGGTCGATCTCGATGCGCTGGGTATCGCCGTCGATGCCGCGGACAGCGCGGAGTCCTTGGCGTCCGATCCGGCAATGGCGGGCATGCTCTATGTGCTCGAAGGGTCGCGGCTGGGCGGGCGTTTCCTCGCGCGCAGCGTTCCGGACAGCTGGCCGCGGGCCTATCTGGGTAGCGTCCAGCCGGCACATATGTGGCCGGATTTGTTGGAAAAACTGGATGCGCTCCTATATGAGCCGAAATCACTGGAACTTGCCGTAACCGCCGCCAACCAGACCTTCGGGCGGTTCGAGGTCGCCGGCACCAAATGGCTGGCGAAAGTTACGTAAGTGGACGATGGCGTTTTTCAGGTCGATCTGACCAATTGTGACCGCGAGCCGATCCACCAGCTCGGTGCGATCCAGCCGTTCGGCTTCTTGATCGCCTTTTCGAGCGACTGGCTGATCAAGCGCGCCTCGGCCAATGTCGCGCAGCATTTCGATCTGTCGGCCGAGGACATGCTCGGCACGCATGCCAGCGACTATCTCGAAGACGATGCGATCCACGCGCTGCGCAACCGGCTGACGCTGCTGCGCGGCGACGATGCGCTGGAGCGGATCTTCGGGATCAAGGCGTTGCGCACCCGCGGCCGTACCTACGACCTCGCGCTGCACATGACCGGCGACACGATCGTCGTCGAGGGCGAGCCCTGTACCTCGGACACCACCGGCGACACCGCCAGCACGCTGCGTGCGATGATGGGGCGGCTGGACGAGAAGGAAAAGCTGGCCGACTTCTTCCGCGAAGGCGCGCGGCAGGTTCGGGCGCTGACCGGTTTCGACCGGGTGATGGTCTATCGCTTCGAGCGCGACGGATCGGGCGTGGTGGTGGCGGAGGCGGCGCGGAGCGGCATCGGCAGCTTCCTCGACCTGCGCTACCCTGCAAGCGACATCCCGCAACAAGCGCGCAAGCTCTATCTGCGCACGCCGTTCCGCATCATCGCCGACGTGCATGCCGATCCCGTGCCGATCGTTCCGGGACGCGACGAGTTCGGCGCGCCGCTCGACCTGTCGCTGTCGGTGCTGCGTTCAGTCTCGCCGATCCATATCGAATATCTGAAGAACATGGGCGTGCGTGCCTCGCTGTCGATCTCGATCATCGTCGAGGGCAAGCTCTGGGGCCTGTTCGCCTGCCACCATTATGGCGGTCCGCGCTGCCCGGGCTTCGAGCGGCGCTCGATGGCCGAGCTGTTCGGCCAGATGTTCGCGCTCAAGCTGGAAAGCCGCGAGCGCAAGGAACTCTCCGCCTATGAAGCCGCGGCGCGCGCGACCAGCGATCGGCTGCTCGCCGCAGTGGCGAGCGACGGCGGGCTGCTCGACGATCCCGAATGGCTGGGCAGCAAGCTGCGCGAAGTGGTGCCGTGCGACGGCATCGCGATCTGGATCGGCGGCAAGGTGGCGTTCAGCGGCATCACCCCGCCGCCGTCGTCCTTCGCCTCGATCACCCGCAGGCTGAATGCGATGGCGGCAGGGCGCGTGTTCGCGACCGATCATCTGGCGGAGGTGCTGCCCCAGGCGGCCGACTATGCCGATGTCGGTGCGGGCCTGCTCGCGATTCCGATCAGCCGCTCGCCGCGCGACTATGTGCTGCTGTTCCGCCAGGAACTGGTGCGCACGGTCAACTGGGGCGGCGATCCGCACAAGCCGGTGGACTTCGGCCCCAATGGCGCGCGCCTCACGCCGCGGCAGAGCTTCGAGACGTGGAGCCAGGAAGTGCGGGGCCGCTCGCTGCCCTTCACCGAGGTCGAGCTGCGCATCGCCGAGGTACTGCGCGCCTCGTTGATCGAAGTGGTGCTGCGCCTCTCCGACGACGCCCAGGAAGAACGCCAGCGCGCCTCCGAGCGGCAGGAGCTGCTGATCGCGGAGCTCAACCACCGGGTGCGCAACATTCTCGGGCTGATCCGCGGGCTGGTGCGTCAGTCGCGCGCGCCGGGCATGGACGCGACGACCTATATCCGGATGCTCGACGGCCGGATCGAGGCGCTAGCCCGTGCGCACGACCAGATTACCGAGGACAATTGGGGGCCGGCACCGCTAGGGCGGCTGTTGCGCACCGAGGCAGCCGCCTATCTGGGTGGGCGTTCGGAGCGGCTCGACCAGGATGGGCCGATGGTGCTGCTGCGCCCCGCCGCCTTCTCGACCTTGGCGCTGGTGTTCCACGAGTTGATGACCAACTCGGCCAAATATGGTGCCTTGTCAGACAGCGGAACGGTGACCGTGCGCTGGGAGCTGGATCCGCAGGGCGATTGCCGGATCGAATGGCGCGAGCGCGGTGGGCCCGTGGTCCAGCCGCCGACGCGCCAGGGTTTCGGCACGACGATCATTCAGCGCTCGGTGCCCTATGACCTGGGTGGCAAGGCGACCGTGCGCTACCCGCTGACCGGGCTGGAGGCAGAGTTCTGCATCCCGGCGCGACACGTGGTGCTCGATGGCGATGCGGCGTCGAAGCACGCCCGCGATGTGGAAGAGCCGGTGCCGGTGCCCGCGGGCGGCGAGATGCGCCCGGTGCTGCGGGGGCCCGTGCTGCTGGTCGAGGATAGTCTGATCATCGCGATGGACGCCGAGGACATCCTGCTGCGCCTCGGCGCCGAGCGGGTCGTGACGGCGGCATCGATCGGCAGCGCGATCGAGGAAATCGACACGGAACGGTTCGACGTCGCGATCCTCGATGTCAATCTCGGTGCCGAGACGAGCCTGCCCATTGCCGATCGTCTCCGCGCGGATGGCGTGCCCTATGCCTTTGCGACGGGGTATGGCGAGCAGCTCCAGCTCGACGAGGACCATGCCGGGGTACCGGTACTGCAGAAGCCCTACACCGCGATGAACATGGCAAGGATGCTCGAAAGCCTGCTCGGGCGGTAGCAACGTACACGCCTCCCCCCCGGCACGGGGAGGGAGGCATTTGCGTCAGCAAGTGGAGGGGCGCCGCCGCACGCGGCGGTTTCCACGGTCGAAACGAAATCCGCGCCTGACGGCGCAGCCCCCAAACCACCGCTTGCAGGCAGCGGCGGTCCCCCTCCCCGAGCTTCGCCCCCGGGGGGGGCGTTTGAAGACGCTCATTGCCCCTTGGGCAGCTTCATCCCCAGCAGCACCAACCGATCGCCGGTGATGCCAAACCAGTGTGGTACGCCGGCCGGCACTAGGATCACGTCGCCGGGCGCGAGCGTGCGAGTGGTACCGCCTTCGATCCGGCTGCCTTCGATCAGCGTGGGATTACGGATTTCGCGATCGGGCATGGTGCCGCCCGAGACCAGCGATCCGGCACCTTCGAGCACGATGGCATATTCGGCCTGGTCGGGATGGACGGCGGGCTTGCCGGGCTTTTTCCAGATCTCGATCGCGGCATTGTTGCTGCCGTCGCGAACCAGCGGCTTCCAGGCAAAGCCCTGGCCCGGCTTCATCTCCGCGAGCATCGCCTTGAGCTGCGCCTGCACCTCCCTGGCCGCGGCGAACGCCGTGGGATCGGGTGCGGTCTGGGCGGTGGCTGGGACGGCGGCGGCAAGCAACACGGCCGCGGCAAGCGCGCTGGACAGCATTTTCACGAAATCTCTCCCTGTAGCATGTTGGAAACGCTCGGCGTCTCGTCCCGGCCAACCTGCCACAGGCGCATCAGCCTCGCCAGCGCAACCGCTCGACCAGCAGCGCGAAGGCGGGCGTGGGCTGACGGCGGCTGGGATAATAAAGGTGATAGCCCGCAAAGGGCGGCGAGAAGCGGGTCAGCACCGCCTCCAGCGCGCCGCTGTCCAGATGCGGCTGCACCACCGCATCGGGCAGGCAGGCGATACCGAACCCGTCTAACGCCGCCCGCAGGATCGGGAAGACCGAGGAGAAGGTCAGGGGGCCATCGACCCGCACCTTGCGTTCGCGGCCTTCCTCCTCGAACTCCCAGGCATAGAGCCCGCCATAGGTGGGCAGCCGCAAATTGATGCAGGCATGATCGGTCAGGTCCTCGATCGCCTGCGGCCGCCCGGCCCGATCGAGATAGGCAGGGGCGGCGAAGGCGAGCATCCGCGCATCGGGGCCGATTGGCACCGCCACCATGTCCTTGGCGATGATGTCGCCGAAGCGCACGCCGGCGTCGAAGCGCTCGGCGACGATGTCCTTCAGCCGATAGTCGCTGTCGATCTCGACCCGGATGTCCGGGAACTCGCGCAGGATCGGCGCCAGCCGCGGCCAGAGCAATGTGTTGAGCGAATGCTCGTCGGCGCTGATCCGCACCAGCCCCGCCGGCTTGTCGCGTAGCGCGCTCAGCGCCGCCAACTCTGCCTCGATCTCGTCCAGCCGCGGCGCGAGCGTGGCGAACAGTCGCTCGCCCGCCTCGGTGAGGCTCACGCTGCGGGTGGTGCGGTGGAGCAGCCGCACCCCCAGCCGCTCCTCCAGCCCGCGCATCGCATGGCTCAGCGCCGAGGGCGTCACGCCGCTTTGCGCGGCCGCCCGGGTGAAGCTCTTCTGGCGTGCGACCGCGAGGAAGGCGGTCAGTTCGGAAAGCTGCTGGCGGTTCATTGCTGAACTCTATTCAGCACTGCATGCAGATACCAGCGTCTAATCGGGGAAGTGCGGCAGGCATATCTCTAACCGAGCGCACTTCCCGCGCCGGCAGGAGCATGCATGCAACTTAAGCGCAACGGCAGCCAGGCTTCGCAGACCGGCCCGGCCGATTGGTTCACCGGTCGCGTTCGGATCGACCCGCTAAACACCGCACCGCCGCCCGCGCGGCACGGGGTGGCGAGCGTCACCTTCGAGCCCGGCGCGCGCACCGTGTGGCACACCCATCCGCTCGGGCAGACGCTGGTCGTGCTCTCCGGTATCGGCTGGACTCAGTGCGACGGCGGGGCGATCGTCGAGATCCGCGCCGGCGACGTGGTCTGGTGTCCGCCCGGCCACCGCCACTGGCACGGCGCCAGCGCCACCACCGCGATGACCCATATCGCCATCCAGGAAGCGTTGGACGGCAAGATGGTCGAATGGATGGAGCCGGTGGACGAGGCAACCTATCGCGCCGGCCCGCGCTGAACCTTCAGAACCCCAACACCCCAGGAGATACCCACCATGGCCACCAAAGCCTATGGCGCCTATGCCGCCGACAAGCCGCTCGAACCGATCGATATCGAGCGTCGCGCGCCCGGCGATCACGACGTGCAGATCGACATCCTCTATTGCGGCGTCTGCCACTCGGACCTCCACCAGGTTCGCGCCGAATGGGACGGCACGCTGTACCCGTGCGTCCCGGGTCATGAGATCGTCGGCCGGGTGAGTGCCGTCGGCGCGCATGTCAGCAAGTTCGCGGTCGGCGACACCGTCGGCGTCGGCTGCATGGTCGACAGCTGCCAGCATTGCGCCTCGTGCGACGAGGGGCTGGAGCAATATTGCGAGAACGGCTTCGTCGGCACCTATAACGGCCCGACGCCGGATGCCCCCGGCCACACGCTGGGCGGGTATTCGCAGCGAATCGTCGTCACCGAAAAGTTCGTGCTCAAGGTCGGGCATGGCGAACAGGATCTCGCCGCGGTCGCGCCGTTGCTCTGCGCGGGCATCACCACCTGGTCGCCGCTGCGCCATTGGCAGGTCGGCCCGGGCAAGAAGGTCGGCATCGTCGGCATCGGCGGGCTCGGCCATATGGGCGTGAAGCTGGCGCACGCGCTGGGTGCCCATGTCGTCGCCTTCACCACCTCCGAGAGCAAGCGCGCCGATGCGCTGGCGCTGGGTGCGGACGACGTCGTCGTCTCGCGCGATGCCGAGGCGATGGCGGCGCACGCGGGCAGCTTCGACTTCATCCTCAACACGGTGGCCGCCAGCCACAACCTCGACGCCTTCACCGCCCTGCTCAAGCGCGATGGCACGCTGACGCTGGTGGGCGTGCCCGAGCATGCGCACCCGTCGCCCAACGTCGCGGCGCTGATCTTCAAGCGCCGCTCGATCGCCGGATCGCTGATCGGCGGCATCGCCGAGACGCAGGAGATGCTCGATTTCTGCGCAGAGCACGGCATCGTCGCCGATATCGAGATGATCCGCGCCGACGAGATCAACACCGCGTACGAGCGCATGCTCAAGAGCGACGTGAAGTACCGCTTCGTCATCGACATCGCGTCGATGGGCTGAAGCCCGGCGGGGGCGGCGGTTTGTGTCGCCCCCGCATTTCCCTTTCTGCCGCGCGCACCCTACATCGCGGCGATGCATCGTCGCGCCGAAGCCATATTGCTCAGCGTTCGCGCCCACGGCGAACATGGCGCGATCGTGCGGGCGCTCACCGAAAGCGACGGCGTCCAGCCCGGCTATGTCCGTGGCGGACGATCGCGGGCGCTGCGGCCGGTACTCCAGCCCGCCAACCTCATCCAGGGCGAATGGCGCGCGCGAACCGAGGAGCAGCTGGCGGGCCTCACCGTCGAGCTTCTCCACAGCCGCGCGCCGATGTTCGGCGAGCCGCTGCCCGCCGCCGCGCTCGCCTGGGTGACCGCGCTCACCGCCGCGACGCTGCCGGAAGGCCTGCCCTATCCCCGACTCCATGCCGCGCTGGGCGGCGTGCTCGACGCGATCGAGGCGGCGCCCGCAGCGCGCGGCTGGGCGGTGGCGCTGGTGCGCTACGAGCTGCTGTTGCTCGCCGAACTCGGCTTCGGTCTCGATCTGGAACGCTGCGCGGCGACCGGCGCGAGCGAGGATCTCGCTTTTGTCAGCCCCAAGAGCGGTATCGCGGTCAGCCGGGCAGGGGCGCTCGGCTACGAGAATCGCCTGCTAGCCTTGCCGGATTTCCTCACCGCAGGCGGCGCGGCGGACTGGGAGGACATCCTTGCCGGCCTGCGCCTAACCGGTCACTTCCTAGCGCGCGACCTGCTGATCGGCCGCGGCGCCGATCTGATGGCGGCGCGCGCCCGGCTGGTGGACCGGTTGTTGCGGGCAGTTGCATGAAGGCCCCCAGGGCGGCTAAGCGCGCCTCTCAGGACATGCTGCCAGCGTGGGGATCGGAATGCCGTTGATTGCTGTACTGCCGGGTGACGGGATCGGCCCCGAGGTGACGCGCGAGGCGCGCCGAGTGCTCGAGGCGCTGGATCTCGGCCTCAGCTTCGAGGAAGCGCCGGTCGGCGGTGCGGGCTATCTGGCGTCCGGCAATCCGCTGCCCGAAGCGACGCTGGCGCTCGCCAAGCGCGCCGACGCGGTGCTGTTCGGCGCGATCGGTGATCCCCGCTTCGAGAAGCTGGAGCGCCACCTGCGCCCCGAAGCCGCGCTGCTCGGCATCCGCAAGGCGCTCGGCCTGTTCGCCAATCTACGCCCGGCCACCCTGTTTCCGGGCCTCGAAGACGCGTCGCCGCTCAAGCCCGAGGTGGTGAATGGTCTCGACATCGTCATCGTCCGCGAGCTGATCGGCGACATCTATTTCGGCGAGAAGGGCCATCGCACCACGCCCGAAGGCCTGCGCCAGGGCTATGACGTGATGAGCTACGACGAGCAGGAAGTGACGCGCATCGCCCGCGTCGGCTTCGAAATGGCCAAGCGCCGTCGCAAGAAGCTCTGCTCGGTCGACAAGGCCAATGTGCTCGAGACCTCGCAGCTGTGGCGCGACGTCGTTACCGCGATGGCGGCGGAATATCCCGAGGTCGCGCTGACCCACATGTATGTCGACAATGCCGCGATGCAGCTGGTGCGCGCGCCGGCATCGTTCGACGTGATCGTCACCGGCAATCTGTTCGGCGACATCCTCTCCGATCAGGCGAGCATGTGCGCCGGATCGATCGGCATGTTGCCCTCGGCCTCGCTCGCCGCCTGGTCGGGCGCGAACGGCATGTACGAGCCGATCCACGGCAGCGCGCCGGACATTGCCGGGCAGGGCAAGGCAAACCCGTGCGCCGCCATCCTTTCCGCAGCCATGCTGCTGCGGCACTCGCTGGCCGATGAAGCATCGGCACAGCGCATCGAAAAAGCGGTTGCCGCAGCGCTCGCCAAGGGCGCGCGGACGACCGATCTCGGGGGTATTCTTTCAACGTCCGCGATGGGGGACGCGGTGCTGCTGGAGCTTCAGTGAGCGACACCCTGCTCGAACTTGCGGTCGTTATCCCCACCTTTAACGAACGCGCCAATGTTCCTCTCTTGATCGCCAAGCTGGACGCGGCCCTTGCCGGCCGCGCCTGGGAAGCGATCTTCGTCGACGACGACAGCCCCGACGGGACCGCCGACTCCGCGCGCGCCATCGGGCGGGAGGATCCGCGCGTGCGCGTGATCCAGCGGATCGGGCGACGCGGGCTGTCCTCGGCGTGTATCGAGGGCATGTGTGCCACCGCCGCCCCTTGCGTCGCAGTGATCGACGGCGACCTGCAGCATGACGAGACATTGCTGCCCAAGATGCTCGACGCCTTGCAGGCCGATGCCACGCTGGACGTGGCGATCGGCTCGCGTTTCTGTGACGGCGGCGGAACTGGCGAATGGGACCGCGAGCGTGTGGCAAAGTCCGCGTTCGCCACCAAGCTGTCGCGTCAGGTGCTCAAGGCCGACCTGACCGATCCGATGAGCGGCTTCTTCATGATCCGCAGCGAGATCGCGCGCGGGCTGGTGCCGGTGCTGTCGGGCATCGGCTTCAAGATCCTGCTCGACATCATGACCGCGAGCCCGAAGCCGCTGCGCTTCCGCGAACTGCCCTACACCTTCCGCGTTCGCACCGAGGGCGAGAGCAAGCTCGATTACGTCGTGGCGATGGAATATCTGATCGCGCTGTACGACCGGATGTTCGGCAAGGTCGTGCCGGTGCGCTTCGCGATGTTTTCGGCGATCGGCGCGATCGGCGCGGCGGTGCACCTCGCGGTGCTGTTCCTGCTGTTCCGGATCGCGGGGCTGCCCTTCGTCACCGGCACCATCGTCGCGACGATCGTGGCGATGACGTTCAACTATCTGCTCAACAATGCGCTCACCTATCGCGAGCGACGGCTGAAAGGCGCGGCGCTGATCGGCGGCTGGGTGAGCTTCTGCCTGGTGTGCGCGGTGGGGGCGGCGGCCAATGTCGGGCTCGCGGCGTTCCTCCACAATGTCCAGCACGGCGACTGGCGGCTGTCCGCGTTGGCGGGGATCGCGGTGGCGGCGGTGTGGAATTTCGCGCTGTCGTCGCGGTTCGTGTGGGGGCGGTACTAGGCGGGCAGCCCCCCTTCTTCCTTATTCCCCCTCCCGCTTGCGGGAGGGGGGTAAGAAAAGGGGAGGGGCTTAGCGGCGTCCTTACACCAGCTCGGCCAACTCCGCCGGACTGAAGCCTTTCAATTCCTGCCCCGCACCGGCCCGGACCTTCTTCACCCAGTCCGGATTGCTGATCAGCGCGCGGCCGACCGCGATCAGGTCGAACTCGTCGCGCTCCATCCGCTCGACCAGCTTGTCGAGATCGCTGTGCTGCGAGGTCTCGCCGCCGAACGCCGCGATGAACTCGCCCGACAGGCCGACCGAGCCGACGCTGATCGTCGCCGCGCCGGTGAGCTTCTTCGCCCAGCCGGCGAAGTTGAGGCCGTTTTCGCCGTCGATTTCCGGGAACTCCGGCTCCCAGAAGCGGCGCTGCGAGCAGTGCAGCACGTCCGCGCCGGCATCGACCAGCGGCTGGAGCCATGCGGCCATCTCGTCCGGTGTGGCCGCGAGGCGCGCGCTATAGTCCTGCTGCTTCCACTGGCTGAGGCGCAGGATCATGGGGAAGTCCGGGCCCACCGCCGCGCGCACGGCCTTGACCACCTCGACCGCGAAGCGCGAACGCTCGGGCAGGGTCGCGCCGCCATAGCCGTCCTCGCGGGTGTTGGTGCCCGCCCAGAAGAACTGGTCGATCAGATAGCCGTGCGCGCCGTGGATCTCCACCGTGTCGAAGCCGAGGCGCTTTGCATCCGCCGCGGCCTTGGCGAAGGCAGCGATGGTTGCCTCGATGTCCTGCTCGGTCATCGCGACGCCGCGCGGCTTGCCGGGCGCGACGACGCCCGACGGGCTCTCCACGTCGACCGACGGCACCCAGTCGGTCTGGGCCTTGGTTGAGCCGGTGTGCCAGATCTGTGGCGCCATCTTGCCGCCGGCGGCATGGACCTCGTCGATCACGGTCTGCCAGCCGGCAAGGGCTGCCTCGCCATGGAAGAAGGGGATGCCGGGATGGTTGCGCGAAGCGGGCCGGTCGATCACCGTGCCCTCGGAGAGGATCAGGCCGACCTCGCCCTCGGCGCGGCGGCGATAATAGGCGGCGTTGGCCGCACCGGGAATGCCCTCGGGCGCAAAGGTCCGCGTCATCGGCGCCATCACGACCCGGTTGGGCAGATCGAGCGACTTGATGCGAAACGGGCGGAAGAGAGTATCGGTCGACGCGGCCATGGGAACTCCGTTGCAGTTCGAAACTGAAGGGAAGCTAGCGACTGCCGCGCGTGGTTCAAGATGGTCGCAGGGGCGAAACGAAAATTCACCGCCAGCTAGGGAACCACATCCAGTAGGTGTAGCTCAGCGTGTCGTTGAGCGGCGCGGCGGAAAGGATCGGATAGAAATAGCCGAAGCAGACCAGCGCCAGCGCCAGATACCATTCCTCCCACCCCTTCGCGCGCAGCCGATCGAACTGGTGGAAAGTCACCGGCAGCACCAGGCACAGGAAGATCGCCGAAAGGTGATAATAGTAATAGAAGCCCAGTGATTTGGGGATGATGGCGTAGATGGCCACCGAGAAGGTCCAGAGCAGCGCCAGCGCGAGCGGCCGCCAGGCTCTGGTGCGGAACCACAGGATGTAGCTGGCCAGCACAGCGATCAGGCCGCCCCACATGATTACCGGGTTGCCGAGCAGCAGCACGCCGCGCTGTGCGCCGTGATCCCATTCGTAGAAGAACCAGATCGGCCGAAGCATCAGCGGCCAGCTCCACCAGTCGGACTGGTACGTATGGTGTGGCAGCACCTGAGTCTGCGCTGCGTACATCTCGCGCTGAAGATGCAGCAGCCCACGCAGGCCGTCGGTGGCGCCGGTCAGGTAAAAGAAGGTAGGGGCGAAGGTCGCGAAATAGACGAGGATGCTGATCGCGCCGAGCAGGGCAAGCGCAGCCAGCGTCGACAGCCCGGGCCAGTGTGGCTGGTCGCCCGAGAACAGCGCGGTAGCGATCGGCCGGCGGGTGCCGCGGGCGTCGCGCAGTCGCACCACGATCAGCGCGAGACCGAACGCGGCGATGTACGGCGCCGCCGCCCATTTCACCGCGGTGGCCAGCCCCAGCAGCGCGGCGCCGGCGCACCAGCGCCACCGCGCCTGCCAGGGCGTGCCGCGCATCGCCCAGAGCAACAACACCATGCCCCATAGCAGGAAGGCGCCGAGGAACACGTCGAGCATCGCGGTGCGCGCCTGGACGAACAGGCTTTGGTTGAGCATCGCCAGCACCGCGCCGGTCACCGCCACCCGCATCCGCCCGCGCATCAGGATCCACAGAAAGGCGAAGATGCCGAGCACCGTCGCGGTGCCGGCGATGGTTGGCATCAGCCGCCAGCCGAAGGGATTGTCGCCGAGCAGGTCCATGCCTGCGCCGATCAGCTCCTTGCCGAGCAGCGGGTGCTCGGTGTTGCGCGGTCCCGAAAGCTCGATCAGCGACTTGGCGGCGGGGACATAATGGACCTCGTCGAACATGATCTGGCCCGGCTGGTCGATATGCAGCGAGAACAGCAGTTGCGCGGCAAGGCCGATAAAGAGGGCGACGAGCCAGGGACGGGCGGCGAGAGCCGATAGGCGGAGACGCATGGGATAGGCCTAGCCGAGGCCGCGGGAGAGCGGAATAGGGCAGATTTCCCGCCCCAACTTCTGCCGCTCAGCTGCCGTCCGGCGGACCGTCGGCCAGGGCTGCAAGTAGGGCCATCGCCGCCGCTGCCTGCGATGCGGGGACGAAGACATGATCGTGATGGTGTGCGGCGACCATGTTGCAGGCGATGCCGTGGCGGGCGAGTGCGGCGGACACCGCCGCCGTCATACCCACGCCGTCCAGCGACGAAAAGACGGTGAGGGTGATGTGGCGCATCGGCAACGCGCAGTCGAAGCCGAAGGCAGCCGCGCGCTCTATCGGCAGGAGGAGGGACAGCCCCTCCCGCTCGCGGAAGGTGGCGATCGCGTGCGGGGCGTGGCGCGCCGCGTCCGCGTCGGTACCGGTGGTGCAGAATATATAGCTACCATCCTGCAGTTTCGGCGCCATTCCCGCGATCATTGCCGCGGTGTCGCGCACGGTCACGGGATCAGCCATGGGTGGTCAGCTTCAGGAGCACGAGACCGGTGACGATCAGCAGCATCGCGCCAATGCGGACGAGACTTGCCGGCTCCCCCAACACCAGAAGACCGACCAGGAATGCGCCCACCGCGCCGATCCCCGTCCAGACGCCATAGGCGGTGCCCAGCGGCAGCGTTCGCATCGACCATGCCAGCAAGGCGAAGCTGACAATTACGGCCGAGACGGTGATCGCCGTCGGGACAGGGCGCGTGAACCCTTCCGATTGTTTCATGGCGAAGGCCCAGATGACTTCCAGAATGCCAGCGATACCCAATGCGATCCAAGCCATGCGACTCTCCTCAGGAAGAGCCGGGCCGTCCCGGACTTGATACCCGCCCGGACATGCCGCCGATCGCAGGGCGGGAACGTGGTCGCCGCGCCGGGGCACATGGTCATCGAGGGAAAGATTTCAACCATGCCGGGCCGCGCACGGGCCGCGCGCTGCACCGCGAACGCGGCGTGGTCCGTGCGCCAAGAGGTTGACGCAGCGCCCCCAAGCGCCGCAAAGCAGCGCATATGAAGCGTCGTACCGGACAGGATCCCAGCGTCACCCGTAACTGGAAGCCCGCGACTCAGGCGGTACGCGGCGGCACCGCGCGCTCCGAGTTCGGCGAGACCAGCGAGGCGCTGTTCCTCACCTCGGGCTATGCCTATGATTGCGCCGGCGACGCCGCCGCGCGCTTTGCCGGCGAACAGGCGGGCATGACCTATTCGCGCCTCCAGAACCCGACGGTGGAGATGCTCGAGCAGCGCATCGCCCTGCTCGAAGGTGCCGAAGCGTGCCGCACCATGGCGACCGGCATGGCGGCGATGACCGCGGCGCTCCTCTGCCAGGTGAGCCAGGGCGACCATATCGTCCAGGGCCGCGCCGCCTTCGGTTCGTGCCGCTGGTTGACCGACAGCCTGCTGCCGCGGTTCGGCGTGACCACCACGACGATCGACGCGCGCGATCCGCAGCAGTTCGAGGACGCGATCCGCCCGAACACCAAGATCTTCTTCTTCGAGACCCCCGCCAACCCGACGATGGACGTGGTCGACCTTGAGGCCGTTTGCGCGATTGCCCGCAAGCACGGCATCGTGACGGTGGTGGACAACGCCTTCGCCACGCCCGCGCTGCAGCGGCCGATGGACTTCGGCGCGGACGTCGTCGCCTATTCCGCCACGAAGATGATGGACGGGCAGGGCCGCGTGCTCGCCGGCGCGGTGTGCGGGTCGGAGGATTTCATCACCAACACGCTGCTGCCCTTCACCCGCAACACCGGGCCGACGCTCAGCGCGTTCAACGCCTGGGTGGTGCTGAAGGGCTTGGAGACGCTCGACCTGCGCATCCGCCGCCAGAGCGAGAATGCGGTGAAGGTCGGCAGCTTCCTGGAGCAGCGGGTGCCCCGCGTGAACTTCCCGGCGCTGCCCAGCCATCCGCAGCATGCGCTGTTCATGCGCCAGATGGCCGCCGCCGGCCCGATCTTCAGCTTCGAAGTGGATGGCGGCCGCGCCCAGGCGCACGCGCTGCTCGACGGGCTGGAGCTGATCGACATCTCCAACAATATCGGCGACTCCCGCTCGCTGATGACGCACCCGTCCTCGACCACCCATTCGGGTCTCGCCGAGGAGAAAAGGCTGGAGATGGGCATCACCGAAGGCATGATCCGCATCAATGTCGGCCTCGAAGACCCCGACGACCTGATCGCCGATCTCGACCAGGCGCTGCGAGGCGCCGGGCTGTGAAGGCGCTGTTCACCGACGAGGCGACGACGCGCGGCGTGGTCGTTCGCGTGTCGGTGTCGTACCTTCCCGAACAGTCGGAGCCGCACCGCGGCCGCTGGTTCTGGGCCTATCACATCCGGATCGAGAACGAGGGCCCGGTGGCGGTGCAACTGCTCACCCGTCACTGGATCATCACCGATGGCCGCGGCCTGCGCCACACGGTGGAGGGCGAGGGCGTGGTCGGCGAACAGCCGATGATCGCACCGGGGGCGAGCTTCGATTACGTCTCGGGCTGCCCGCTCTCGACGCCGACCGGCTCGATGCAGGGCAGCTACCACATGATCGACGAGGACGGCGACGCGTTCGACGTGACCATCCCGCGCTTCGCGCTGATCGCTCCGGCGGTGGCGGGCGAACAGTGAAGCGGACCCATCTCCCCCTGAACGGCATGCGCGTGCTCGATGCCGCCGCGCGCCATCTATCCTTCACCCGCGCCGCGGACGAGCTGGCAGTGACCCCTGCCGCCGTCGGCCAGCAGATCCGCGCCCTCGAGGACACGCTGGGCGTGGTGCTGTTCCGCCGCACCACCAAGGGGCTGGAGCTCACCCCCGAGGCGGAAAGCGGGCTGACCGCGCTGCGCAACGGCTTCCTCCAGTTCGAGGAAGCGGTGCGCGCGATGCAGGCGGGGCAATCCTCCAAGTCGCTGACCATCGCCGCGCCGCGCGACCTCACCGCCAAATGGCTGATGCCGCGCCTGTCGGACATCGCCCACGCCGATCCCGACCTGCGCTTCGTGCTGGTCCCCGCCGACGACGCGCTCGATTTCACCGAAGCCAATCTCGACCTGGCGATCCGCTGGGGCGAGGGGCCCGGCGAGCATGAGGGCGAGGCGCTGGAAAGCGATGGCATGGTCACCGTCGAGCGGCCCGGCGGCGGGAGCATCGACGTGCGCATTTCCTGGCCCGGCTGCATGGCCGAGGATGCCGGCTCGCTGGTCCGCGTCGCCGATGCCGGCCTCGCGATCGACGCAGCGGCGCAGGGGCTGGGCCGGGCAACCGTGCCAGAGCTGCTCGCGCGTGCCGATATCGATGACGGCCGCGTCGCCGTCGTCGGCGAGCCCAAGGCCTCGCGGCTCGGCTATTGGCTGGTCGCGCCGCTGCCGCAATGGCGGCAGAAGAAGGTGCAGACGCTGGTCGAGGTGCTCGGCGGCTAGCCGGCCTTGGTCCGACCGATCGGGACCGGCAGCAGCCGGCCCTGGTCGTCGCCGATCACCATCACTTCCACCCCGAACGCGTCGCGCAGCGGCTGATGGGCGAGCGCGGCCTCGGCCGGTCCGAACGCCACGGTGCGACCCTCGCGGAGCAGCAGCACGTCGTCGGCGGCCCGGGCGGCCTGCACCAGATCGTGGAGCACGATCACCACGCCCATGCCGCCCGCCGCCAGCGCGCGCAGGCGGTCGAGCAGGTCGAGTTGGTGGACGGGGTCGAGGCTTGCCAGCGGCTCGTCGGCGAGCAGCCAGTCCGGTTGCCCCGCCAGCACGCGGGCGAGCAGTACGCGCGCCCGCTCGCCGCCGGAGAGCTGGGTGACCAGCCGATCGGCCAGGGGGCGGATGGCGGTGGTTTCGATCGCCGCGTCGACGGCCGCTCGATCCTCGGCGGAAAGGCCGGCGAAAGGCGCGCGGTGCGGCAGCCGGCCGAGCGCGACGAGGTCGGCGACGCGCAGGTCCCAGTGGACCGTGGCTTCCTGCGGCAGATAGCCGATCCGGCTGGCGCGCTCGCGCGGCTCCAGCCGGGCGAGCAGCTTGCCTCCGAGCTCCACCTGCCCCGCATCGGGGTCGAGCAAGCCGGCGAGGGTGCGCACCAGCGTCGATTTGCCCGAGCCGTTGGGGCCGAGGATCGCGGTGACCCTGCCGGGCCGCAGCACCGCGTCGATCCCGTGCAGCACCCGCCGCTTGCCGAGGCTGGCCGCCAGATCAGTAACGCTCAGTTCCATGTCGACCGCCGGAGCTTGATGAGCAGCACGAAGAAGAAGGGGGTGCCGAGCAGCGCCATCGCGACGCCCAGTCGGACCTCGCTGGGGCCGGGCGACAGTCGCACCAGGCTGTCCGCCGCCAGCAGCAGGGCCGCGCCGCCCAGCGCGCTCGGCAGCAGCAGCGCCGAGGGCCGCGCGCCGGTGAGCGGGCGGAGCAGATGCGGCACGATCAGCCCGACAAAGCCGACGATCCCCGTCACCGCCACGCTCGCGCCCACCGCCAGGCCGGTGCCGAGCACGACGAGCAGCTGGGTGCGCTCCAGCCGCAGCCCCATCGAGCGCGCCGCGGCTTCGCCCAGCGTCAGCGCGTCGAGCGCGCGGCCGGTGAACAGCAGCAGCGCGCAGCCGATCGCGATGAAGGGGAGGGCGAGCTGCACCTCGGCATAGCTGCGGTCGGTCAGCGCCCCCATGATCCAGTCGAGGATCTCGGCGGTGGCATAGGGGTTGGGCGCGATCGAGATCAGGAAGCTGGTCAGCGCCGCGCCCAGGCTGGCGAGCACCGTGCCGGCGAGGATGAAGGCGACCGCGCTCTCCGCCCGCCAGGCGAGCCCGGCGAGCAGCAGCATCGACCCGCACGCCGCCGCCATTGCGCAGCCGAACAGCACCAGCGGGGCGCTGCTCCCGAGCAGCACGATCGCGCCCACCGCGCCCAGTGCCGCGCTGGACGAGACGCCGACCACCGCCGGGTCGGCCAGCGGATTGCGCAGGAAGCCCTGCAGCACCGCCCCGGACAGCCCCAGCGCCGCGCCGATGGCGAGCCCCAGGATCGCGCGGGGCAGGCGCAGCTCGGCGATGATCCACCAGCGCGGATCGTGGCTGAACCAGGCGGCGGGCGGCACCCAGAACTTGCCCGCCATCAGCGAGCCGGCGAACAGCAGCGCGACCAGCAGCGCGAGTCCGCCATTGAGCACGAGCCTGTTCATGCGGCAGCCGCGCTCCGGCAGCGCGAACGAAGTGCGGCAGGGTGGGCAATGGCGATTGACATGGATGCGCCCATAGCATTCCGATCGCGCGCGCCTACCGAAACCTTGCGGGTGTCGCGTGCGGGCGCGGGGCGGGGCAATCCCCAACCATAGTATAGCCAGCCCAAATCAAAGCGATATCCTGCCCTGCGGAGGTTCGATTCCGCTGCCTGGCCAGCCGCGCGACAGTCCACCCGGCAAGACGGGATGGAACCATGTACCACCAGGCATTAATCGATGTTGCTGCGCCGGCCCAGACCGGCGGGACCCCCGAACGCATCGCGCTGCTGGCGGGTGCGATACGATCACTCGACGAGGATCTGCCCCTCGCTCGACTCTATCTCGAGCGGCTGTCGGGCCTGCTCGTCACGGCCGAGGCGGCCGAAGGACAGGATCTGTTGCCGGCCGGGCCGATGCGTACCGACGGCGTCGCCAAGGGCGGCCTTGCCGGCTGGCAGCTTCGCCGCGTCGTCGCGCATGTCGACGCGTATCTCCAGGGGCCGGTGCTCACCTCCACCCTCGCGGAGGTAGCGCAGCTGAGTACCGGGCATTTCTGCCGCGCCTTCAAGATCAGCACGGGCGAGACGCCCCATGGCTATATCATCCGCCAGCGCATCCGCCGTGCCCAGCTGCTGATGCGCGACACGCGTGACACGCTGTCGCAGATCGCCTGTTCCTGCGGACTCAGCGATCAGGCGCATCTTACCCGATTGTTCCGCAGGCTGGTCGGCACCACGCCTCTCGTCTGGCGCCGGTCCTGGCAGCACGGCGGCTGATCGCAGCAGAGTTGTTCAAGACAAAGCCGACCCGTGCGGGCCAGTCGGGTTTGCGGCGGCAGGCAGTTGCGCCGCTTCGGATAGGCTTGCGGGGGCAGGGAGCACGGCGTCGGCATGGGGAACAGGCAATCGCTGGCGATCGGCGCCTGGCGGGGCGTGTCGTTCGCGGTGGCGCAGATCGACGTTGTCGCAGCCAAAGACGACCTGCTCGTCGTCGGGATGCTGGAAAAGGACGTGGTCTGCGCGAATCGCGGTGGCGCCGATGCAGTCGATGATGTGCTGCACGGCACGCTTTCCAAGTTGCGGGAGGGCGGGATCTTCACCGGCGGCTTTGGCGAGACGCTGATGCTGACCGGTCCCCAGGCGCCGATCCACGCCGCGACGCTGATGCTGATCGGCATGGGCGCATCGCTCGGCCCCGATCCGGACGCGGTCGGCAGCCTTACCGGCCTGGCAATGCGTGCCGCCCTGCGGATGGGTGCGGCATCGGTCGGCTGTCTGCTCGGCTGGTCCGAGCTCAGCCTGCCCGACGCGCTGGTACCACCGAGCGCGGCCGCGATGATGCGCGGGGCGCTCGCAGCAATCGACGCGTATGACGGCGACGCCGTCGCGATGCAGTGGACCTTCGACATCCGCAACGGGGCGGCCGCTCAAACGACAGCCGCCCTTCAAGACGCCTTGGCGGCCTGGCGCTGAGCCATGGATGCGCGGCGCCGCCGAAGCTGCTATGCTCGGCGTGCTTTCCGGGGAGTTGAGGCGCCAACGATGTTGACCAGGGTTTCCAGCGGGCGTGCGCCGGCACGCGGCTCCGCGCCGATCCGCATCCTGCTGGTCGACGATCACATGCTGCTGCGCGAAGGCGTGCGCGCCGTCGTCTCCACCCAGAGCGACATGGCGATCGCCGGCGAGGCAAGCGGCGGCGCCGAGGCGATCGAGGCCTATGCACGGTTGCAACCCGACCTGGTGCTGATGGACCTGCAGATGGCGGATATGTCTGGCCTCGACGCGATTACCGCGATCCGCGCGGCATCCCCCGATGCCCGGATCATCGTGCTGACGACCTATTCGGGCGATGGCCGTGCGATCAAGGCGCTGCGGGCCGGGGCGATGGGCTATCTGCTCAAGGCCAGCCTGCGCAACCAACTGCTCGAGGCGATCCGCTCGGTCCATCACGGCGGCAAGCATCTTGACGCCAGCGTGGCGACCGCGATCGCGCTGCACGTCCTCGACGAGGACCTGACCGAACGCGAAGTCTCGGTGCTGACGCTCGCCGCCTGGGGCAATTCGAACAAGCAGATCGCCGCCCGGCTCACGCTGTCCGAGGAAACGGTGAAGGGCCATATGAAAGCGCTGTTCGCCAAGCTCGGCGCCAATGATCGCACCCATGCCGTGACGATCGCGGCAAAGCGCGGGCTGATCGAACTCTAGCGCGAGGGTGCCGATCCGGCGCGACGCGTCCGATCGCATCAAACCCATCCAATACCGGTCCGACCGTCGCAGCCTAGGGCTGCGGGCGGCGGTATGCTGCCGCGCACGCCGTGGCGATGCGATGCACTGACCGCTCACTGTTCGAAAGAATAGAACGGTACGCGTAAGTTTATCCGAGTTTTCGGAAAATGCGTGCCGGCTATTCTGACCGCATCAACGCCGGACCCCGGCAGATTTTGGAGCCGCATCATGACTCTCACCGCCACCGCCACGCCGGGCACGTCGCTGATCTCGCCGACCAACCATGCCCTTGTGCTCATCGATTTCCAGTCGCAGATGGCCTTCGCCACCAAGTCGATCGACGCGACGCTCCTCCGCAACAATGCCGCGCTGATCAGCCGCGGGGCGAAGTCCTTCGGCGTGCCGACGATCCTGACCACGGTTGCCGAGAAGAGCTTCTCCGGCCCGATGTTCAGCGAGGTGACCGATGCGTTCCCGGGCCAGGCGCTGCTCGATCGCACCTCGATGAATACCTGGGAAGACGCGGCGGTGATCCAAGAGGTCAACCGCATCGCCAAGCCGCGCATCGTCTTCGCGGGCCTGTGGACCAGCGTCTGCATCGTCGGCCCGGTCGCGTCGGCCATCGACCAAGGCTTCGAGGCTTATTTCATCGCCGATGCCTGCGGCGATATTTCTGCCGAAGCGCATGAGCGCGCGGTGCAGCGGATGATCCAGCTGGGCGCGGTGCCGATGACCTCGCTTCAGTATCTGCTCGAACTGCAGCGCGACTGGGCACGCGCCGAGACCTACGCGTCCACCACCGGCATCGCGAAGCAGTGGGGCGGGGCCTACGGCCTCGGCGTCACTTACGCCAAGACGATGTTCGGCGCCTCCGAAGGCCATTGAGTTGCCCCGGGGTCCGGCGGCGCGCGCCCTCTCCAGCGCCGTCGGACCCACCCCGTTTCCTGCTTCTCCCACGACAAGGATTGCTCCCATGACCTCCACCGTGACCACCAAAGACGGCGTCTCGATCTTCTTCAAGGATTGGGGCCCCAAGGACGCCCAGCCGATCATGTTCCACCATGGCTGGCCGCTCTCGTCGGACGATTGGGACGCGCAGCTGCTGTTCTTCCTCCAGCACGGCTTCCGCGTCGTCGCGCATGACCGCCGTGGCCATGGCCGCTCCGAGCAGGTCAGCGGCGGCCATGACATGGATCATTATGCCGCCGACGCCGCTGCCGTCGCCGAGCATCTCAACCTCCGTAATGCCGTGCATATCGGCCACTCGACCGGCGGCGGTGAAGTCGCGCGCTATGTGGCCAAGTACGGCATCCCGCAGGGCCGCGTCGCCAAGGCGGTGCTGGTCGCGGCCGTGCCGCCGATCATGGCGAAGACGGAGGCCTATCCGAACGGCCTGCCGCTGGAGGTGTTCGACGGCTTCCGCAAGGGCACCGCGGAGAACCGCGCGCAATTCTTCCGCGATGTCGCTGCAGGCCCCTTCTACGGCTTCAACCGCGAGCGTGCGAAGGTCTATCCGGGCGTGATCGACAATTGGTGGCGCCAGGGCATGATGGGCAGCGCCAAGGCGCATGTCGACGGCATCAAGGCCTTCTCCGAGACCGACCAGACCGCCGACCTTAAAGCAATGACCGTGCCGACGTTGGTGCTCGCCGGCGATGACGACCAGGTGGTACCGTACCATCAGGGCGCCGAGCTCCAGGCCAAGCTGCTGCCGCACCCGACGCTCAAGATCTATCCGGGCATGCCGCACGGCCTGCTCACCACCCATGCCGACGTGCTGAACGCCGACATCCTCGCCTTCGTGCGTGGCTGATCGATTGCGCGCGCCGGGGAGGATCTGCAGATGAAGCCCTATCTGATCTCGCTTGCCGCCGGTCTGCTGGTCGGCATCGTCTACAGCCTCCTCGGCGTGAAATCCCCGGCGCCGCCCACGATCGCGCTGATCGGCCTGCTCGGCATCCTTGTCGGCGAGCAGGTAGTGCCGGTGGCGAAGCGGCTGTTCGCCGGCCACGACGTCGTTGCGTACCTCCGCACCGACTCCGCCGAGCAGATCCTCGGCGTGTCGGCCAAGAAGCCCGACGACCAGGCATGAGCCAATCTAAGCCCCTCCCCTTCAGGGGAGGGGTTGAGGGTGGGGCATGACGGATGCGCCAGCCCCGTGTTCACAGATCCCCCCCACCCCAACCCCTCCCCTGAAGGGGAGGGGCTTGAAGAAGGAAATTCGATGGCCGATCTGATCCTCGTCAACGCCCAGGTGACGACGCTCGACCGGGAGAACCCGGTGGCCGAGGCGATCGCGATCCGCGACGGCAAGTTTCTCGCGGTCGGCAGCGAAGCCGAGGTCCGCGCCGCCGCGGCGCCGGGCGCGCAGGTGATCGACGCGCATCGCCGCCGGGTGATCCCGGGGCTGATCGACAGCCACATGCACATCATCCGCGGCGGCCTGAACTATAATATGGAGCTGCGCTGGGACGGCGTGCCGAGCCTGGCCGACGCAATGGCGATGCTCAAGCGCCAGGTCGACAACACGCCCGCGCCGCAATGGGTGCGCGTGGTCGGTGGCTTCACCGAGCACCAGTTTGCCGAAAAGCGCCTGCCGACGATCGACGAGCTCAACGCGGTCGCCCCCGACACGCCCGTTTTCATTCTCCACCTCTATGATCGCGCGCTGCTCAATGCCGCGGCGCTGCGGGTGGTGGGCTATACCAAGGACACGCCGAACCCGCCGGGCGGCGAGATCGTCCGCGATGCCGCGGGCAATCCCACCGGCCTGCTGCTCGCGCAGCCCAACGCGACGATTCTCTATTCGACGCTTGCCAAGGGCCCCAAGCTGCCGGAGGAGTATCAGCTGAATTCCACCCGGCACTTCATGCGCGAAGTGAACGGCCTGGGCGTCACCGGCGTGATCGACGCGGGCGGCGGCTTCCAGAACTATCCCGATGATTACGCGATCATCGAGAAGCTCCACGCCGACGGCCAGCTGACCGTGCGGATCAGCTACAATCTGTTCACCCAGAAGCCCAAGGAAGAGCTGGCCGATTTCGCCGGCTGGGTGAAGCAGGTGACGCCGGGGCAGGGCGACGACAGCTATCGCCACAATGGCGCGGGCGAGATGCTCGTCTATTCGGCCGCCGACTTCGAGGATTTCCGCGTCGCCCGGCCGGACATGCCGCCGAACATGGAAGGCGATCTCGAGCCGGTGATCCGCCTGCTGGCCGAGCATCGCTGGCCGTGGCGTCTCCACGCGACCTATGACGAGACGATCGGCCGCGCGCTCGACGTCTACGAGAAGGTCCACCGCGACATCCCGCTGACCGGCATAAATTGGTTCTTTGACCATGCCGAGACGATCAGCGACCGCAACATCGATCGCATTGCGGCGCTGGGCGGCGGCATCGCCGTGCAGCACCGCATGGCCTATCAGGGCGAGTATTTCGTCGAGCGCTACGGCGCCAAGGCTGCCGAGCGCACCCCGCCGATCGCCAAGATGCTCGCCGCCGGCCTGCCGGTGGGTGCGGGTACAGATGCGACCCGGGTGGCGAGCTATAACCCGTGGATGTCGCTCAGCTGGCTGGTGACCGGCCGCACGGTGGGCGGGCTCAAGCTCTATCCGGGCGCCAACCGCGTCAGCCGCGAAAAGGCGCTGGCGATGTGGACGCACGAGAACACCTGGTTCTCGAACGAGGTGGGCAAGAAGGGCCAGATCAAGGCGGGCCAGCTCGCCGATCTGGCGGTGCTCTCCGCCGACTATTTCTCGGTGCCCGAGGACCAGATCGTCCATATCCGCTCGGTGCTGACGCTGCTCGGCGGGCAGGTGGTGCATGGCGACGGCGACTATGCCCCGCTTGCGCCTGCGCTGCCGCGGCCGATGCCCGACTGGTCGCCGGTCGCCACCTTCGGCGGCTATCATCAGTCGCCCGAGACCCGCACCCAGCTTGCCTCGGCCTGCGCCTGCCACAGCAACTGCTCGGTCCATGGCCATGACCATGCCGCCGCACTCGGTGCGCAGGTGCCCGCCGCCGATGTCCAGAGCTTCTGGGGCGCGCTCGGCTGCGGCTGCTGGGCGGTGTGATGGCTAGTCCGGCCCTCTCCACTCGCGTTCCCCTCCCGATTGCGGGAGGGGCTGCACCGCCTCAGCGCTTCTTCCACGTCATTCCCTCCCCCGACCCCTCCCGCACGCGGGAGGGGAGCGATAGCCTCAGGAGTTTCGCCATGCGCCTCTTCCTCCTCGCCTCCGCCCTCCTCGTCGCCACGCCGGCGCCCGCCCAGCAGACCGCCGATTATTCGGTCGGCCCCCAGTACGACACCACCCATGTCTATGTGCCGGAAGACCAGTTCGACAGCTTCGTCACCAGCTTCCAGGCGACCTTCGGGGGCACGACCAGCAAGCAGGGCGTGTTCCAGGTCACGCCCACCACCAGCCTCACCAAGTCGCAGCTGGTGCTCACGCCCGCCGGCACCGTCTCGGTATTCGGGTTCAAGACGCCGATCCCGTTCCCCTTCGGCGACGAGCGCACCGGCTATCTGGTGACCGACATCGACGCCGCGGTGAAGGCCGCGGTGCAGCACGGCGCCGTCCGCCGGCTGGTGACCTTCCCCGATCCGATCGGCCGCGATTCGCTGATCCAGTGGCCGGGCGGGGTGAACATGCAGATCTACTGGCACACCACCAAGCCGAGCTACACGCCGCTGGAAACGGTGCCCGAGAACCGTATCTACCTCACCGAGGACGTCGCCGATCGCTTCGTGAAGAGCTGGGTCGGCTATGCGAAGGGCAAGGTCACCGCCGATGACCGCGGCGCGCCCGGCGCCGAGGTGGGCGAGCCCGGCAAGACGATCCGCCGGATCTCGATCACCAGCGGCTATGGCAAGATGGTGGTGTTCGTCACCGATGGCGTGCTGCCCTGGCCCTATGGCCGCGACATGACCGGCTATGCCGTGCCCGATCTCGACGCGACGCTCGCCAAGGCCAAGGCCGCTGGTGTCGAGACGCTGGTGCAGCCCACTGCCGCAGCCGGCGGCCGCGCGGCAATCGTGCGCTTCCCCGGCGGCTATATCGCCGAGATCCACAGCCCCGCGACCAAGTGACCATGGCGACACCCGACCCGCGCTTCGTCGACGCCATTCTCGACTGGCGGCCGACCTGGTTTCTCGCCCGACTGCTGCTCGTCGGCGCCTATCTACTCGGCGGACTGGTGAAGCTCACCGACTGGCAGGGCGCGGTGGCGGAGCAGGCGCATTTCGGCATGCACCCGCCCGCGCTCTGGGCGGCGCTGACCATTGCGGTGGAGCTGGTCGGGCCGGTGCTGATCCTCACCGGGCGCTGGATCTGGCTGGGGGCGGGGATGCTGGGGGTGTTCACCCTGCTCGCCGCCTTCACCGCCAATGCTTTCTGGACGATGCCGCCAGGCCCGGAGCGGTTCGGCGCGACCAACGCCTTCTTCGAGCATCTCGGCCTGATCGGCGGCTTCGTCCTGGCGGCGCTGGTCGCGGAGCAGGCGAAGCGACGTGGCTAGCCTCGCCGCGGCGGTGGTGCTGGTGGCGCCCGCCGCGCCGGTTCCGACGTCTCCTCCGGCGTTCCCCTCCCGCTTGCGGGAGGGGCTAGGGGAGGGGCTGGAGCCTAGCAGCGCTTCTACCACGTCAGTCCCTCCCCCGCCCCCTCCCGCAAGCGGGAGGGGAGCGCAAGTGGCGGCGCGGGGACAAGTCTCCCCCATCCACGAACCCTGGCAGGCGCCGACGCTCAGCATCACCCGCTATGACGAGGACTGGTCCGATCTTGCCGACGCCGAGAAGCGCGCGCACCACTGGACGGGCCCGTTCAAATACATCCCTCTTGGCGGCGATGCATGGCTCTCCACCGGCATCGAAGTCCGGTTGCGGAGCGAATCCTTCGCCAACAACGCCCTGGGCAACGCGGCCTCGCCCGACGACGCCTATCTCTGGACCCGCGCGCTGCCCTATGCCGATCTCCATATCGGCCGCGTCCGCGCCTTCGCCCAGCCGATCCTCGCCTATGCCGCGGGCGTCCACCCGGCCGCGAGCCCGGTCGACCAGACCCGCACCGACCTGCTCCAGGGCTTTGCCGAGCTCGATCTCGGCGCGGTCACCATGCGCGGGGGGCGCCAGATGCTGTCGCTGGGCACCGAGCGGCTGATCGGCACCCGCTACGGCCCCAATGTGCCGCTGGCGTTCGACGGCGTGCGCGGGATCGTGGCGGTGGGCCAGGCCAGGATCAGCCTGCTCGCCGTAGCACCGGTGGCACCCCGGCTCGGCACCTTCGACGATCGCACCTCGCCGACCAAGAAGCTCTGGGGCGCCTATGCGGTGCTGCCGGGGCTCGACCTCTATTATCTCGGCTATCGTAACCGCACCGCGACGTTCGGTGACCGCACCGGCCGCGAGCTGCGCCACAGCTTTGGCGCCCGCGTCTATGGCGCGCGCGACAACTGGCACTGGAATGTCGAGGGCGTCGCCCAGTTCGGCCGCTTCGCCGACGGGCCGATCGCTGCCTGGACGCTGGGCACCGAGCTCGGCCGCAAGCTGCCCTATCTGCCCTTTGCGCCGGACGCGGTGCTGCGGTTCAACGTCATCAGCGGCGACGGCCACGGCGGGGATCGCCGGCTCGGCACGTTCAACGCGCTGTTCCCCAAGGGCAAATATTTCGGCGAGCTGTCGCCGGTGGGGCCCTACAACCTGGTCAACCTCAACCCGCGCATCGCCGGAACGATGGGTGGCGGCGTCTCCGCCAGCATCGCCGGCATCGCCTATTGGCGCTACGCCACCGCAGACGGCGTGTACGACATCCCCGGCAACCTGCTCCGCGCGCCGGGCACCAGCCGTGCGCGCTTCATCGGCAAGCAGATCGAAGGCGCGATCGCCTGGCAGGCGACCGCCGAACTCGAGCTTTCCGCCTCGCTTTCCTTTTTCCAGGCCGGGCGCTTTCTGCGCGAGACCGGTGCGCCCCGCCCGATCCGGATGATCGGCCTGGAAAGCAACTTCCGATTCTGAGGACCTCCGCCATGGCCGACCCCAAGACCGCCGCTTCCCCGCTTCCGCCGCTGCTCCTGCTCCTCTCGGTCACCACGGGCCTCGTCGACGCGGTGAGCGTGCTCGGCCTCGGCAAGGTGTTCACTGCAAACATGACCGGCAATATCGTCTTCCTCGGCTTCGCCGCCGCGGGCACCCCGGGCTTCGCCATCGCGCCCTATATCGTGGCGCTGGCATCCTTCCTGGTCGGTGCGCTGGTCGCGGGCAAGCTTGGGACGCACCTCGCGGGACAGCCGCTGCGGCGCTGGCTGGTGCTGGCGGCGGTGACCGAAGCAGTGATGTTCGGCATGGCCGCTGGTGTCGATGTCTGGGCGCGCGCGATGGGCATATTGCCCGAGACCTGCGTGTTCGCGATCATCGCCCTGACCGCGATCGCAATGGGCTTCCGCAACGCCACCATCCGCCAGCTCAAGGTGCCGGACCTTACCACCACCGTGCTCACGCTGACGCTCACCGGCATCGCTGCCGATTCGCACCTTGCGGGCGGCCGCAACCCCAATATCGGCCGGCGGCTTGCAGCCGTGGTCGCGATCCTGCTCGGCGCCTTCCTGGGGGCCGTGCTGGTCAACCGCTACGGCCTGGCGATCCCGCTGCTGGTGGCAGGACTTACCGTGCTGGTCGGCACGCTGGCCTGCGTCCGCCACCCGATCGCTGCCGAGCCGCTGCGCCCATGATAGCCCGCACCCCTTTGACAGGCTCGCGATCGCTCCCTATCGGCCAGCCATGACGCTCCAGCACACCGACTCCATCCTGATCGTCGATTTCGGCAGCCAGGTGACCCAGCTGATCGCACGCCGCGTTCGCGAAGCCGGGGTCTATTCCGAGATCGCGCCCTTCACCACCGCCGCCGAGGCCTTTGCCCGGATGCAGCCCAAGGGCGTGATCCTCTCGGGCTCGCCCGCCTCGGTGCTGGACGACGGCAGCCCGCGCGTGCCGCAGGTGATCTTCGACAGCGGTCTGCCGGTGCTCGGCATCTGCTATGGCGAGCAGGTGATGATGCACCAGCTCGGTGGCCAGGTGGTACAGGGCGACAGCGGCGAGTTCGGTCGCGCCTTCATCGAGATCGCCGATGGCTGCGCGCTGTTCGAGGGGCTGTGGCAGACCGGCGAGACGCACCAGGTGTGGATGAGCCATGGCGACAAGGTGGCGGCACTTGCCCCCGGCTTCCGCCCGGTCGCGGCCAGCCCTGGCGCCCCCTATGCGGTGATCGCCAATGACGAGCGCCGCTATTATGCGATGCAGTTCCATCCGGAAGTGGTCCACACGCCGGACGGCGCCAAGCTGCTGGCGAACTTCGTACGCCATGTCTGCGGCCTGTCGGGCGACTGGACCATGGCCGAGTTCCGCGCCGCCAAGATCGCCGAGATCCGCGCGCAGGTGGGCGACGGCAAGGTGATCTGCGGCCTGTCCGGCGGCGTCGATTCCGCCGTGGCAGCGGTGCTGATCCACGAGGCGATCGGCGACCAGCTGACCTGCGTGTTCGTCGACCATGGCCTGATGCGGGCAGGGGAGGCCGATCAGGTCGTCACCATGTTCCGCGAACATTACCACATCCCGCTCGTCCATGTGGACGCGGAAGAGCTGTTCCTCGGGGGTCTGGCCGGCGTCACCGACCCCGAGGCGAAGCGCAAGTTCATCGGCAAGACCTTCATCGACGTGTTCGAGGCCGAGGCGAAGAAGATCGGCGGCGCCAATTTCCTGGCGCAGGGCACGCTCTACCCCGACGTGATCGAGAGCGTGAGCTTCACCGGCGGCCCGTCGGTGACGATCAAGAGCCACCACAATGTCGGCGGCCTGCCCGCACGCATGAACATGCAGCTGGTCGAGCCGCTGCGCGAGCTGTTCAAGGACGAAGTCCGCGCGCTCGGCCGCGAGCTGGGCCTGCCCGACGTGTTCGTCGGCCGTCACCCGTTCCCCGGGCCGGGCCTCGCGATCCGCATTCCGGGCGAAGTCACCAAGGAACGCTGCGACATCCTGCGCAAGGCGGACGCGATCTACCTCGAGGAGATCCGTAACGCCGGGCTCTACGACACGATCTGGCAAGCCTTCGCGGTGCTTACCCCGGTGCGCAGCGTCGGCGTGATGGGCGACGGGCGGACCTATGACAGCGTGCTGGCGCTGCGCGCGGTCACCTCGATCGACGGCATGACCGCCGAGGCCTTCGAATTCCCCGGCGGCTTCCTGCCGCGGGTGGCGACGCGTATCGTCAACGAGGTGCGCGGCGTGAACCGGGTGACCTACGACTATACCAGCAAGCCGCCCGGCACGATCGAGTGGGAATGATCCTGCGTTCGGCACGAGCCGGCATCGAGAGGCAATAAGACACGGAAAAGCCCGCAGAAATGCTGGCTTTTTTGCGTTTGGGCCATGTCGTGTCGGGCACTGTCTGGCAGCGGCAAGCACGTCGTTTGAATGGCACGATCGACGATATGCGAACCGCGGAGAGGGTGGCGAGGGGAGGGATGCGAAGAGCGCTCCGACGCCGAAGCGTCGGAGCTAGTCGATCGCGAACCGCTATCGTGGTTCTCAGAAGTTCCCGCGCAGGATGAACGAGAATCGCCGATCGTTGACGAAATAGGATCGCGGCGCGGTGGCCGTGGATCCGTTGATATAGGCCTGCTCGGTCTTCACGACCTGGTTGGCAAGGTTGACACCCTGCACACCGATCTTGACGTATTTGTTGATGCTGTAGAACGCCGAGGCATCGAGCTGCCCGCCCGCCGACTGGTAGATCGAGGTGTACGGGAAGATCACGTCTGCCGCGGTTAGCAGATATTTGGAACGCCAATTATAGGCCGCGCGCAGCGAGACCGGGCCCTTTTCGTAGAACAGGGTGGCGTTGAAGTTGTGCTTCGACAGGCCTTCCAGCGGCAGGTTGCCCGGCGTGATGTTGGAAGTTCCCGACGGCGCGCCACCGTTGAGGAAGGAGTTGGGCAAGCCCGAGCTGTCGATATACGAATAGTTCAGGTTGGTGCCCAGACCGCTCAACACCCCCGGCAGGAAGTCGAAGGTCTGCTGATAGGCAACTTCGGCGCCCTTGATCTTGCCATAGCCGTCATAATTGGCCGGGCCGCGGACGATAACGTCTTGCGTCACGCCGCCGCCGGTGACTGCGCGGGTGGTCAGCGACTGGTAGAAGAAGTTGTGGATCGACTTGTAGAACACGTCGACCGACAGCTGCCCCACGGGACCGAAATACCATTCCATCGTGGCATCGAACTGCCACGCAGTCGCCGGCTTCAGATAGGGATTGCCCGCCGTTGCGGTGAGCGCGCCGCTCGCGGAGTCGAAGCCGACGGAGAGGAAGTTGCGAATATTCGCCAGGTCCGGACGCGTCATCACCTTGGAGGCGGCGAGGCGGAGGATCAGGTTGTTGGTCAGGCCGAACTTGACGTTGGCGCTGGGCAGCCAATAGCCATAGTTCACGCGCGCGACCTCCGCGGTGGTGACACCGGTGGAGAAGTTGCGCAGCGCGTTGTAGCCCGTCTCGCCGAGGCGGCACAGCGCGCTTACCGTGGTGCCCGTGCTGGAGCAGGTCGCGGCGAAGCTGTCCTGCGTGCCGGTCTGCTGCTGGGTCGGCGCACCGATCGAGCCCGCCGAGGTGAGATCGCTGACGACATAGCGCAGGCCGATATTGCCGCTGACCCGGACGTTGCCGAACACGGGGCCCGGCGACTGGAAGTTTAGCTGCGCATAGACGTTCTTGTCCTGCTGCGTGACGTTCTGGATTTCCGACGGCAGATACGGCGTGCCGGCGACGACACCGCCGCGCGACGCCAGCGGCGACCAGGGCGTGGAACTCGCGCCGTTCGCCTGCCACTGCTGGCCGATCTTCTGGAAATAGGCGGCCGACTGGTTGTACCCGTCGATCAGATCGCCGGTATAGTAATAGCCGCCGATCGGACCCTTGGTGTCCCCGCGGAAGAAGTTGGGGAAGCTGTAGAAGGCGGTCTGCTGCGGCGACTGCGCGAACGACACCGGCGTACCAGCCCAAACCTCGCTCAGCGCACCCCAGTTATAGGTGCTGTAGCGGACGTCCGACGCACGATCCGCATAGCGGGCGCCGAACTTCAGGTGGGTGAGGAAGCTGTCTTCGCCGAACTTGTAGTCGAAGTCCGCCTTGAAGGCATATTCACGGCCTTCGCTCTGCTCCAGATGGTCCATCGCCGCGCGCCAGAACTGGTTCTGCGGGTTCTGGAAATATTGCGCGTCGCTCTGCCCCGCCAGCGCCGGGTTGGAGGTGCCCAGCACCGTCGGCTTGTGCGGGGTCACGACCGGCAGGTTGCCGGTGAGATCGAGCTCCGAATCCGCGAAGGTCGAGCCGAACACCGCGAAGTCGGTGTTGTTGTGCTTGGCCTTGGTATAGTCGGCATCGAGATTGACCGAGAGGCGATCGCTGAGTTCGGTCTTCAGGTTGAGGCCGTAATCCCAGACGGTGTTCTCGTCGAGCACCTGACGCCGCGACAGCGACTGCTGGGTGCCGCCGGTGGGCACGTAGCAGGGCTGGATGGTGCCGTCGCCGGCGCACCGGCTGCCGCCGCCATTGCCGGGCGCGGTGATGTAGCCCGACTGGAACAGGCCCGAGGAATCGAACTTGTAGTTGGTCGTGGCGCCGACCGCACACTGGGCGCGGGTGGTGCCGCCCGGGCCGTTGCCGTTGGGCGCGCAGCCGAGCGGATAGGTGTTGTATTCCGACAGGTCCGGCGCGGTTTCGAAGGTATGTTCGCCCCAGGCGTTGGTGGTGTGGGTGCGCAGGAACTGTGCGGTCAGGATCGTGCGGTTGTCGCGGCTCTGCCACTGCGCCGCAACGGCGACACCGTCGCGCTTGCGGTCATAGTCCTGGCTGCGGAACTGGCCGCCGATGGGGGCATAGCGCACGCCTGCGGGATCGAGCAGCCCGTCCGCCCCCGGCGTGCTGGCGGTGCCGCAAGCCGAACCGCCCGCGGGCAGCGTCGTGCTGTCGCCGGTGCCGGGCAGCGGGTTGCGGCAGACCAGGTTGGTGGTCGAGTTGGCGGCGATCGCCTGCTGGTTGTCGCGCGTCTGGAAGTTGGTGACCTGGATGCCGTCCGCTCGGCTGCGGATGCGCGAATAGGACACGTCGCCGAGCAGGCCCAGCGTACCGATGCCGGTCTCCCAGGTGTTGCTGATCAGCAGCGAAGCGGTCGGCGACCACTTCTTCTCCATGTCGCCATAATTGGCCTCGATATCGGCACCGACGTGCAGGCCCTTGTTGTCGAAGGGCTTGCGCGTGTTGAGGTTGACCGTGCCGGCCAGGCCGCCCTCGATCATCTCTGCCGTCGCGTTCTTGTAGACTTCGACCGAGCCGAGCAGTTCGGCGGGCACGTCGGCGAAGTTGATCGCCTGGCCCCCGATGCCGGCGGAGAAGGTGTCGCGCCCGTTGAATTCCGAGCGGACGAAGTTCAGGCCGCGGACGTTCACGCCCGAGCCTTCTACCGAGAAATGGTCCGGATCGTTGGTGCCGGCGAAGCGGCTGATCGTCACGCCCGGCACGCGCTGCAGCGCCTCGGTGACCGAGCGGTCCGGCAGCGCCCCGATGTCGCTGGCGGTGATCGCGTCGACCACGGTGTCGGCATTGCGCTTGATGTTCTGCGCATTGGCAAGGCTCGCGCGGATGCCGGTGACGACGATCTCGTTGCCCTGGTCGGCAGGCACGCTGTCGGCCGGCGCCTGCTGGTCCGGCGTCGCGGTCTGCGCATGGGCGGTACCCATCATGCCCGCGACGCAGAGCGCGGTGACCGAGGCCCCGCGCAGGAAAGATCCGATCTTGTTGATATCGCGCATCCGCGCATGCGACGTGTTTCGCATAATCCCCTCCTCAGAAAGCGTGTGACTCGTTGGCCACGACAAGGTTGTCAGGAAGGTAGATCAGATCATGGTAACGTTGACAATGCGAGCGCTACCATTGGCAGAAACGTTTTCGAAAGCACTGTAGCCGTTTTGCAACGGTAGCGCGGTCACGCCCAAGGAAGCGTTTGACATCCTGCGGGGCATTGCTGGTACCCCTGCCGCCTACGAGAGAGGATGCAGCGATGACCGGGCGACAGAGTCTACGGGTTGTGATCGTCGGAGGGGGAACGTCGGGCTGGATGGCCGCGGCTGCCATTGCGCGTTTGTTGCCAGCACGTTGCAGTCTGCACCTCATAGAGTCCGAGGCGATCGGCGTGATCGGCGTCGGCGAAGCGACGCTGCCGCACATCCGCAGCTTCGTGGAAAAGCTCGGCATTCGCGAAGCCGATTTCATGGCCTGGACGCGCGGTACGTTCAAATTGGGTATCGAATTTCGCGACTGGGGCAAGATCGGCGACAGCTATGTCCATCCCTTCGGCACGTTCGGGCGCGGCAAGGGGGAGGTGGACTTCCACCATTACTGGACCCGGCTGCGGTGTGCGGGGGCGGAGGTGCCGCCGCTCGAAGCCTTTTCCTATGCCTGCATGCTCGCGCGTGCCAACCGCTTCGAGGTACCGGCGGCCGATCCCGCGCAGCTCGCCTCCACCTATGGCTATGCCTATCAGTTCGATGCGCTGCTATTCGCGCCCTATCTGCGCAGCATCGCCGAGGGGCTGGGGGCGATCCGCAGCGAGGGCAAGGTGGTCGAGGTGCTGCGCGACGGCGCGAGCGGCGACATCACCGCCGTCCACCTGGACGATGGCCAAGTAATCGAAGGCGACCTGTTCATCGATTGCTCGGGCTTCCGCTCGCTGCTGCTCGGCGAGGCGCTGGAGGAACCGTTCGAGGACTGGAACCACTGGCTGCCCGCCGACCGCGCCGTGGCGATGCCGTGCCGAACCGAAACCTCGGTCACGCCCTATACCAGCGCGATCGCCATGCCGGCCGGGTGGCGCTGGCGCATTCCGCTACAGCACCGCACCGGCAACGGCTATGTCTTCGCCAGCGCCTTCACCTCGGACGATGCGGCGGCCCAGGCGCTGACCCAGGCGGTGGAGGGCGCGCCGCTCGCCGATCCGCGCTTCCTGCGCTTCCGGGCCGGGCGGCGCCGGCGCAGCTGGGTGAACAACTGCGTGGCGATCGGGCTGGCCAGCGGCTTTCTGGAGCCGCTCGAATCGACCAGCATCTATCTGGTCCAGCAGGCGATCACCGCGCTGATCGAGCTGTTCCCGGAAGCCACGATCTCGCCGGTGGACCGGGACGAGTTCAACCGCCTGATCGATCTCGAATATGATCGCATCCGCGACTTCCTGATCCTCCACTATCATGCGACCACGCGATCGGATTCGGACTTCTGGCACTATGTCCGCACCATGGAAGTGCCCGACAGCCTGGCCGAGAAGATCGAGCTGTTCCGCCGCGCGGGGCGGGTGGTGAAGTATCGCGAAGGGGTGTTCCTGGATGCGAGCTGGATCGCCGTCTATGTCGGCCAGGGGATCGTTCCGGAAGGCTATGACCCGCGCGCGGACCTGCCGGACGCCGACAGCCTGATGCGCGGCATGCAGGCGCTGCGGGCGGAAATCGACGCCACCGTCGCGCAGGTCCCCGAGCATCTGCGCTATATCGACCAATATTGCGCGATGGCGGCGGCGGCATGAGCTTGCGCCGTATTCTCGTCGTCGGCGGGGGCATGGTAGGGTGGTCGGCCGCCGCCGCGCTCAAGCGCCGCCTCCCGCAGCTGGACATCACGATCGTGCCGGTCGCGCCGCCCGCCGATGCGCTGGCGGACCGCATCGCCAGCACGCTGCCCTCGATCCTCGGCTTCCACGGCGACTTGGGCATCGGGCTCGGCGATGCGGTGTTGCGCACCGGCAGCCACTATCGCCTCGGCACCCTGTTTCGCGGCTGGGTGGAGGGCGCCCCGGACTATGTGCATGCCTATGGCCGGGCGGGCATGCCGATCGGCGGCGCGCCTTTTTCTGCGATATGGGCACGCGCTGCCGCCTCGGGTGTCGCTCCGCCATTCGATACGCTGTCGGCGGCCGCCATGATGGGGCGGACGGGCCGGTTCGTCACGCCGCAGGCCGAGGGCCTCCTTGCCGAGCACAGCTTCGGCCTCACGCTCGACATCCCGCGCTACACCGCGATGCTGATGGCGTTCGCCCGCCACGTGGGCGTGCAGGGCCATCTCGGCGAGGTGGCGCAGGTCGAGCAGGACGCGCGGGGCGACATCGCGGCCGTGGTCCTGGACGACGGTACTCGTCTCACGGCCGATCTTTACTGCGATTGCACCGGCCCTGCCGCCCGCCTGCACGGGGCGATGGCGGTGCCCCGCGAGGATTGGCAGGCGTGGCTGCCCTGCGACCGGATCGTGCTGGAAGAGGTTGCCGGCGACGACGAAGCAGCGCCGATGGAGCAGGTCACCGCGACCGGCCATGGCTGGCGCTGGGTGGGCGCCCGCCAGCGCGGCACCGTCTTCTGCGCCGCGTCGGGGGCGCCGGACGAAGGCGCGGTTGCCTTCCGCTCGGGTGCCACGCTGGAGCCCTGGCGCGGGAACGTCGTCGCAATCGGCGATGCCGCCGTCGGCGTGGAGCCGCTCGAGTGGAGCAATCTCCATCTCGCGCACAGCGCCATCGACCGGCTGATAGCGATGCTGCCCGCCGGTCGGCCCCATCCGCTGGAGGCCGCCGAATATAACCGGCAGGCGCTCGCCGAGGCGCGGCGCGTGCGCGACTTCCTGGTGCTCCATTACGCCACCGCCCGGCGCGATACGCCGTTCTGGCAGGCGCGGGCGCAGACCGGGCTGCCGGAATCGCTCGCGCATACGCTGCGCCTGTTTCGCGAGCGCGGCCGCCTGCCCTATTATGAGGAGGAGACCTTCGACCGCGATAGCTGGCTGGCCGTGCTGTTCGGCCAGCAGGTGCTGCCCCGCCGTATCGATCCGCTGACCGATGCAGTGCCGCCCGCCGAAGCGGCAGCCGCGCTGGCGTCGCTGCGGCACAGCATCGCCCAGGCGGTGGAGCCGGTCCCCACCGCCGCACGATTCCGTGCCCTGCAGCTGGAGCGCCTCCATGCACGCGCATAGCATCCGCGAGGTGGTGATCGTCGGCGGCGGCACGGCCGGGTGGATGGCGGCCGCAGCCTTCTCGCGCTTCCTTGACAATGGCTATACCCGCATCACCCTGGTCGAGTCCGACGAGATCGGCACGGTGGGGGTGGGCGAAGCGACGATCCCGCCGATCCTGCGCTTCAACCAGATGATCGGGCTTGCCGAGAACCAGTTCCTCGCGGAGGCCGGCGGCACCTTCAAGCTGGGCATCGAGTTCGTCGACTGGGGTGCGCTCGGCGACCGCTATTTCCATCCCTTCGGCAATTACGGCCAGGATCTGGAAGGGGTGCCGTTCCACCAGCTCTATCTGCGCGAGCGGGCACACCAGCCGATGTCGGAGATCGCCGCCTGGTCGATGAGTGCGGTGGCCGCTGCAGCCGGCCGGTTCGGGCGTCCCTCCGCCACGGCGCAGTCCCCAATCCGCGAGCTGTTCTACGCCTTCCACTTCGACGCAGGCCTGTACGCGCAGCTCCTGCGCAGGCTGGCGGAATCGCGCGGGGTTACCCGCATCGAGGGAAAGGTCGTCAGCGTGGCGCAGCGGGCGGAAGACGGGTTCGTCCAATCGGTGACGCTCGCCGACGGGCGCACCGTCACGGGCGACCTGTTCATCGATTGCTCGGGCTTTCGGGGGCTGCTGATCGAGGAGACGCTGGGCACCGGCTACGAGGATTGGCGGCACTGGCTGCCCTGCGACCGTGCGATCGCGGCGCCTTGCGCCGCAGTGGGAGAGCCCACGCCCTTTACCCGCTCCACCGCGCGCGCGGCGGGCTGGCAGTGGCGCATTCCGCTGCAGCACCGGATTGGCAACGGCCTGGTCTATTGCAGCGACGATCTGGACGACGACGCTGCCGAGCGGCAACTCCTGGACGCGCTGGAATCGCCGGCTCTGGCCGAGCCGCGCCGCCTGCGCTTCACCACCGGGCGGCGGCGTGCGCTCTGGTCGCACAACGTCGTGGCGCTTGGCCTTGCGGGCGGCTTTCTCGAGCCGCTCGAGTCGACGAGCATTCATCTGATCCAGAGCGGCATCGCGCGCCTGCTCGCGCTGTTTCCCGACAAGCGGTGCGATCCGATCGAGCGGGAGGAATATAACCGGCAGATGGTGGCGCTGTACGATGATGTGCGCGATTTCATCATTCTCCACTACAAGCTGACCAACCGCGACGACTCTCCCTTCTGGAACCGCTGTCGCACGATGGACGTGCCGGACAGCCTGGCGCACCGGCTCGCACTGTTCGGCCAAAAGGGACGGATCTTCCGCGAAGCTTCCGAACTTTTCTCGAGCTCCAGCTGGGTTTCCGTCTGCCTGGGCCAGAATCTCGTCCCCCAGGACATCGACCCCATGGTCGACGCGCTGGACCGCGATCGCGTTGCCGCGGCAATGGAGCAACTCCGCCGCGGTTATCAGGGAACCGCGTCGCAGATGCCGACGCACGGCGCTTTCTTGTCCCGGTGCCTGGAAGGGGTGCGGCAGGCCCCTTCTTGATAGACGCGGTTTGGGCGCCCTGCCGTACGCCGGCCTCGCTCCTGCGACAGGCGCCAGCCCTACCGGCCCCAACGATCGACGGGCGAGAAGCTCGCAGCGGTTGGTTGGCATATGGGACGCCGCTCGCTTTTGGCCGTTGTTGGAAAGAGTGCCGACATTTCTGGGTCGCCGTGATGGGCGCCATTCCGGTGGGGAATTTGGATACGGGCACTTGAGACGATCGGTCCTGTCCAGGCACGCCTTCATCGCCAGCTGTCCGTGGCGGCAGACGCGGACGCATCCGAATTACGCGAGCCTCAGCTCTGATCTGGCCACTCTCTCAGGGCGAGGGGGCCGCCGGGTTTCGTGCCATCTAACACCGCTTGACAGCCTTCGGAGCAAGTTGTACCTATCGGTACAACATAGTGATTGAAGGACGAAGCCGATCGAACCGGCGCGCTCCCGCCACACCGTTCCAGCCTCCAAGGCGCTTTCTGCGTCCGCGAGGGCTTCTGTGATGAAGAAAGGACACCCGATGTCTCGTCCCCCTTTGCCCCCATTCACCCAAGAAACCGCCGTCCAAAAGGTCCGCCTCGCCGAGGACGGCTGGAACACGCGCGATGCCGCGAAGGTCGCGCTCGCCTACACGCTCGACACCCGGTGGCGTAACCGGGTGGAGTTTGCCAATAATCGCGAGGAAGCGCAGGCGTTCCTCGCGCGCAAATGGAACAGCGAACACGAATATCGGCTCATCAAGGAGCTCTGGGCCTTCACTGGCAATCGTATCGCGGTGCGCTACGCCTATGAGTATCGGGACGATAACGGCCAATGGTTCCGTGCCTATGGCAACGAGAACTGGTTGTTCGCCGAGGATGGCCTGATGTCGAACCGCTATGCTTGCATCAACGAGATGCCGATCGCCGAACCGGATCGCAAATTCCACTGGCCGCTCGGCCGCCGCCCGGACGGTCATCCCTCGCTCAGCGACCTCGGGCTATGACCGGCAAGCGCGTCCTCACCACCCGCGAGAACGCATTGCCTGCTCTGGCAGAAGCGTTTCGCGAATATGGCTTCGAGGGCGCGAGCCTGGCGGTACTGTCGAAGGCGACCGGCCTTGGCAAAGGCAGCCTCTATAACTTCTTCCCGGGCGGGAAGGAGGAGATGATGGAAGCAGTGCTTGCCGAAATCGATCGCTGGTTCGCCGATACCATCTTCGCATCGCTGGTGCAGGCCGAGGATCCGGCGGCGGCGGTTACGGCGATGTTCGACGAGGTGACGGCCTATTTTCGCTCCGGGCGGAGGGTCTGCCTTGTCGGCGCGCTCGGCCTCAACGTCGGCGGCGGCGCGTTCGCGGCGACGATCAATGGCTATTTCAGCCGCTGGATCGCGGCACTGGCCCGTTGTCTCGAGGTGGCGAACGTCCCTCCCGCCTCGGCGGCGGTGCTGGCCGAGGAGGCGGTGTCCGGCATCCAGGGCGCGATCGTCTTGGCGCGGGCGCTGGGCGAGCACGGCACCTTCAATCGCATCGTCGACCGCCAGCGTGCCAGCTTGCTGGCTGCCATCCGCGACGGCGCAACCCCCTGAATGTCGGGGGGATGACACCTTCGGCATCAACCTGAGTGTATCCTATGGCGCAGACCTATCTCCATCAGATGTTCGGCCCCGGCTCGCGTGCGCTGCAGGCGGCAGCCGGATCACGTACCTCCTATGCGCGCATGGAAAGCCAGGCCGGCGCGCTCGACGTGCTGACCGCAAGGGAGCTCGATTTCATCGCGGCACGCGACAGCTTCTATATCGCGAGCGTGAGCGAAGGTGGCTGGCCCTATGTTCAGCACCGGGGCGGCCCCGCCGGCTTTCTGCATCACATCGCCGATAACCGGCTCGCCTTCGTCGACTTTCAAGGGAATCGTCAGTATCTCTCGACGGCGAACCTGGCTGCGGACGATCGCGTCTCCCTGTTTCTGATCGACTATCCCGCACGGCGCCGGCTCAAATTGATCGGCCACGCACGGACAAGCGAAGATCCGGCGGAAATCGCCGCGCTGACGCCTGCGGGATATAACGCGGTGCCGGAGCGTCTTTTCCTGATCGATATCGTCGGCTTCGACTGGAATTGTCCCCAGCATATCACCCCGCGCTTCACCGAGGCGGAGATTGCTGCAGCCCATCAACCCCTTATCGACGAGCTCGCACGACTGCGCGCGCGGATATCGGAACTGGAAGGAGCACGTCCATGACCGGCAGGCTGACCTGTGGCGTTCACCATGTGGGGCTCACCGTTCCCGATCTCGACGAGGCGCGCGAATTCTTTTGCGATGTCCTCGGTTTCGACGTCGTCGGCGGTGCGCCCGACTATCCGGCGGTCTTCGTGTCCGATGGGAACGCGCTGATCACCTTGTGGCGCGCGGGCGACCCCGCGACGGCGCGCACCTTCGATCGTCGCGCCAATATCGGCCTCCATCATCTTTCGCTCGCGGTCGCCGACGAGGATGCGCTTGCGGCGGCGTGGCGTAAGCTTAGCACCCACCCCGGCGTCACCGTTGATGTGGCGCCCCAGCCGATCCAATCTGGAGCAGCCGCCCGCCACTTCCTCGTCTTCATCCCGGGCGGAATCAGGTTGGAGTTCGCGACCGCGCGCACGTGAGAGGATATCAGCCTGGAGCACGCCGCTGTCCCGCGCAAAGGAGAAATATGCTGTTAGTTCGTACCGTCCTGGTCAGCGCAGCCGCAGTGACCTTGGGCGCGGCGACGCCGCCCCATCAGATCGCCGCCCGTGCAAGTGCGAAGCGGATGCCCCTTGTGCCCTTGAGCGACGCGGACGAGCAGTCGACGCAGGAGACAGGCTGCACGTTTACCTTCGCCGGGGCAGGCCACGACTATCTCCAGCTTGTCGGCAGCGAACTCATGCTCCGCGATTCGCAGGGTTTGCGCTCGTGCCGGTTGAACGCGACAGAGGGCGAGGAGCTGGAGACGGGAAAGGGCACCGCTTCCTGTTCGGGGTACCGTCTGCACATTCGGGCTACCGGCCGCTCCACATCGAATGCAGCGACAGATAGCAACAGCGGTCGCGCGGTGCTTACGGTGGACCGGGGCGGCGCTGTCACCAGCATGCGTGGCATTTGGGGAGTCGCTTGCTGAGCCCGACGTGCCATCTTGCAAGACGGAAATTGTGTCCGAAGGCCATGTGTGATCCCATTTCATCCGCATCGGGTGCGGTTCACGATCGTTCGCGCGCCCGCTAAGGAGGTTCGGATGCGTATGTCTTGTCTCACAGCCATGGTCGGGGTCGCGCTCGGCATGGCGCCGGTCGGCCGCCTGCAGGCACAGGACCTGCCTTCCGACGAACAGCTCCAAAGGGCATTTGGCGCGACCTACAATCGCTTAGGTCTTGTCGAATATTGCGTCGCCAAAGGCTTCGCGAACGCCGGCGATGTGGCGAACGCGCGAAGGATCGTCGCTGCGACCTTGAGCGGAATGACGGCCACGCCCGCCGCGCTTGCGCAGCAAGAGGTCGGCCGGCGCGGCACCATCGTTGGACCGCAGGTTATCGGGTTGATGAACCCGGCGGATCCTGCGCATCCCGAGGCGGTCGGCGAGGGCCAGACGGTATCGCTCGCCGAAAATGCTCGGGCACAAAAGCTGTCGGAGCGCACGCTCTGCAAGCAGATGACCGAACAAGCATCAGCTGCCGTGGGAGCTGCCGAATAAGACGGTAGCAACGTCGCTATCGATCCGGCTCGGCGGCCGGTTCGATTGTGGCCGCCGGATTTCATGCGTCGATCACGGGCTCCCGGGATGGGCCACGTGGGGGCTCGATGTCCAGAAGCTGCCAAACTGCTCGGACCCCGGCATGGCGTTTTCCGTGGCGCCGCTTGCCGCCTTTTAATCCACGAGCGGACCGTGTGCGAGCTGCGGCAGCACGTGCCGCGCGAACAGGTCCGCTTCGGCGGCATGCGGGTAGCCGGAGAGGATGAACGCCTCGATCCCGAGCGCGCGATAGGCCTCCAGCTTGGCGAGCACCTGGTCGGGATCACCGACGATCGCCGCGCCGCAGCCCGAGCGGGCGCGGCCGATGCCGGTCCATAGATTGTCCTCGACATAGCCGTCGCCGGCCGAGGCCTCGCGCAGTTCGGCCTGGCGGCGGACCCCAGCGGATTGCGCATCGAGCGAGCGGGCGCGGATCGCTTCCCCTTGCGCGGCGTCGAGGTGCGAGAGCAGCCGGTCGGCGGCGGTGCGCGCCTCCGCCTCGGTTTCGCGCACGACGACATGGACGCGGTAGCCGAAGCGCAGCGTGCGGCCGCGCTTCGCGGCGCGAGCGCGGAGGTCGTGCAGCGTGGCGGCGACGGCATCCATCCGGTCGGGCCACATCAGATAAACGTCGGCACCCTGGGCGGCGGCCTCGCGGGCATCTTCGGACATGCCGCCGAAATAGAGCTGCGGCGCGCGGCCAGAGACGGTGGTGATCCGCGGCGGCTCCACCTTGAGCTGCCAGAACTCGCCCTGGTGATCGAGGGCCTCGCCGTTCAGCAGCGTCTTCAGGATGTGCATCGCCTCTACCGTGCGGCGGTAGCGCGGCGCTGAGGCGAGCGTCTCGCCCGGCAGGTCCGAGGAGATGATGTTGACCGTCAGGCGCCCGCCGAGGATCCGGTCGATCGTCGCGATCTGGCGGGCGAGCTGGGGCGGCCAGCTCTCGCCGACGCGCACCGCCATCAGCAGCCGGATGCGACGGACCAAAGTCGCGATCGCGGCGGCGAAGGCGGTGGTGTCGATGCCTAGCGCATAGCCCGAGGGCAGCAGGATGTTGTCGAACCCGGCGCTTTCCGCCGCCAGCACGATGTCGCGGCAATGCTCCCAGCTGGACAGCAGGCGCGGGTCCGGCTGGCCGAGAAACTCGTAATCATCGTCGCACAATGCGGAAAACCAGCTCACTTCGCAGGGGGGAAGTTGTTCTTGCTTGCCGGATGCGTCGGTGTGGGGATGGGTGGTCATCGTTCAAAGCCTCTGGAGAAGAGTATGGCGTCGCGAATTCGGTATGGTCTGGTCGGGTGCGGGATGATGGGGGTGGAGCATATCCGCAATCTCGCGATCACGCCCGGGGCGGAGCTGGTGGCGATCGCCGATCCGGTCGAGGCCTCGCTTGGCTGGGCACGCGATGCGCTGGGCGGCAAGGCGCAGGACGTGACCGCCTACCGCGATGCCGAGGCGCTGGCCAAGCATGACGGGCTCGACGCGGTGATCGTCGCGAGCCCGAACTTCACCCATCGCGATACTGTGGCGCCGCTGTTCGATGCCGGCCTCCACATCCTCTGCGAGAAGCCGCTGGCGACGACGATCGAGGATGCCCGCTGGATCGCCGAGCGCGCCGCGCGCCACTCGGCCGTGTTCTGGACGGCGATGGAATATCGCTACATGCCCCCGGTCGCCGCGCTGATCGCGGGCGTCCATGGCGGCGAGATCGGCCGGCTGCGCATGCTGGCGATGCGCGAGCACCGCTTCCCCTTCCTGGTGAAGGTGGGCGACTGGAACCGCTTCGCCCGCAATACTGGCGGCACGATGGTCGAGAAATGCTGCCATTTCTTCGACCTGATGCGCTTCATCGTCCGCAGCGAACCGGTACGCGTCTATTGCTCGGGCGCGCAGGACGTGAACCATCTCGATGAACGCTATGACGGCGCCACCCCGGATATTGTCGACAACAGCTTCACCACCGTGGACTTCGCCGACGGCACCCGCGCGCTGCTCGACCTGTGCATGTTCGCCGAAGGGGCCGAGGAGCAGGAGGAGATTGTCGCGACCGGCGCTATCGCCCGGCTCGACGTGAGCATCCCGGGCAGCGTCCTCACCCGGTCGCCGCGCACCGGCTTCGGCAATCCCAAGGCGCCCGAGAAGCGGACGATCGCCGTCGATCCGGCGGCGCTGGCGGCGGGGTCGCACCATGGCTCGACCTTCTACCAGCATCAGGCCTTCGCCCGTGCGGTGCGGGGGGAGGGGCCGGTGGAGGTCACCGCCGAGGACGGGCTGAAGGCCGTTGCCATCGGCATGGCGGCGGAGATCTCTTTGCGCGAGCACCGGGTGGTCGACATGGCCGAGCTGCTGGGTCAGCCCGCGTCCGCATAGGCGGTGCGCGGGAGGATCCAGCGCACCAGCAGCGCACCGGCAAGGTAGGAGAAGGCGGCGATCCAGAACATCGGCGCATAGCCATGGCCATTGTCGAGCGACCAGCCGGCGAGCTCGAGAATGGCCATGCCGGCCAGGTTGCCGGCAAAGGCGCCGATGCCGATCACCGATCCGACGCGGTTGGCGGGGATGATGTCGGTCGCCAGCCCGAACACGTTGGTCGAGAAGCCCTGGTGGGCGAACAGCGCGAGGCCGAGCAGCAACGCGGCCACCCAGGGATTGCTCGCCACCAGCACCAGCGGGATCGGCAGCACGAGCAGCGCATAGCCGAGCAGCGTCGCGTGCCGCACCTTCTCTGGCGCCCAGCCGCGGGCGAGCAGCCAGCCCGGCACCCAGCCGCCGCTGATCGCGCCCAGCGCGGCGAGGCTGTAGGCAAGCGCCACCGGCAGCCCCAGCGCGCCTTGTTCGAGCCCGAACTGGCGGTGGAACAGGTCCGGGGTCCAGAACAGCAGGAACCACCAGACCTGATCGCTCAGCACCTTGGCGACGGCGATGGCGAGCGTGCGCCGGTCGCGCAGCAGGTGCAGCCACGGCACTTCGGAGCGAGGGCCTCGCACGCTCGCGGCGGCGGGCACGTAGCGCATCCACACCGCGACCCAGACGAGGCCGAGCCCGCCCGCGATCAGGAAGCTGCCCTTCCAGCCGACCACCAGCGCCAGGGCGGGGATCAGCAGCGGCGTAAGGATCGCGCCGAAATTGGGGGCGGTGTTGCCGATGCCGAGTGCGCGGGAGCGCTCGGCGGGCGGGAAGAAGGTTGCGGCGGACTTCACCGCCGCCGGGGTGCCGATCGACTCCGCCGCGCCCAGCACCGCTCGCGCGGCGACGAACTGGGTGACGGTGGTGGCGAAGGCATGTGCCATGCCGGCGATGCTCCACACGGCCACGCCCAGCGCGAAGCCGCGTCGCAGCCCCACCCGGTCGAGGAACCAGCCCGTGCCCAGAAAGGCCAGCGCCGCGGCGAACTGGAAGGCCGAGGCCATGTGCGCATAGTCGCGGTCGGACCAGTGGAACTCGCGCTGCAGCATGGGCTTGAGCAGCGCGAGGATCTGCCGGTCGACATAGTTGAGCATCACCGCGCCGAACACGAGCGCGAGGATCGCCCAGCGACCCTGCGCTCCCGCGGTGGTGTCAGTAGCGGATTCGCGCATTCAGGCCGACATAGCGATCATTGTCACGGGGCACGTAACGGACGACGCCCGCGGTGGTGCCATAGACCAGATAGTTGGAATAATGCTGGTCGAGGATGTTCTTCACCAGTGCGCGCAGCTCCCAGCGCTCGCCGCCGATCAGCGCGATGCTGGCGTTCCAAAGGCCATAGGCCGGCTGGATCGTGTCCGGGTTCTGGGTGATCGCATATTGCGTCTTGCTCTTGTAGCTCGCGTCGGTCTGCAGCTCGACGGCGAGTCCGTCGGTGACCGGCAGCTTCCACGCTGCGCCACCGCTCAGCTTCCAGTCGGGGGCGAAGGGCAGGGCGCCGCCGTCGATGGAGGTGCAGCTGGTTGCCGCCGGGCAGTTGAAGTGGCGGATGCGCGCATCGGTGCGCGCCACCGCGAAGTTGAGCGTCAGCCGGTCGGTCGGCCGCGCGTTCAGATCGGCCTCGACGCCCTTGGTCCGTACTCGGCCCGCGTTGATCAGCCGGGTGACGATCGCACCCAGGTAGGTGTCGGTATAATTGGCCTGGAAACCGTCATAGTTGGTGAGATAGGCGGCAATCCCGCCGCTCACCCGCCCGTCGAACAGGCTGCCCTTGAGGCCGACTTCGTAGCTGGTCGAGGTTTCGGGCGCGAGCGGCTGGGTGTCGAACGCCTGCATGTTGAAGAAGACGTTGTACGCTGGCCCCTTATAGCCGCGCGAGAAAGTGAAATAGGTGTTGGCGTTGCGCGCCAGCTTGTACTGCACGCCGGCGCGTGCGCTGTAGTCCACCCGATCGGTCTTGCCGCTGCTGGCGAAGCTGGGGCGGATGCCCGCGACGCCCGTCGCCGTGTCCGAGACCCGGCGGTGGAAATAGGTCAGCGAATCGTGGATCAGCCGGCCGCCCGCGATGAAGGTCAGCGCATCGGTGGCGTGGAGGTTGGCCTCGCCGAACAGCGCGTGATTCTGGGATCGGATGCCGTAGTTCGCTTCGCCTGCGTTGGTCACCGGCGCACCGCCGACCAGCTGGGTGACGCTGCGCCGGTAGCGCTCGTCGGTATCGGCCGAGAGGAGATAGGCGCCGACGACATAGTCGATCAGCCCGCCCTGCGGCGAGGCGAGGCGGACCTCCTGCGAGAACTGGTCGAAGTCGACCGTGCCGTCGTCGCGGCCCTGCGGGAAGCCGGTGGCAAGGATCGCGCGCGCGTCCCAATCCGGCGTCTGGTGGTTCTTCCACTCGCGATAGGCGGTGATCGAGGTGAGCGTGTAGCCGCCGCCCAGCCGCCAATCGAGCGTGATCGAGCCGCCATAGTTGCGGTCGCGCACCTCGGCGTCGAAATTGGTGTTCACCTGCTTGTTGTTCGCCCCCGGCGCGATGCCTTCCTGCGTCAGCAGGCCGGCAAGAGTCGCGTTCGGCGTCACCACGCCCGTCGGGTAGGCGACCCGGCTGGAGCTGACATAAACGCCCTGCGGGGTATCGTCGCGATTGTAGAGATAGTCGCCGGCAAGGGTAATCGTCACATCGTCATTGGGCCTGGCGACGATCTTGCCGCGCACGCCCCAGCGGTCATAGCCGTTGACCCAGTTGCGGGTGCCGACATTGTAGACGTTGCCGCGATAGGCGGCGTAGAGCCCGCTCAGCGTATAGCCGATATTGCTGGTGATCGGGCCCGAGACCGTGCCCTTGATGCGTCCCTCGCCGCCTTCGTAATAGCCGCCTTCGAGCGATCCGGTCTGGGTCTTGGTCGGGCCCTTGGTGACGAGGTTGATCACGCCCGCTGAGGCGTTCTTGCCGAACAGCGTGCCCTGCGGCCCGCGCAGCACCTCAAGATGGTCGAGATCGAGCAGGTCGAGCGTCGCCTGGCCGGGGCGGACCAGCACCACGCCGTCGATCACCGTCGAGACCGAGCTCTCCACGCCCGGCGAGGTGGTGATCGTGCCGACGCCGCGGATGAATACGGTGCGGTCCTTGTTCGACTGGCCGGTGCGGAAATCCACCGTCGGGATGACGGTCGAGAGGTCCTGCAGCGTGTTGAGGTTGCGCGAGGCGGCGATATCGCCGTTCACGACCGACACGGCGATCGGGACGTCCTGCAGGTTCTCGTTGCGGAAGCGCGCGGTGACGACGATGTCGCCCGATCCATCCTTTGCGGTCGCTTCGACGTCCTGCGCCTGCGCCAGCGCCGGTTGCGCGACCCCTGCGAGAAGCCCCGCAACCACCCAGCCGTACATACGCCCCATCCCATCCTCCTACAATGTTGCGGGCGTTGGTAATTCCCAGCCCGAGACTAGGAGAATAAGCTTTGCTTGGGCGCGGCCAAGCAGGCCTTTTCCGGTGTGCGGAAACCTTTCCAACCAGAAGGTTCGCGGGCGCGCCGAAAGGCGAAGCGGCGCGGATTGTCTAAACGGTGTGGGCGGCGGCGCGGTAGCGGGCGCGATGATGCGGTGAGTCGGTCAACGGGCACGCGTCCGATAATATATCGGATTGGCGTAGAACCAAAGATCCTGCCAGGGATCTTCGCCTGCCAGATCGGGGGCGGGCTCTTCCTGCCGCGTGTTCGTGCCGCGAAGCCGCAAATAGCCCCTGCCTTGCAACGCCAGGCGATATCGCACGACCAGCAGGTCGCCCTCGCGCCGCCAGTCGCGCGCGGTGAAGCGCCGGATCAATCGCGTCGTCGGATTGTGGTCGTCTTCGCCGGGGATGGCGCTTCCGAGGATGAGATCGACATGGTCCAGACGCGGCACATGCCCGCCGGGATTGGGCTTGCGGGCGGGGCGGAGGCGGATCGTCACGCGCAGCGGATCGCCCGGATGGAGCAGGAGCGTATCGCCCATCGCCGCGCCGCGCCGCGGATGCCGCACGCTGGAAAGGCGAAAATCGAGCCGATCGATCAGATCCCCGGTGGCGGCGAAGACGCGTCCGGCGCGCAGGCCGGCGAGGATGTCGGCCGGGCGCGGCGCGGCGAACACCCAGGTCTTGGCATATTCGCCGGGCCAGAAGTCGGCGCCGCCCTCGCTCCAAGGGCCGTGCGAGTCCGACGAGGCCGTGATCGTCCCGCGCGATCAACATCTCGTCCTGGAGCGGACGAAGGTCGGCGGCCGTTTCCGCCGCGCGCGATGCATCACCGACCAGCATGGCGCCGATACGCCGCTCGCGCCGATAGGCATCGATGCCGCGATTGGCGGCGCTGCGCGCGAGCAGCGCCGCCGCGTTCGCTGGCGCCGCCTGTCGCTCCGCAAGGCCGATCCAGGCCTCGTGGAGCAGGTCCTCGGCGTCGTCGCGGTGAGTCATGCGGGTGATCTGATCGCGCAGCCGGGCCCATCCCGACCCGATCGCAGCTTCGAAGGCAACCTTGCTCACTCTCATGGCGCACCGCTAGAAACCGGGGGATACGATTTCATGACAGCTCGGCGTCGCGGCGATGACGCCGACCTTCTTCACGCGCTCGGGTCGGGAAAAGCCGGGGAACGTTCGGCGGTCGAGCGCGCCGCCGCTCCACTTTTGCACATCGCGACGATCTGCATCGGGCCTACCGGCCCGTCAGGCATAGCCGGGCAGGTGTGCGAGACTGGAGGCGAGCTCATCCTTGCGGAACGGCTTGATCAAGCGCGGAAGGTCGGGGTCGACGCCATCCGTTTCGGCATATCCCGATACCAGCAGCGCCGGCACCTCCGGACGCGCCATTCGAACCAGGCGGGCAAGGTCGGTGCCGGTAATGCCCGGCATCAGATGGTCGGTCAGAAGAATGTCGAATCCCACGCCGTTCGTGACGATCTGCATCGCTTCTTCACCGGAAGCCGCCTCGATGACGGCATAGCCGATCTCGGTCAGCATGTCGGCCGTGCTCAGCCGCACCAGTTCCTCGTCGTCGACCAGCAAGGCGATCCCGCGTGCCACCGGCGCGAGCGGATGCTCTATGGGCTGCTCTGCCGCCATCCGCATCTCCGCGCTCTGCGGCAGCCACAGCTCGATCGTCGTGCCGCGGCCCAGCTGGCTATGGATGGTAAGACCGCCCCCGAGCTGTGAGGCAAGCCCGTGCACCATCGACAGGCCCAGCCCGGTGCCCTTGCCGACGCCCTTGGTCGAGAAGAACGGCTCGATCGCGCGCGCCAGCGTGGCGTCGTCCATGCCCGCGCCGGTATCGGCGACGGCAAGCTTCACATAGGTGCCCGGCTTCAACCCCGAACGATGCCCGCGGCCGATCGTCTCCGCCGCGGCGGAGATGCGCAGCAGGCCGCCGCCCGGCATGGCGTCCCGCGCGTTCACCGCGAGGTTGAGCAGCGCCATCTCCAGCTGGTTCGGATCGGCCTTGGCGGCAGGCAGGCTGTCGCTGGCTTCCAGGATGACTTCGATCTGCGGCCCGGTGGTGCTCGAGACGAGGTCGCCCATGCCCTGGACCAGCTTGGCGACGTCGACCGCCACCGGTTGCAGCGGCTGGCGCCGCGCGAAGGCAAGCAGACGCTGGACGAGCGTCCGGGCGCGCTCCGCCGACTGCGCGGCGCCCGCAATCAGCCGCTGCTCGCGCTCGGTGCCGATGCCGCGGCGCTGCAGCATGTCGAGCGAGCCCACGATCGGCGTCAGCAGGTTGTTGAAGTCGTGCGCGACGCCGCCGGTCAGCTGGCCCATCGCCTCCATCTTCTGGCTCTGCCGCAGCGCCTCCTCGGCCTCGGCCAGCCGTCGTTGCTCGGCTATGCGGGCGGTGACGTCGTACGCGAACTGATAGGCACCGATGTGCACGCCATGGGCGTCCCGCAGCACGTTGTGCTTCATCTCGTAGAAGCGACGATCATGGTTCGAGTCGCCGAACTCGGCGATCTCGGTGAATTCTTCCCCGGCCAGCGCCCGTCGCCAGGTGGGCTGGACGGCGGCGTGATGCTCGGGCCGCGCCGCGAGCAGATCGAGCATCGAATCCCCCACCCTGGGACGCATGCCGTAGATGCGCGCGAACTCGTCCGCGGCAGCCCGATTGATCGCGAGCCAGCGAAAGTCGTGGTCGACCACCTGCACAAAGGCATCCGTGCCCTCGACAAGGTCCGCCAGCAACTTCCGCTCGGCGAGCGCCTCGGCGACGCGGCGCTCCAGCGTTTCGTTCAGCTCGCGCAGCTGATCTTCGGCGGCGGCGCGTTCGATCGCGGCCTTCACCCGCTCGCCGATCTCGCGGAACAGCTCCTCCTCGGCCGGCGACCAGCTGCGCGCCGTGGTGCACTGCATTGCCAGGACGCTCACCCAGTGCTCGTCCTCGAACAATATCACGTCGAGATAGGCGCCGACTTGCCGCGCCAGCAGCCCGCCGCGCGCATCGTCGCTCAGCCGCGGATCGGTCCGCACATCGTCGATCCGGACGACCGGGCTCTCGTGATAGGCGCGCAACAGCGGCTCGCCGAACGCGGCCAGCTCGTGTTCGCCGACGATCGAATCGACGCCGCGGGTATGGTCGCGCTCGACCTTCATCAGGCTGCCGAAGAATTCGGCATAGAACACGCGGCTGAGGCCATATTGCTCGGCAATCTGCTGCGCGGCCGCCGATGCGATGTCGACCGGCGACTTCAGCGCGCGCAGCGTATCGGACAGCGCGAGGAGGAACGCCTGGCGCGCCTGGCTGTCGCGCAGCGCGGCCTGCGCCGTCACCCGTTCGATCCCGTCCGCCGCCTGGCGGGCGAGCTGCACGGTGATTGCCTCGTCGCTTTCGTCGAACTCGGATCCGTCTTCCTTGTCCGAGAGCTGGAGCAGGCCGAGATTGCGGCCGTCGCGCCCGACCAGCGGCACCGCCAGCCAGCCCCGCATCGGCGGATGCTCCTTGGCATGCGTGCCGAACCCGCGCCACCGCGGATGCGCCACGAGTTCCGCCTGGGTGAGCCGCATCGGGCGGTTCGTCTCGCACACCATCGCATAGATGCCCGATCCGTCGGCCGGCGTGGCATAGCCGCGCCAATCCGCATAGCCGTCGCTCAGATGGACATGGGGGATGACCTGCGACCAGTCGTCGCTTCGGGTGAGGCTCACAACCGCCTGATGCGTGCCGACGATCCTGCGTGCCGCGCGGGTGACCTCGTCGAGCGTTTCCTCCAGCGTCTGCGCACGCGTCACCGCATGGGCGGTTTCGGCGAGACCCTGGAGCTGCTCCGATCGGCGGCGCAGCCGCGCCTCGGCCACATGCTCGGCGGTACGATCGCGGAAGATCTTCAGATACCCCCCGCCGGGCTGGTCCAGCCGCATTGTCATCCCGGAACCCCAGAAGCGGCTGCCGTCCTTGCGCAGGTGCCAGCGTTCGTTGAGGGACCGGCCGTCTGCCTTGGTCCGGTTCAGCTCGTCCTCGGGCGCGCCGGCGGCGCAGTCCTCGGGCGTAAAGAGGGCCGAACCGGGCTTGCCGACGATGTCGTGCTCGTCGAAGCCGGTGATCCGCGCCGCTCCGCTGTTCCAGCTCGCCACCCGGCCCTGCTCGTCGACGGTGGTGATCGCGAAATCCTCGGCCCCTTCGACGATCTGCCGATAGCGGCCCTCGCTCTCGCGCACCCGCTCCTCCGCGCGCTTCTGGTCGCCGATGTCACGGAAATAGACCGAGAGGCCGCCGCTGGCCGTGGGATGGATGTCGACGCCTACCCAGCGCTGCAGGATCCGCGACAGCATCTCGAACTGCGCGGTTGCACGGTCGCGCATCGCGCGCAGATGCGCTTCCCACGCCTCCCCGCCGACGGCCTGCGGAAACTCCGTCCAGCAATGTTTGCCGAGGAGCTCGGCGGCAGGACGGCCCAGCCATTCTGCTGCCTTGTGGTTTACGTAGGTGAACCGCCAATCGCGGTCCACCGCGTAGAAGGCGTCGGAAATGCTCTCCAATATCTCCGTTGCGCGGTCACGTTCGGTTTCGATCGTTCGTTTGGCCGCGACATGCTCGGTCGTTTCCACCGCGACCGCAAGAATGCCGGCCGGGCGACCATTTTCGCCCAATACCGGCGAATAATCGAGGTTCATGAACATCTGTTCGGCCAGACCATGCCGATACAGCGTCAGCGGCTGGTCGCGATAGGCGAGACGACCGCCCGCCAATCCCACGCGCATCACATTGTCGTTGAAGTCCGCGATCTCCGGCCATGCTTCGCGCACGCGCATGCCCAGCAGCGCCGGATGCCTTCCGCCGGCGAGGACCGCATAGGCGTCGTTATAGACCATGACGCCGTCCTCGCCCCAGAGCAGTGCCATGGGCAGGGGGGACAGCAGGATGATTCCCACGGTCGTCTTCAGGCTTTCGGGCCAGCCCTGGATCGGGCCGATCGCCGTCTGCGCCCAGTCATGCTGAGCGACCATACGGCCCAGTGCGCCATCGAACCGGAGCAGACCATCGATGAAGCTTTCCGCCCGAGCCTCGGCCACGTTGTATTCTCCTTGCCGAACCCGACCAATGTACAGGCAGACCTGTTGCGACACGCCGCTCCATTCCAGTATCGGAGAACCCATCGATGCGCGATTGGTTCGGCGTGGCTGCAGTTTCAGGCACGCCGCTGCGATGCCCTCCTTAGGGCAAGGTCGCCCTCGCCGCCAGCCGCTGTCGTCGGCTGCAGTGACGACGGCTCGGGCGATAAATTTCCGCGCAAATGTCTGCTATCCTTGAAATTTATGAGGGCAGGGCAATATCCGAGGTCTTGTTCAACAACTGAAAGGAGGTGGTCGAATGTCTCATTGTCACACGCCGCGAAAGACGGATCTCATGAGCATGGCGAACCTCACCGAGGCGACCCGAGACTGACTGCGGCCTTTCGTGGCTGGCAATGGAAGGGCCGCTCCAGCGATGGGGCGGCCCTTCGTCGTTCGGGGACCGAACGCCGGGGGCGGGGGGAGTTGGCTGCTCGTTGTAGCCGCAACGGATCGAGCCTTGGCGGGCGGCACATGACATGCCGGGCAATGCCCCTTGATCCGGCGCTTCTTCCAGTGAACATGTTGCGGATGCCCGGCGCGGCACCAATTGCGGCGCCTGTCGTTATCGGCTTGCAAGCCTTGCACCGGAGGATCGGGATGTCGCTCATCGTGAATGGGGCGAAGGTATCGGCACCCGCCGATCCTCGCACGTCGTTACTCGACCTGCTGCGCGAGGAACTGCACCTCACCGGCACCAAGAAAGGCTGCAACCAGGGTGCATGCGGCGCCTGCACGGTGCTGGTGGATGGCGAGCGCGTGCTCGCCTGCCTGACGCTGGCGGTACAGGTGGACGGCCGCGCGGTGACGACGATCGAAGGCCTGGCAGGCGCGGACGCGCTCCACCCGCTGCAGGTCGCGTTCATCGAGCATGACGGGTTCCAGTGCGGCTATTGCACGCCGGGGCAAATCTGTTCGGCCTTGGGCATGGCCGCCGAGGCCGGGCGCGGCGTCCCCAGCCATGTGACGGGCGAGCTCGCCGCCGAGGTGACGCTCACCCGCGAGGAGATCCAGGAGCGCATGAGCGGCAATCTGTGCCGCTGCGGCGCGCACAACGGGATCATCGATGCGATCCACGCCACGCTCGCGGCGGAGGTCGGGGCATGACCCCCTTCGCGTATCTTCGCGCAGCCGACGCGGCCGAGGCCCTGCGACTGGGCGCGACGCCCGGCACCGTCTTCCTTGGGGGCGGGACCAACATCGTCGACCTTATGCGCGAGACGGTGGCCCGACCCGAACGGCTGGTGGACGTGACCGCGCTTCCCGCGACGATCGAGGAGACGGATGCCGGCGGCCTGATCATCGGCGCCGCGGTGCGCAACACGGCGCTTGCCGAGCATCGCGCGGTGCGGGCACGCTATCCGATGCTGTCGCGGGCGATCCTCGCCGGGGCATCGGCACAAATCCGCAACATGGCGACCGTGGGCGGCAATCTGCTGCAGCGGACCCGCTGCACCTATTTCTACGACACCGACGGATCCCGCTGCAACAAGCGAGTGCCCGGATCGGGCTGCGACGCGCGGGAGGGATTCAACCGCATCCACGCGGTGCTGGGCGCATCGGATGCATGTGTGGCGACGCACCCCTCGGATATGTGCGTGGCGCTGGCCGCCTTGGACGCGATCGTCCATGTGACGGGCCCGTCGGGTTCGCGCCGCATCGCGTTCGGCGACCTCCACCGTCTCCCCGGCGATGCGCCCGAGCGCGATACCGTTCTTGCACAGGGCGAACTGATCGACGCCGTCGAGTTGCCGCCGCTCGCGTTCGGCGCGACGTCGACCTATCGCAAGGTGCGGGACCGGGCGAGCTATGCGTTCGCGCTGATTTCGGTCGCTGCGGCGCTTGATCTCGACGGGGATCGCATCGCGGATGTGCGGATCGCGTTCGGCGGCGTCGCCCACAAGCCTTGGCGGGCGACAAAGGCGGAGGCGGCGCTCCGCGGCGGGCCGGCGACGCACCAGGCTTTTGTGGACGCGGCGGCGCTGGAATTCGAAGATGCCACGCCGCTCCGCGACAACGCATTCAAGCCGGCGCTGGCCGGGCGCACGCTGGCGGCAGTGTTGCAATCCCTCGCAACGGGAGAGACGGCGTGAGCATCGTCGAGAACGCCAAGCAGGCGGCACAAGGCCTGGTGCAAAGCGCGATGGAGCGGCTGGTGCCGCTCGCGCCCGACAGCTGGATCCCCGGCGGGGTGCCCGATCCGCTGATCGCCCGCAAGCACGGGCAGATCGGCAAGCCGGTATCGCGACTGGACGGTGCGCTTAAGGTGACGGGGACGGCGGCGTTCGCGGCCGAGCACCGCTTCGAAAACATGGTCTATGCCGCGCTCGCCTATGCCACGATCGCGCGCGGCCGCGTCGCTTCGATCGATAGCATCGCGGCGGAAGCTGCGCCGGGCGTGGTGCTGGTGATGACGCATCGCAACGCCCCGCGCATGGCACCGCCGCCCGCCTTCGGCTCGTCGCCGACCGGCGTGGGTCCCGCAGACCTGCCGGTGCTGCAGGACGACCGCGTGCACTGGAACGGCCAGCCCATCGCCTGCGTGCTCGCCGAAACGCAGGAGCAGGCCGATCATGCGGCGACGCTGCTGCAGTTTCGCTACGATGCGGAGGCGTCGACGACCTCGCTCGCCGACGCGAAGGCGAGGGGTATCGAGCAGGGCCTCTTCATGGGCCGGCCGCTGCTGAACGAGGTCGGCGATGCCGAGGCGGCCTTCGCGGCGGCGCCGCACAAGGTCGATCACGTCTACTCCACGCCGCGGCACAACCATAATCCGATCGAGCCGCACGCCGCCACGATGGCGTGGAACGGCGACACGCTGATGATCCACGATGCGAGCCAGATGGTCACGCAGCAGGCGCAGACGCTGGCGGACGTGTTCGGGCTGGAGACCGAGCAGGTTCGGCTGACCTCGCCCTATGTCGGCGGGGGGTTCGGCAGCAAGGGATTGTGGGATCACCAGATCATCGGCGCCGCGGCGGCGCGGCTCTCGGGCCGGCCGGTACGCATCGCCCTCTCGCGCGAGGGCGTGTACCGGGTGGTCGGCGGGCGGTCGCTGACCGAGCAGCGGGTGGCGATCGGCGCACGCGCCGACGGAAGCTTCGAGGCGCTGATCCACACCGGCCTTTCGGTGATGACGCCGCACAACAACATGCCCGAGCCGTTCATCCTCGGCAGCCAGGCCGCCTATGCGTCGCCCAACATGCTGCTGAAGGTGGAGGTCACGCGGATGAACACGCTCGCCAACACCTTCATGCGCGCACCGGGCGAGGCGGTCGGCACCTTCGCGCTCGAATCGGCGATCGACGAACTCGCCGTCCAGCTCGGGATCGATCCCGTCGAGCTGCGCCTTCGCAACGAGCCCGAAAAGGACCCGGTCAATGGCCGGCCCTTTTCCTCGCGCCACATTGCCGAGGCCTGGCGCAGCGGTGCCGAACGCTTCGGATGGGCGGACCGTTCTGCCGCCGGCACGCGCCGGGAAGGCGAGTGGCACATCGGCCTGGGCTGTGCGACCGGCACCTATCCCTATTACCGGATGCCAGGCGCCGAAGCCCGCATCACCCTGTCCCGCGATGGCGACGACGTGCGCGCCAAGGTGGAGGTTGCCGCCGCCGAAATGGGCATGGGTACCGCCACCACCACCGCGCTGGTCGCGGCCGAGCGGTTGGGTCTCGCTATCGAGCAGGTCGAGGTCGTCTATGGCGACTCCGCCATTCCCGGAGCGATCATGGCGGGCGGCTCGCAGCAGACCGCGGCGATCGGCGCGGCGGTGATCGCGGCGCATGCCGAACTGATCGGCGAACTGCTCAAGCTGGCCGGCAACGATTCCCCGCTGGCGGGCCTGTCGGCGCAGGATGTCGGCTGTGACGAGGGCGGGATCGCCGCGCTGGCCGATCCCGGCCGCCGCGAGCGCTATGCCTCCATCCTCGCGCGGGCGCAGCGGGACGGGATCACCGTCACCAAGGCGGGATCGATGCCGCTGGAGACGATGCATTGGTCGATGCATTCGCACAGCGCGCTATTCTGCGAGGTGGCCGTCAATACCGTCACCGGCGAGACGCGGGTGCGCCGCTTCCTCGGCTCGTTCGATTGCGGCCGCATCCTCAACCCCAAGACCGCGGCCAGCCAGTTCCGCGGCGGCATCATCATGGGGCTGGGCATGGCGCTGATGGAGGAGACCCAGTTCGACGAGCGGAACGGCCGCATCATGAACCCCAGCCTGGCCGAATATCATGTGCCGGTGCATCTCGACGTCCCCGTGATCGACGTGATCTGGACCGACATTCCCGATCCACACACCCCGATGGGCGCGCACGGCGTCGGCGAGATCGGCATCACCGGGGTCGCCGCCGCGGTGGCCAACGCAATCTACAACGCGACGGGCAAGCGGGTGCGGGAGTTGCCGATCACGCTCGACAAGCTGCTTTGATCGGGTCGGTAGAGGAATTCGCCCGGCCGTTGGGGCGGCGCGCGTGAAGCAGCTCGTCGCCTTCGATCTCGACGGCACGCTCGCCGAGAGCAAGCAGCCGCTCGATCCGTCCATGGCCGCCCGGCTGAAGGCTCTGCTCGACATCGCGATGGTGGCGGTGATCTCCGGCGGGGACTGGCCGCAGTTCGAGCTGCAGGTCATTTCCCGACTGCCGCCCGCCACCAGGCTGGAGCGGCTGTTCATCATGCCGACCACTGGCGCCAAGCTGTACCGGTTCTGCGAGGGCGCGTGGCAGCAGCTCTATGCGGAATCCTTCACGCCCGCCGAGCGCACCCGTATCGTGACGGCGCTGGAACAGGCGGTTGCTGATGCTGGGCTGGTCCCGGCGCAGCTATGGGGTCCGCAGATCGAGGATCGCGGGACCCAGATAACCTTTTCAGCGCTGGGGCAGCAGGCACCGGTCGACGCGAAAAAGACCTGGGATCCCGATCAGGCCAAGCGATCGGCGTTGCAAGCCACGCTTGCCGCGCGGTTGCCGGGCTTCTCGGTCCGGATTGGGGGCACGACGTCGCTCGACATCACCCGCGACGGCGTCGACAAGGCCTACGCCATCGATCGGCTGGTGGAGCATGCCGCGGTCGCGCGGGAGGCGATCCTGTTCTTCGGAGATGCGATCTATCCCGGCGGCAATGACGACCCGGTGCGCGCCGCAGGAATCGACAGCGTGCGCGTGCGCGACCCCGCCGAGACAGGGGCGATCCTGGACGCGGTCGTCGCCTGGACCCGTTAATACCGCCCCCATCCGGGGGGGGGGCATGCGCACACCGATCAGCGAAGCGCGCGGGTCAAAAGGTCACCTGCACATTGGCTTCCAGGAAGCGCACCATGCGGCTGTTGGTCGCCAGGGCCCCGGGCGCGTTCCGCAGGAAGCCGCCCTTGCGCAGCAGCGCGAAGTTCGACTCGAGCCGCAGATGGTCGGGGATCAGCCAATAGCGCACGCGGCCTTCGACCTGGTGCCCGGCGAAGCTGCCGGATCGGCCGCTGGGATCGCTCACCCCGGCAAAGCGATCATAGCGGGACGCCAGCCAGATGGGGCGATAATCCGCCAGTACCTCGAAGCGCTTGCCCGGCTTCACCTCGGCACGAATGCCGGGCGCGCTGATATTCTCGCGCGCCACCATCGCATAGCTGCCGGACGGGCCGAGATCGTCGCGGCGGCTGCCGAACAGGGTGTCGAACCGGCCGAACCTGCGGCCGGCACGATCGCCGCTGGCGACGTCGTAGAACAGGCCGAGCCGCAGCTTGAGGGGGGTGTCGAAACTATAGCCGATGGCGGCATGCGCGAAACCGGCCGAGACGCGCCCCGGCGTCTTTTCGGGTTCGGTCCCCGAACTGGCCCAGCCGAACTGGTAGACCGCTTCGGCATCGTAATCGACCGTGCCGGTCTTCGGTTCACGCGCGAGCCGCGCGTCGAGATTGTGCAGGCGGCGGTCTGCCGTGGGGTGGCCTGGCGCATCCCGCTCGGCGAGCCGGTAATAAGCGAGTTCCCCCGTCAGACCGCCGGGCAGCCGCTTGCGCTGGGCGTGGAGACCGAACAGCACCCGATCGAAACTTTCCCGATCCCACACCACCTTGTTGCGGCGGACGTCCTCGGCGGCGCTGGGGAGATGCTCCTGCGGCAGCACGTAGAACAAGGCGAATTCGGTATCGGCATCGGGCTCCAGATCGACCCGAAGGCCGGTGAAGCCGTTGACCGTGTTGCGATATTCATCGGTGGCGATCAGCCGCCCCGAGCCGAAATTCAGCAGGAAACGGCCGGCCTCCACGGCGATCTTGCCGCGTGGACCCAGCACGCCGTCGAGTCTCACTTTGATATAGGCCTGAGGCACTTCGAGCGCGTTGATATCGTCCCGCCGGATGAAGCTGCGCCGATCCAGGTCATAGGCGCGGCTGTCGATCAGCTCGCCCCCGATCCCGACTGCGCCCGGGCCATATTCGATCGCCACGCCGGTGCGCAGCAGGACCGCATCTTCCGACGTCGCATAGCCGGGGCGGGGGCGGCCGCCGACTGTCTCGTACCGCGCCCTGCTGGCGAGCGACAGGATCAGGCCGGACGCGTCCTTTTGCGGAGCGGTTTCCTCCTTCCCCGGCTTTTCGGTGGAAGAGGCGGGCGAAGCCGGGGGCGACTGCGCCCAGGCGGGCGTGCTGCACAGCGCTGCGGCCAGCGCGGCGGCGGACATACGAAGCATCTTCATCCCGTCACCAGATGTGTGAGCCAATAGACCAACGCTGCCACCCCCGCCGCCGCGGGGAGGGTGAGCACCCAGGCGAACACCATTTCGCCCGCGATCGGCCAGCGCACCGCCGAGCTGCTTTTCATCATGCCCACGCCCGCGATCGCCCCGGCGATCGTGTGGGTGGTCGAGATCGGCGTGCCAAAGCCGATCGCCGCGAAGATGGTCATCGCGCCGCCGAGCTCGGCCGAAAAGCCTTGGAACGGCTTGAGCGAGGTGATCCGCATGCCCATCGTCCGGATGATCCGCCAGCCGCCGATCATCGTCCCCAGCGCCATCGCCGCATGGCAGGCGAGTACCACCCAGAGCGGCACATGGAAGCCGCCCTTGAGATAGCCTTGCGTGAACAGCAGCGCGGCGATGATCCCCATCGTCTTCTGCGCGTCATTGCCGCCATGCCCCAGCGAGTAGAGCGACGCCGAGCAGAATTGCAGGACGCGGAAGCTGCGATCGACCTTGTAGGGGTTGAACCGCCGCACCACCCAAGTGGTGAGCGCGGTGAGCAACACCGCAAGCGCAAAGCCTACCAGCGGCGACAGGACGATCGCGATCACCGTCTTGAGCACGCCGCCCCAGACGATCGCGGCGGTCCCGCCCTTGGCAAGGCCCGCGCCCACCATGCCGCCGACCAGCGCGTGCGACGAGCTGGAAGGCATCGCCCACCACCAGGTGATCGCGTCCCAGACGATCGCCCCGACGAGCGCGCCGAACAGCACGGTGACGTCGATCGCCTTTTCGGAAACGATGCCCGTCCCCATTGTCTTGGCGACCGCGAGGCCGAAGACCAGAAACGCGATGAAGTTGAAGAACGCAGCCCACACCACGGCGGCGCGCGGCGACAGCACGTTGGTGGACACGATCGTCGCGATCGAATTGGCGGCATCGTGCAATCCGTTCATCATGTCGAACAGAAGTGCGATCGCGATCAGCGCGATGAGCAGGGCGAAGGGGAGCTGTCCGGCGTCCATGCGGGCTGCCCTTTCCTAGACGTAGTCGAGCACGAGATCGTCGATGCGGTCGGCGACGCCGTCCAGCCGCTCGGCGACCATCGTGACGCGCTCGAGCAACCGGACGGCCGCGAGCATCGCCACCGGATCGCTGCCGCCGTCGAACAGCTGCATCATCGCCGCGTCGCGCTGCTCGACCAGGGCGGCATAGCCATCGCCGATCCGCTGGCAGATCTGATGGAGCTGTTCGGTATTGCGGTCCAACGCCTCCAGCAACGGGATCGCCTGGCGCACATTGTCCCCCAGCGCGACGATCCGCTCGCCGAACGGCGGCAGCAGCGACGCCGCGCCGTCCAGTCGCGGCGAGCGTCGCGCGGTGGCAGCACCCATCATCGCCTTGAGCGCCGCTTGCATCGCGACCGTCATCTCCTTGATGTCGGCCCGATCAAACGGGACGACGAACGAGGCGCGCAGCCGCTCCAGCACCTGGCGGTTGAGCTTGTCGCCTTCCGCAATGGTCCGTTCCAGCTGATCGAAGGGGGCAGATTCGCCGGGATTTGCTAATATTGCCTGCAATTGCGCGGCGCCTCGCGCGATATGCTCGGCATGCGCATCGAACAACGGAAAGAACTTTTCCTCGCGCGGTAAAATAGAACGAAGCCAATTGGTCATGGCAGCTTCCATTACTTCGTCACGGCATACCGGGATCGGCAGGCTGGATGGTGCGACAAGCCACTGAAAGCATTTAGGTTCCGGCAAATATTTTGGACGAAAGTCATGATCTTGTCACAACCGCTGGTTCGGACCGCCCGTGTTGGAAATCATCTGGATTCTCCTGGGCCCGCACGCCAAAATCAGGGCAGCGGGGCGGCATCCCCATCAAATGCGTTGCGAATGGTGCGGGGGCGGGAAGGCCGAGCAATTGCGCCACGCCCACGATGCGCCTCGCCGCGCGCGCCCACCCTCTTCAGCGCTGTCGGAAAGGAGGCCCCGGGCGAGGGCCACAGTGCAGAGCGTCCGCGCACACATGCCGCCGCTGGGCGCGAGGGCTACGTCTTCTCGTTGCGCAGGGCGGCGGGGCTCGATGCAGCCGGCCCGGTGTCCTTCGCCAATTTGGCGTCTCCTGCCGCCCCCACTTGCGGGCGTGCCGGACGTTCGTCGAGCGCTGCCGGGGGCTTGCGCGCCGGCAGGGGCGGCGGGGCCGCAGGGCGGCGTTCGGTAAAGGCGCCGCGCTGCATCGCGACGCCGCCCAGCGCGAGCCGTTGCCACGGCACGAACTTGTCCTCAGGTAACCCGGCGCGCGCGCAATAGGCGGCGATCGGCTGGTAGGTGCCTGAATAATTGCTCCACCAGTCGATCGCGCCGCGCTTGAACCGCGCGGTGCCGGCATAGACAACGGGGCGGCCGCCGGCGATCTGGGCATGCGGAAGTCCGGAGCTGATCAGAGTCGCCTGCGCGCGCGGCGTATCGCCGCCCACCCGCACGAAGTTGAAGGTGCCGGAAGGTGGTGCCAGCGTCTGTCGCTCGGCCGAGCGCATCGCGAAGGTGCCGCCGGGCTGGGCGACCAATTCCTGCGCCTGGGCCCCCGCGCGCGCTGGCGGCCGCACGATGCGCTGGTGCGCGGCGAGCCCGGCTCCGCCGACGTGGCGCTGGATCGGGGCGCCGGGAGGCGTGGGTGCGCCGGGCGGGGGTGGGAAACGGCGGTGCACGGTGTCTGCGCGTCGCCTCCTGTTGCGCGAATGGCTGATCTTGGCGTGTACAAGAGTTCGCGTACCGCGCCAAGCGCTTCTGACAAGTATACGCGGGTCTTTACTTGTGATTCTTCGTTCTCGTGATACCATTTTGTGGTATATGTCGTGACTGTTTCTACTAGAGGACTCGCCGCGTGGTGCATGCGAAGTTTCGAGGGCAGCCGGCTGGAGCCGGGCCGGGCACGCTGCCGGGCCGCGTCGGCCCGCCGGCGCCGGCCTTTGCCGGCGGGCCGCGTCCCGTGCAGGCCAAGGCGCCGCTTGCGCGGCTACTGCCGCCGACACAGCAGGGCGGCGGGCGCGTGCGGGTGGCGGCCGCGAGTGACGGGCGGACGGTGGGATCGGCGGTGGTGCATACCGGCGGCCCCGCGGCGCGCGTCACCGATCTCGGTGTCGAGGCGCGCTATCGCGATCGTGGCATCGGTGTGCAACTGCTCGCATCGGCGGCGCAGGCGGGATTCCGCGCCGGCAGCCACAAGCTGGTGCTAGAAGCGCAGGACAATGGCAGCGGCCGGCTGACCCGCTGGTACCGCGATCTCGGGTTTCGCCAGGTCGGCGTCGACGGGCGCGGTCAGCCGCAGCTGGAAATCCCGGTCGCACGATTGATGGGCAGGGGGCAGGGGCGATGAGCGGAGGTGTGATCCAGGCGCGCTATCTCGGCGGGCAACCGGGACCGCAACTAGCGCAGATGCGGCCCGTCGGCGCGCCGACGCTTGCCGGGGCGGTGCAGGCCAAGGCGCCGCCGGGCCTCGCCGGGCCACCGCCGCTGGCGGGGCAGGCGCTCCAGGCAAGGGGGGCGCCGATGCCGCCCTCCCGCGCGCTGCAGGCGCATGGCGCCGCGGAGAGCTTCGCGGTCGATCCGGTGCGGCTCGGGCTGGGTCAGGGGCGCGGGCGTCCGCTACCCGATGCGGTGCGCGCCAAGATGGAGGCTGCCTTCGGCACCGATTTCTCTCGGGTGCGGGTGCATGAGGGACCCCAGGCGGCGCGGATCGGCGCGATCGCCTTCACCACCGGCCACGACATCTATTTCGCGCCGGGGCAATATCGCCCGGAGACGGTGCAGGGCCAGCAATTGCTCGGCCACGAACTCGCGCATGTGGTGCAGCAGCGCCAGGGCCGGGTGAAGGCGCCGGGCAGCGGGGTATCGGTGGTGCAGGACTATGCGCTGGAGGCGGAGGCCGACCGGCTGGGGATGCGGGCGGCGGTCTTTCAGGCGACGAGCTTGTATAAGATGGCGCCCGGCAACGGTTCGGCCCAGCAACGAATGAAAATTAATGCATCATCACGATCCCTCCAGCGTGCTCAACTCCCGGTAGTCTTTGGTTATGATGACGCTACAGCAAACATAACGGAGAATATTGTAAAAATATTTGCGCAGGAGTATAAAGGAGCTGACGTACCGTTTTCAGGATCAACAGTATATTCAGTTGGATGGTCGGAAGGGTCGGACGTTTTATGGTCATCCATCAATTCTGCGACGGGATATATTGGCAAATCGAAGGCGAGTGACGTAGTCAAATATTGGGATGATAATGAGCAAAATCAGCCCTACAGTAACACCGTGCGGCGTCTAAAAAATGTTAACCTAAGTCGACCAGCAGTTTTGAGTTCAAATGCGCATGCTGAAGCTAACCAGATTTTGCGGCATGCTGTTTTTGCGTTGGAGAATAAGCATAGTCCTCATGATCTCGGGTTAATAATAAGTAGCGATGTACAGCATTGTGCCGAGTGCTGGTGGGCTTATAATGCCCTGATGCGACATTATAAGATCAAAACAATATATAACGTGACTGGAACAAGCAGGAGGTTGTTCGAAAGATGGCGTGAGCCTTGGGATGGATTTTATAAATCCTATGGCGATAACCCATTCAGAGCAAGTAATGGTGCGCTAGTAAACGGATTGGTGCATGGAACGACTTATGCGCCTTATCAATTGAATGCGCTCACGCAAGGGGGTGTGGGGAATATATACTAATCCGAGACGATATGGTCGTTAAATAACGCGATGCTATGAAGTCGATGAGGTGTTCCTAATTCAGCTTCACCATCCCGCCCTTCAGCTCAAGCATACCGCCGCCATCGAACGACCCCGTCCCGCTCGCGCTGACCGCGACGGTCGTACCCTTCAGCGTCAGCGCCGTGCCGGCTTCGATCGCCACGCTGGTGCTGCCCTTTACTTCCAGCGCGCCGGTCGCCTTCACCGTGCAACTGCCGCTGGCCTCAATTGTCACGTTGCCGGTGACCTTGATCGTCAGATTGCCGCCGATCGTCTCCTCGGCATTGCCCTTCACTTCGTGCGTGGCGTTGCCGATCTCCACTTTGGTGGTCCAGTTGCCCTTGCTCACGGTGAAGCTCGCATCGCCTTCCTGCACGGTCACGCTGCGCTTCTGCTTCACCGTCTCGGTGGCGTCGTTGAGCACGGTGACGGTCAGGTCCTTCTGGGCCTGGAGGAACACTTCCTCCGATCCCGCCTTGTCCTCGAAGCGCAACTCGTTGAAACCCTCGGCCTGCGGGCTTGAACGGCTCTTGAGCGTGGTGCGGGTCATGTTGTCGGGCAGCGCATAGGGCACCGGATTGTCGCCATTGTACACGCAGCCGGTGACCAGCGGGCGATCCGGGTCGCCGTCGAGGAAGCTCACCACCACTTCCTGGCCGATCCGCGGCAGGGTGAAGCCGCCCCAGCCGGTGCCTGCCCAGCTCTGCGCGACGCGGATCCAGCAGCTGCTGTTCTCGTCGTTCTTGCCGTCCTGGTCCCACGGGAATTGTACCTTGATCCGGCCATATTCGTCGGTCCAGATCTCCTTCCCCGTCGGGCCCACCACCCTGGCGGTCTGCGCGCCGGCGATGCTGGGGCGCGGGGTGCGGCGTGGCGGGCGATAGGGAGTCGCGGCGGGGAAGGCGGTGAAGCGGTTCTCGTACTGACGCCGCTCGGCGCGGTGTTCGATCGCCTGCAACACATAAGCGGCGTTGAGCGCGGCGGTGGGATAGCCCGACAGCGTGAAGCGGGTGCCGGCGGCAAGGTGGCGGAGCGGTGAGGTGCCCGCGAGCAGCACCGCCGGCGCGGCGAGTGCCTCGGCGCGGCGCTTGGCGGCGGCGTCGGCCTGGTCCTTCTTGGTGAAGCCGCCGGGATATTCGTAGATCCGCCCGCCCCCCGCCGTGCCCAGCAGCGTCGTCGAGGGGGTGACGAAATGATAGTCGGCGGTCTTGAAGCCGTCGGGCACCAGCGCCTGACGATGCTCGATCGTGGCGATGCGCGTGTCGCTCAGCCACTCGCTGCCGTCGCCCAGCGCCAGCCACGGGACGGTCGCGGCATTGGGGCAGGCGGGGAAATTGGCGCCGTCGTCGACCAGCACCAGGGTATGCGCGCTTTCCTGATGCGCGAAATAATAGGCGATACCCGCGGCCTCGAGCAGCCGGTGGACGAAGGCGAAGTCGGTCTCGCCATATTGGACGCAATAGTCGATCGGATCATAGGCGAGCACACAGGCATCGCGAAAATCAGCGGCGGGATAGTCGGCGAACACCGCCTTGACGATGTCGAGCACCGATTTGTTCTGGAAGATGCGGTGGTTTTGCGCATGGCCGAGCAGCGACAGCCAAGGGGCCACGTCCAGCGTGCAGGTCGAATGCGCCTGCACCATGCGCAGCACCAGTCCATGGAAACGGCGCGGGGTGCCGTCGCCGCCGATCAGCCCGATCCCCACCGGCTGGCCGATCAGCCCAGCGGGGTCGAGATAGTCGCCGGCCATCGTGGCGACCAGCGTGAAGGCGAACGGTTCCGAAATCGCCTCGGTGCCGGCGAAACTGGCGAGCGACAGCGCCGCATCGCCCAGCGGCGTGGTGAGCGTGAGCGACCAGGAAGGATCGCTCATGGAACCAGCTCGACGTACAATCTGCCCCCCGACGCGATGCCGATATGGGCATAATGCGGGCGACCCGGCTTGGCGAGCCCGTCGAGCATCAGGTCGGACAGTTCGGGGAGGATGCGGTGTTCGAGGATCGCATCGATGCCGCGCGCGCCGGCATCCTCGCGCTGGGCATCGGCAGCGATGGCCGCGGCCGCAGCCGCTTCCCAGCGCAGCGCCCCGCCACTGGCGGCAGCGAAGCGATCGGCGATGCGGCGCAGCTTGAGGTGCACGATCTCGACGATCTGTTCGGGGCCGAGCGCGCGATAGGGCACGATGGTGAGCCGTCCGAGAAAGGCCGGGGAGAAATGGTGCAGCAGCTCGCGGCGCAATGCCGCCTCGCGCACCGCGCGCAGCCGGAGCGGGCGCGCGATCGCCTTCTCTCCGAGGTTGCAGGTGAGCAGGATCAGCGTATGGCTGAAATCGACGGTCACGCCTTCGCTGTCCTCGATCATACCGCGGTCGAACACTTGGTAGAACAGCTCGACCACGTCGGGGTGCGCCTTCTCGATCTCGTCGAGCAGGAGCACCGAATAAGGTTGCCGGCGTATCGCTTCGGTCAACACGCCGCCCTGGCCATAGCCGACATAGCCGGGTGGCGCGCCCTTCAGCCCCGATACCGAATGCGCCTCCTGATATTCGGACATGTTGACCGTGATCAGCGCCCGGTCGCCGCCGAACAGCAGGTCGGCCAGCGCCCTCGCCGTCTCGGTCTTGCCGACACCGCTGGGGCCGCACAGCAGGAACACGCCGGTCGGCTTGGCGGGGTCGCCCAGCCCCGCCTGGAAGGTCTGGACGCGGCGCACGATCGTCTCGATGGCCGCGTTCTGGCCGATGACGCGGCTGCGCAGCTGCGCCTGCAATTCGGCGCCCCGCCGCGTGGCATTGCCGAGCATCGCTTCTGCCGGCACCCCGGTCCATCCGGCGACGATCGCGGCAACCGCGCGCCGATCAACGGCGAGCGCGATCATCGATCCGCTGCCCTGCGCCTCAGCGAGCTCCTGCTGCAGGGCAACCGCCGCCGCCCCGCCCGCAGATGCATCCGCGGCCGTTGCCGCCGTGCGCAGCCGCTCGACCAGATAGCGTTCGCGCACCCACTGCCCGGCGATGGCGGCACGCATGCGCTCGGCACGCTCGATCGCCGGCGCCAGCTGGGCTGCACGGCGGGCGGCAATGTCGTCCGCCCCGCTGGTCTCCATCGCCAGCCGATCGCGTTCCGCCTCCAGCATCGCGCACCGCGCCTCGGCTTCGATCAAGGCGCGCGGGCGGTCATTTTGGGCGATCGCCACGCGCGCGCAGGCGGTGTCGAGCACGGTGATGGCGCCATCGGGCAGCTGGCGATCGGCCATGTACCGCTGTGCGAACTGCACGGCGGCGGCAAGTGCCTCCTCGAGGATGCGTACGCCGTGATGCGCCTCCAGCCGGGGGGCGAGCTGCCGCAGGATGGCGATCGCGGTGTCGGTATCGGGGGGCGTCACCTTTACCGCCTGGAAGCGCCGTAAAAGCGCGGCGTCCTTTTCGATGTGCCGGCGATATTCGGCCCAGGTCGTGGCCGCGATCATCCGCAGCGCGCCGCGGGCAAGGGCGGGCTTGAGCAGGTTGGCCGTATCACGCTGTCCCCCGGCGGCGCCCATCAGCATGTGCGCTTCATCGACGAACAACAGGCAGCCGGCGCCGCCGCCGCTGACTGCTTCCAATATCTCGCGCAGCCGGGTTTCATATTCGCCGTGCACCGCCGCGCCGGCCTGCAAGGCGCCAAGATCGAGCGCGCGCACCTGCGTGTCGGCCAGCGCGGCGGGCACGCGGCCCTCGGCGATCCGCTGGGCCAGCCCCTCGACGATCGCCGTCTTGCCCACGCCGGCAGGCCCCACCAAGATCGGGTTGCTCTGGCGCCGACGCAGCAGGATCTCGATCACCTGCTCGATTTCCTCCTCGCGGCCGATCACCGGGTCCAGTCGCCCGGCCCGTGCTCGCGCGGTGAGGTCGATTGTGTAGTCGTCGAGTGCCGCGCCGCCGGGCCCGGCTTGCGCGACCTCGCGGCTGCCTGTGAGCAGGGCTGTCATCGACTCCGCCAGATCGTGCCGGGGCAGGCGGCAGAGCATCGGGGCGGCTGCCAGCACCCAGTCGCGAATGCGCGCATCCTCGATCGCGGCGCGCAGCACGCAGAGCGACGAGATCTGCGTCAGCCGGTGATTGACCGAGGCGATCAGCCAGGCGGATTCCAGCAGGTGACCGAGACGTACCGAGACGCTGGGGGCATCGACGGCGCCGCCGGGGAGGCGGGCGATCGCCGCCTGCAGCTCGGCAAGGAGCGGGGCGATATCGATGTCGCGCGCGATCAGCGCCCGCGCCAGATCGGTGCCGCGATCGCTTGCCAGCTCGTACAGCAGGTGTTCGACCTCCACGACGTGCTGCCGACGCGCGGCGCAGGCCGCTACCGCGCGCTGCAGCGCCGCGCCGCTCGCCGGGCCGAGGCACGCAAGCAAGGCCGCGACGCGTATCACTGCAATACGCTGGCGGCGATCCAGCCCGGGGGTAGGTCGATCCGGCCGCTCCGCCGCGCACGATGGCGGTCGTCGGCGGAACCTGCGAGCCGGCTTGTCCAGCCGAGCCGCGCCGGTGCCGCCTTTGCGGGGCCGCCCCCCAGCCTCGCCGGCGGCACGGTTCCGGGTAGCAGCAGCAAGCTCAGCGCCACCTCAAGCATGGGATCGACGGCGCGGTCGATCAACGCCGCCAGCGCGCGACAGCGGGCGCCGCCCGGCAGCAACTGCTCGGCCTGCGCTAGCGGCATCGGGCCCAACACCACGGTGATGCCTGCGATCGGATTCCATACTGCGGTACCGAGGGTCGCATCGCGCCCGAGGCGGTTGTTGCCGCGCCGCGGCTGCAGCCGGGTCCGGTCCGCTTGTGGCAACTGCAGCCAGCTGCCGCGGAACTGGCAGATGCTGGTCGGCAGGCCGATCCACGCGGCAATCGCGCGTTGCAGCGCATGGGCACTGAGGGGCTCGCGGTGCAGCAGCGGTGCAAGCGCGAGATAGGCTTCGGAAGGCGGTGCATCGGCGGCCCGCGCCGCGGCCGGCATGCCCGGCGTTGCCATGCCGAGCATGGCAAGGAGCGGCAATCCGCTGGCCGACTCGTCGGCCGGGACGTCGCCCAATTCGGGGCGCAGCAGTTGCGCCCGATCGAAGTCCAGCCTGGCCAGTCGATCCACGAAGATGTCGAGGAAATCGCGTAGCGCCGTGTCGCCGCTTCGCAGGCGCGCGTTGATCTCTTCGCTGAACGGCGGTGGAAGCGGACCATTGGCGCCGGCCAGGGTCAGATGGTTTAGCGTCGCCACCAGTTCGCGGGCGACGGGATGCAGCTCGATATGGTCGATACCGCCGGGCGGACAGCTGAGGCTGGTATTGCCGCTGAGGCGCAGCGTCAGCATCTCGTCCCGCGCAACGCGCTGGAGAACGCGAAGCGCCTGGAGCGAATCGAAGCGATCCGGCCTGGCGAGCAGCAGCGCTCTCAGAGAAGCGGCTTGGCGCCCGACCGGCTCGGCCATTGCCTCCATCTTTCTTGTTGTTGATCGCGCCGAATGGCGAGGCGCGTGAAGCTGTTGATCGATGCATGAAGCGCGAAGAAGCGATCGAGCACTTCGCCGAACAGGATGGCGCTGCCACCGGCAAAGGCGACCGGGTCGAGCGCGAGGTCGATCTCGATGCCGCGCACCATCGGCCGCCATGAACGTTGTTCCAGCCTGGCGGTGGCGGGGCGGGTGGCGATACCGGAAATGCCGTTGATCTGGCGTCGGCCGATTGTCTGCTCCTGGCCGCCGGCATAGAGTTCCAGCAGTTGCTTCAAGGCATCGAGGCTCGCTTCGCCGCGATCGAGCGACAGCTTGTTCAGCGATAGTTGCGAGACGAGTTGCCATAGCCGGCCACCGGCCATTGGCGGGTCTTGCGGGGCGGTGAGGCTGCCGGTGAGCGTGATGCGCCGGATGGGCAAATCCGCCTCGATCTCCAGCGGCGTCGCCAGCGTCAGCTCGCGCGTCAGGCGTCGATTGGTGCAGAGCAATTGGGCGAACAACACGCTGTCGGCGGGGCGTTGCGGCTGCAGCTGGGCGTCGACGAAGGCCAGCACGAGATCGGTGCCTTCAAGCCCTGGCGCAGCCGGTTTTCGCCGGGCCAGCCAGCGCAAGTCGTTTGCGGCGGGCAGCGCGCCCACACGGAAATAGGGCGGCACCGCTGCCGTACCGGCGACCGCGGCGGTGCGAGTGACGGCCGAGACGCTGTGCACTTCGCTCGCCGCAGGATTGCGCGAGTCCGGCTGCAGCGGGTATTCGCTGCGCAGGTGATCGACGCGGATGGGCTCGCTGGTGCGGGGATACAGGTTGACCATCGGCACGCAATTCAGCCGAAGCGTTTCCGGACCGATCATCAGCTGGCGACCCGGCCGCTCGTCGAACAGGAAATACAGGGTCACCGCGTTGGCATCGCCAAAGACAGCGGGATCGAAGCCATCCAGCTCGAAGAACAGGAACTTGGTCGGGAAGGCGAAATATTCCTGGAGCAGCCGATAGCCATGCTGCCCGGTCGGCGGCAGCGGCAGGATCGCCTCGTCCGGGGCGAAGCCGCTCGGGCAGGGGTGCAGCGCGGGCATCCGCACCGGGCGGCCATCGGCACGCGCGGCGGCCACGCCGGTGCAATGCGCACCCAGCAGGTCGTACAGCGCGAAGCGGGTGGCGGTGTCGCCATCCAGGAAGAAGCGCAGCTTGCCGGCCTTCACCTTGGCGAAGTTCAGTTCGCCCTCGCAGCGCAGCGTGACCCGCAGGGCGGACAGCACCCCGGCACCCGCGCCCTCCACGTCGAGATCGCTCGCAGGCACCAGCGCGGGTTCGCGCGGGCGTAACGGCCACAGCGTCAAGGCGTTGCTGGTGCGAAAACGGCACTCGACCCCGGCGTCGAGCCGCGCGAACAACATCGTGTCGCGCGCCACCGTGACGTTCTGGAGCAACGCATATTTTGCGGGGGCGACATCGAACTGGGCGACGCCCATCGCGGGGAGGGGGGCGGCGAGTTGCGGGTAGAGCTGTTCCAGCAGCGCTGCGGGAATGAGGGGAAAGCCGGCGTCGAATTCGCGACGGATCCGTGCGGTCAGGAAGGCGAAGGATTCGACCAGCCGCGCAACTTGTGGATCCTGGTCTTCCTGCCCAGTGAGATCGAGTGCCGCGGCGATTTCGGGATGGTGGAGCGCGAAGCTGCGGCCCTCCTCGCGCAGGGCAGTCAGTTCGGCGAAGTAATAGCGCAGCAGATCCGGGTCAGCGAGCATTGCCGCCCGCCTGTTCGCGCGCGATCGGAATGCGCAGCCGCAACGGATGCGCGATACCGTCGAAGTGCAGAATGCCCGAGACGATCACGATCAGCGTGTCGCGTCGTTCGGCGGCCTCGAACGTGACCATGGCGGCGGTGATGCGCGGCTCATAGGCAGCGATGATCTCGGCGAGATGCCGTTCGAGACGGGCCATCGCTTCGGCATTGCCCAGCGGGTAGAGGCTGAGGTCGGGCAGGCCATAGTCGATCGTCGATCGCAGCCCGTCACGGGTGCGCGACTCCAGCAGGTCGGCGCGCCAGGGGGCACGCGTGTTGAGCAGCCAATCCAACTGTTCCAGCACCGACGCCTCGAGCTGGTCGCGCGTGACACTGGCGTGCAGAAACGCGGGTCCTCGGGCATGGGCATGGCGGGGCACCTGCTTCAGGCGATCGAACAACAAGGGTCGGGGCGCAGCCATCGGGAACCGGCGTGCCGGCTCAGCTGACGACCTGCTTGATCAGATCGTGCGACACCGGCTGGACGCCGCCGGCATCGCCCGTGTCGGGCTTCTGCGTCTTGTACTTGTAGGTGACCTTGCCGTAGGCGAGCGAGATGTTCTCGGTGGGAAGATCGCCCTGGCCGCCGCCGATGCTGACGTTGCTGATGATCACGTCCTCCATCTCGATTTCCATGTAGAGGATCGCGGCGTCGTTGCCGTCGGCGCGGTACACCTGCAGCAGCGCCTTGCCGATCTGCTTGCCATTCCAGCAATATTTCAGCAGGTCGTCGGTCGCGGCATCGGTATATTTGGAGAAGGTGAAGTCCGAGTGGTTGGCCTGCTCCACCGTGCCGCCGCCGGCGGTGCTGCGCACCGCCTTGGTCGGCTGGTTGAAGCTGTGGCTCCACGACAGCACTTGGATCTGCTCGCTATGGGTGCTGTCGGTCGACTCGCCCTTGATATCGGGTTCAGTGAACTTGATGAACGCGTTCATTGCCATCGGAACGGCTCCTTCTGAAGGCGGTGGGGCGCGGGCGTTGGCGGCGCGTCAGGCTGCCGCGGCGGGCAGCTGCGCGACGAGGCGGAGCGACGCCGACAGGCCCTCCAGCTGGAAATGCGGGCGCAGGAAGACGGTGGCATTGTAGCTGCCCGGCTGGCCCGGCACATCGCTGACGTCGACCCGCGCCTCACGCAGCGGATATTGCGCCTTCAGATCCTGCCCGGCATCGTCCTTGTCGAGGACATAGTCGCTGATCCAGGTGGTGAGATAGGACTGGACGTTCTCCTTGGTCATGAAGGAGCCGATCCGGTCGCGCATCATCACCTTGATGTAATGCGCGAAGCGCGAGGTGTTGAGGATATAGGGCAGCCGCGCCGACAGCTCGGCGTTGCTGGTCGCCGAAGGCAGATTGTAGGGCTGCGGCTTGTTGACGGTCTGCGCGCCGAAAAAGGCGGCGTAATTCTCGCCCTTGCAATAGACCAGCGAGACGAAGCCGAGGTCGCTCAGTTCCTTCTCACGGCGATCGGTGATCGACACCTCGGTCGGGATGATGATCGCCTTCTCGCCCGCCGCCGTAAGGAACTTGGAGAGCGGCAGATTTTCCACCTTGCCGCCGCCCTCGACGCCGCGGATCGCCGCGGTCCAGCTGTACAGCGCAAAGGCGCTGGTGACGCGCTGGGCGAGAAACCAGGCGGGGTTGCCCCACAGATAGCTGGTCGGCGTCGGATCGCTCAGATCGGCCTCGGTGTCGGCACCATCGCCATCGGCGGCGACCTGCCGCTGCGCCGAGCGGGTATATTCGCTATAGTCGATGCCCTCGACCGGATTGTCGACCGGATCATAGGGCAGCCGCATCAGCACCCGCGGCAGCGTCAGCGTGGCGTAGCGGCTTTCCTCGCTTTCACGGAAGGCGCGCCACTCGGCCATCATCACGGAGTCGAAGATCTTGCTCAGGTCGCGCGGCTTGGGCAGGTCCTGGAAGCTGTCGAGGTCGAACAGGTTCGGGGCGGCGGCGCCGAGGAACGGCGCGTGCGCCGCGGCTGCGACCTGCGCAATGTCGCGCAGCAGCTTCTGCGACGGCACCGAACGATCGAAATAATAGTCGCCGACCAGCAGGCCATAGGGCTTGCCCCCGAGCGTGCCATATTCCTCTTCATAGACCTTCTTGAACAACGCCGACTGGTCGAAGTCGATCGCCTTGCCCAGATCGTCGCGCAGTTCCTTCTCGGTCACGTCGAGCACGCGCAGCTTCAGCCGCGTCGAGGTTTCGGTGTTGAACACCAGATGGTGCAGCCCGCGCCAAGTCGCCTCGAGCTTCTGGAAGCCTGGGTCGTGCAGGATCGTGTCGAGCCTGGCGCTCAGCTCGTCATCGAGGCGGCGCAAAATGTGCTGGAGCGCGCTGACCAGGTCGCGCGGACCGTCCTCCGCCGCTTCCTTCGCCGGGGCGAGATCGGACTCGCCCTCCAGCGCCACTATCATCTGAAGCCCGTTGATCTTATCGGACGATTCCGGATCGATCCGCAGCGTCTTGAGATAGTCGGCAACCGTCTCGGGCATTTGATCCGCCATGCTCATGTCCTTTCTTCACCGCGCGCAGGTCCCGCCACGCGCCGGGGCAGCGCCCTCGGCACGCGGCGACGTCAAATCGGCTCGTTCAGGATCCCGCCGGTTCCGCAGCGGCCCTCGCCGCGTCTTCCTTCGCCTTTTCGGCATGCGCGTCGGTGATCAGCTGCTGCAGCCCGCCGGAGAGATAGGCCGCGTTGAGCTTCTCATGGGCCTCGTCGTTGCCGTCCAGCTTGGTCAGCAGGTCGCGGATGCTGCGGCGCTTCGCATAGAGGTCGCTCAGCAGTCCCACCTTCTCGACCAGCCGTTCGGGACCGAAATCCTCCATCGATTCGATCGCGACTTCCCAGGCATCGTCGCCCTTGCCGCCCTTGACCGTCGGCGCCAGCGACTTGAGATAGGCGGCGAACGTATCCCGGTCGATCTCGACGAACTTGCGATCCGCGTCTTTCAGCTTGGTATCTTGTGCGCCGCCTTCCGGCATCGACAAGTCCGCCATGATGCCGACGACGAATGGAAGCTCCTGCTTCTTTATCGCACCACCGGTTTCGACATCGTACGTTATCTGTACGCGCGGTGGACGATTCCGCCCGATCTTGTGCTGAATGCTGTCGTTCATGGCCATTTCCCCGCTGGCAATGCCGAAGAGAATCGAGAGACTCGGATTTACTGTGATTCCCGCCGTCAGTAGGATGACCATAGGCGAAGAATATTTGCAACCGCGAATCCAGGAAAGCGCACCTTAAAGGCGTACTTGCGCGCTATTATGGCTATTCGTCCGCACCATTCAGCCCCAAGGCGTCGATCAGCCGCAGCATGTCACTGCCCTTCGTCCGCAGCGCCGCATCGATCTGCGGCAGCGTCATCGTCCCCCAGTCGGCGACGAAGGCCAGCACATACGGCACCGGGCTGTGCGGCTCGGTCCGGTTCAGAAAAGCGGCAATCTCGGCGAGCTGGCGGTAGGCGGCGGCACGATCGGTGAGCGGCGCTGGTGCGGGCGGCCCCGACGCCGGCGGCGGCAGCGGTGACGCGACAGCTCGCGGCACTGCCGCCTGGGGTACCTCCCGTGGAGTGCGCGCCATCAATTCGGCCGAAAGCAGCCGGCTCGCCGGTTCGAGGGTTCCTACCAGCGTGTCGATCCCGGGCGGGTCGGCAACTGCCGCGGTTTCGAAATCCTCTGCCATCGCGCGTACGGCCGAAAGCGCAGCGTCGATCTCGCGCCGGCGTTCGGCGAGACGGTCGGTGGTACTGCGCGCGAAGGCGGCGGCGAACTCGGCGCGGGTGAGCGCACCCCCGTCCTCGGCGCGGCGTGCCGCGTTGGCGTCGGCCTGGCGCAGCTGTTCGAGCCGTTCCGCCTGCACCAGATCAGACCAGGTCAGCGCGCCTTCCCGCGGCGGCGCGGCCTCGACGATCGGCACCAGCCGCAGTGCCGTCGCCATGTGGCGGACCAGCCACTCCAGCGCCGCCGATTGCAGCGGCGCTTCGGGGCCGTCGGCGACATGCTGCCAGTAGCGGGTGCACAGCCCTCCCACCAAGGCGAATCCGTCGGCGGCGCCGGCAAAGCCGTCGATCCGCGTCCACGCCTCGGTAAGCCATGCGGCGAGGCACAGATCCTTGCTCTGCTCCAGCGCATCGCAGCATAGCGTGACGACCCCCGACCAATCGGCCGATTTCAGGTCGGTTTCCCACACCCCGCGCGGCAGCGTGGGATCGTCATAGCGGCGGGCCTGGGCGATTGCGCGGTAGAGCGGCGTACCGCGCAGGTCCGCACCCCAGGGGCTGTCACCGCGCGCCGGTCGCAACAGCGCATCGACCCGCGCGGTCATCACCGGCGCCCCAGCGTGTCGAGCACCGGCAGCGCCGCCGGGAAGCCGGGCAACGCGATGGGCACCGGCGGCTTGTCGGGCGTGGTCGACGCTGCCGACAGCGTTAGCCGAACGACCAGGCTTGCCCGCGTGGTCGGCGCGTCGCCACCCACCGCATGATCGAGATTGGCGCAGAGATCGAATCCGAACACCACCGGATATCCGCTCGCCGCCGCGCTTTCTTCCAGCGCGAGCCCTTGTTGGCGCAACAAGCGCAGCAGCGCCCAGGCACCGCCCGTGCGGCTGGAGCCCCAGGCGCCGTCCGGAGCCGGGCGGCAGGGACCGTCCGGGAGGGCGAGGCCCGACAGGGGCAGATTGGGCGCGTTGTTGGCCCATCGGAAGCGCGCAATCACCGGATCTCCGACACGCCAGAGGAATGTCGGGGCGGCATTAGTGGCGGCGCGACTGGTGGGGGTGCCGATCATTGCCTCGATGATCTGGTTCTGGCCCGACGCGAGATGCGGATCGCTGAAGAACTGCACGTCCACCGCATAGCGGAGCTGCGCGAGATCGGCGCCCGCCAGCATCGGCGCCAGCGCGCTTTGCGCGGCGAGCAATCTGCCCAGACCGACTGCCGCGTCCCGGCCGATTTCCACATCCTCCAGCGCGGCCTGCATCGGCCCGATCTCCGCCCCGAAGCGCCGGAAGAATGCGCGCACCAGTGCCGGATCGGCATCGGGTGCGTCCGCGGGTCCGAACGGGAAGCGGCCGGCGATCGTGGCCTGGAAGCTTTCGCGCAGCTGTGCGTAGCGATTTCGCAGATCTGCAAGGACGGTGCTTCGGCAGCGGCCGAAAATTTCCGCGCTGATCCTGAGTTGCTGGTTCGCGAAATAATCCCCGCCGCGCGCGGCGACGCGGCCGATGCCCGTGCAGCCCTGCGCCTGCAGCCGATCGATGTCGACGGTCATGAACTGTTCAAGCCGGGTGACGGGATTGTTCGGATTGGGTCCGGCATCATAGCCTTCCAACGCGCGCAGAATTGCTGCCCAGCGTTCGGCGCGGGCCACCAACAGCGGGGGTACGCTGTTGGTGGGTTCGCGTGCATAGGTCACGACGGGTGCGACGCGACCGCGTGCGATCTGCGTCACCCAGGCGCGCCGCCCGGCCAGCGTCGCCTTCAGATTGTCAATCGTTCCCGTCGCGAAGGCATTGGCCGCCAGCGAGCCGCGCCCGTCCCAGGTGGCCACGCCGCGCCGGTCCACCGCATAGGGGCCGCCATCGCGATCCAGGTCGCGCTCGGCATCGGCGATCACTTCCGCCGCGCGCACGTTGATGTCACTGCCGATACGCATCGCCCCGTCCAGTTCGCCAAACTCCCGCAACAGCAGCCGGATCGACTGCAGCGTCGGCAGCGCCAGCACGAAATTCGATGCCCGCTGCTCGTCCGTACCACTCGCCTTGACGGTCGAGTTGATCGTCTCGAGCGCGATGTAGCGGCCCGCCCGCGTCCGCACTGCCGCACCGGTCGCCCGGACCAGCGGTTGCGGGATGGTGGCGGGCGCGGTGTCCGCGAAGCTCAGATATTTCTTGGCGAGCTGCTCGAACTGCTGCAGCCGCTGGACGTCCCACAGCCCGCTCGGGGTGGGCAGCGCGAGGGCATCGCCGCGCTGAATGAAGGGCTGGCCGAAGACGTCGTGCAACATCGTCTGCGAATCGCCCGCCGCCTGCGAAAGGCGCGGACCGCCATCGAGGGCGACTGCCGCCGTCGAGACGGGAGCCGTGGCTAATGGTGTGACGCCAGCTGCCGCCGCCGGCGGCGGTGCGGCGGCGGCGGAGTCCATCGATGCGCCGAATTGCAGCAAGGGTGTGCCCGCCAGCCGCGCGCCACGTACGCGTGCGACGAGATCGGTCGCGCGGGGGCGATACGATTCCGGCATGCTCTGCAGGATCGACGGCTGGATCAGCGTCGTGCCCGTCAGGCCGTTCAGGTCGGGCAGCGCGAGATTGGAGGGATCGCCGGTCCATCGCGCATGGTTGGCACCGGGTAACGCCGCGGCCAGGTTGTCGAGCAGCTGCGAAAGCTTCTGCAACCGCTCGAGCGATGCCGTCGCCGCGAGCCGGCGTTCCTGATCGACGGTCGGCAGCAGCGCTGCTTCGCTGCCGAATTCGGTGTCGATCGCCAGCACGCGCTGCACCACCGGATCGGCCTCGTACCAGCTGTGCACCGTGGCGGCATAGGCGGCCCGCACCTGCTCCATCACGATCTTGCCGACGCGTTCCCGATTGAGGCAGGTGTTCGACTGCAAGGCGATCGCCGCGGCGTAAAGCTGATCGTTACCCACCAGATCGGGCAGCTTTTCCCCCAGCGCATAGTCCGCCACCTCGCCGAACTGGCGCACCACCGCGGGGGTCGCCTGGGTCGCGCGGTCGACATCCGTCAGCATCGCGAAATGCGTATCGAAGGCGCGCACATTGGCCATGAAGCTGGGCCAATAGGCGGGGTCGTGATCCGAGGTCGGCAGCCCGATCGCGAGCCGACCGGCAATGCCGTGGGGCGTCGCCATGCGCTCGACCAGCGCCGCGAACACAACCCGGTGGAAACTGGCGGCAATCGCCGTACGGGCGTGTTTGGTCGCCGAGACCAGAAAGGATGTCGGCGCCAAGAAAGTCTCCAGCCGGTCGACATGAATATCCGCGAGCCTGCGCAGCAGATCGCTCGCCGCAGTGGTGACGCCGGCTGGCGCCGTGCAATCGGTGCCATGCGCCGTGTCCGGCGTCTGGATGTTGGCGATCCGCACCAGCACGGCGTGGACAGGCGCGAAGCGTTCCTGCGACCGAATCGAAAGCGCGGTAATACCGATCAGGAACGCCACGATCGATGCCGCCAACGTCCATTGGGTTCGGCGCACCAGCCGATGGCGCCGCGTGCGTTCGCCATACGCGGGCTGGGCGAGCCCGTGTTCGGGGAAGATCTTGTCCTGAAACAATGCGGCGGCCAGCGGCTGGGGCATTGTCGCAGCGGGCGGAGGCGTTTCGGACGTCGCGGCCGCGTCGCCATCGGGGCCCCCCAATGCGAGGGGGCGGGATTGTCCGTCGGACATGGCGCCGGTGAAGAACAGGCCGCGGAGCAGGAATCCCTCATGATAGGCGGATTCCTTCAGCAGCCGCAGCAGCAGCATCGTCACCAGCGGCCGCAGCGCCGCCACGCGATCCGGAAAGCGCAGCGCCTGTTCCGCGCGGCCCTGATCGTGCAGCGCCATCATCAGGTGGCATTGTACGGCGAGCAGGTGGCGGATCAGTTCGGCGAAGCCCTCGTCAATGCGGGCGGGCTCGAAGCTGCTGTCGAGCGGTTGGGGCGACGCCCAGCCGATCATCGGCGATCGCGAATGGCGCAGCACGGCGCTGGCGGTCTCGTCGAACCCCTCGATCGCCTCGCTGCCGGTGATCAGCAGGTAGATCGGCACCCGCCAGCCGGTGCGGCTCTGTGCGGCAAGGACCAGGTCGTACAATGCCTGACCATGGGCCTCGACGCGCTGGCGAACGCCGGGGTCGGCGGGGTCGCCCTGCAGCAGCGCGGCGGGTACCGCGAGCACCAGGCTGTCGATCGGCCGGCCCGGCCGGGCCTGTTCGAGCCGCTGCAGCAAGTCCAGCAGCCGCCGGTTGCAATCGGGCTCGCCGACCAAACCGTCGTTGAACCCGACGACGACACCACGCTCGCGAAACGAGATCAGCCCTGCGCGTTCGACGCCGGATCGGGCGAGCCAGCTGACGCGGTGCTCGGGCGGCGGGTCGGGCGGCATCAGCGCGTCGAGCGCGGGCATCTCGGCGCCCAGCACGAGCGCCCAGGGAACGTCGCGCAGATCGGCGGCGGCGCCGGTGCGGCTGCGCAGCTCGGCCAGCGCGATCTGGACGGCCGTTCCCAGGTTCGCGGGCGGGGCGATCTCCTCCTCGCCCCGCGCCGGGCGGAGGCGACCGGCGCGAACGCGGTCGATCCAGCCGGCGCGATAGGCCAGAAACAGGAGGAGCGCGATCACCGCCACGGCCAGCACGAGCAGCAGCAGGATCCCCCACCAGCTCACCGTGCCCGCCCTGCGGCGCGGCTATCGATTCTCGCCGGGCGAACGTCGAGCGGACCGGGGATCGGCTGGCCCTGCACGCCGGGGGGCGATACCGGGCGCACGGGCGTCGGGCTTGGCACCGAGGGTTGCGGCTGCGCGGGGGGGCGCTCGGTCGCGTTTCCGGTCGCCTCCGCGGCGGCGTTGCGCTCCTCGGCCGCGGCGCGCGTGATGTTCTGCGCCAGCGCATCGATGTCTTCGACCTGGCTGAGCCAGACGAGGTGGCTCACCGGCAGGTACAGAAGCAGCACCGCGGCGAGCGCGGCCAGCCACGGCCATAGCGCTGGCAGCGGTCGTTGGCTGGGGCCGGTCAGCGCGGTAGGTTGCAGCGCGAACGCCTCGTACGGATGCGCGTCCGGCGCCGCATAGGGGCGCCCGGCGACGCGTGCGTAGAGTTCGCGTCGCAGCTGCTCGATCGCGCCGAAATCGTCGCGATCCAGCCACTTGCCTCGCATTCCCATCATCAACGCGAACAGGATGGTGGTGGCAGTAGCGATATCGTCACGCCGCCCGTCCGCCAACGCCCCCCCAGCCCCAAACACCCGGTCGCCCGCTAGGGCCGTGCCATAGAGCGCGACTTCGAGCGGGCGCGTCGCCCAGCCCTGCGCTTCCGACCAGTCGCGGCAGCCGGTTAACAGCAGTTCGTCGGCAAAGGCGGCAAGAACATAGCCGGAGTCGATCTGCAGCGCGTCGGGGGCAAGAGCTTGTACATGCCCGAAGCCGAGGATCGCCGCGGCGAGTTCTTCCCGGATCGGCGTCGCTTCCGGTGGCTTGTCGCGCGTCGTCGAGATCCGCACGCGAATCGCGAGAAGCCGGTCGTAGAAGGCGCGGAAATCTCCGGCTGCCTTCAATGCTTCGGGGCGTAGCACGTCATCGATCATGGTGTCGTGCGAGAGGTGGCAGCCGCACCCGTCGATTCGATCGGGCGATAGAAGTTCATTTCGATGGGCCCTTCGCCGACGTCGCTTTCGACGACCAGCAGGCCGCCTCTGACCGGCGCCTCGCGATCAGGCACGATCCTCGCAAGTACCATCTGCGGTGTCTCTACGACACCGAGGAGTGTATCGGCACCCAAGCCCACTTGGCGCTGCCAGCCGGCGACACGGCGGCGCCGGATGTCCTCAAGATGCGCCGCCATGCCGATCGTCGCCGTGTCGAGCCAGCGTCGTTGCGCGTTGCGTGGCCGCGTTCGAGGACTGAGGGCGCCAATGAGAAGAGAAGCGCCGGCGATCAGATCTCCCGGCCCGAGCTCAAGTTCGAACCCCCGGTCGCTTCGCCGGGTAAATGGCACCACCCGATAGCGCAGGTCGAAGATTGACAGCGCGCGGCGAATTTCGTCGATCAAGGCATCGAAGCTCGTCAGTGGATCGTCGTGACTGTAGAGCGGTAGTTGCGCGAGATCGAGCGTGGCACTCACCAGACCCAATTCGCCCAGCGCGTCGCAAAGACTGAGATACAGGTCGAACGGGTGAGACACGCCGGTCGCCAGCATCGCCCGCAGCCGAGGCAGCATGCGCATCAGCGCGCGCAGGCTTTCGCTGCCCACCCGCAGCGCGCGCTGGCCATCGGTCGCGGCGCGCATTGCCCTGAGTTCGTTTACCAGCTCGTACAACTGGCGCTCGGTGCCGCTGCGTACGCTTCCGCTGCCGGAAAGCGCAGGCGACGTATCGTCGGTCACCACCGCGCGCGGCACACTGGCGTCCTCGCGAATCTGCGCGGCACGGGCCTGCATGTCATCGATCAATCCGTTGATGCGGCCGGGCAGCACGGACGCCTCGCCGATCCGCAGGCGGGGCGGTTCATATTCCAGCACTGCGGGTTTTCCGTCGCGCAATCCTAGCCTCGCGATGCGGAGCGCAGCATAAGCCGCGCGCGGAGGCCGATCGCGCGTTCCCGCCACGAGGGAGAAAACGGGGCGAAGCCAAATTCTTTCTGCCAGCTCGATGTCGTCGTCCGCGACGGGTGGCGCTGGCTGCGGCGCGCGTGGATAGGCGGCGTAACGGCTCGGTGTACCGGTATCGGTTCGATCGAGATCGAGGCTTGCGGGAGTCCAGCCGGCAATCGTAAGGTACAGGTCAACGGGCTTGCCGTGCTCCATCCCGTGATCGCCGCTATCGGTATCGTACTGCAGCGGCTCGGCACCGCGCGCGCGATCGAAGGCGGCGACGGCGCCGTCCGGAAAGATCGCTTCGATCGCGTCTAGCACGAAGACCGATCCGTGCATGCCGCTCGTCATGGCGCGGACCCCCCAGGCCAGCGGCTGTGCGGCCTGCAGCAAATATGGGAAGAGCATTTCCCCGCGCGCTGCCGCATCGCGAAAATGCTCCGGCATGAGCAGCATGCCGCGGTACCAGTGCACCAGGTCAGGAATGTCTTTCGCATGGATCGGCATCGTCAGCCCTTGTCCGGAACCCAGGTAAAGCCGTCCGCGCCCAGCGCGAGTGTCCCCCGCCGCACCTTGTGCAGCCGCAGGCGATTGTCCGCGGGGGCCTCGCCGCCAAAATTTGCGAACAGAAACGTTCCGACCAAGTTGCACGGCGCGCGCACCGGATCAGCGACGACTTGCTGACCCGCCTGTAATTCCCAGCTGCGAACCAGAAGACCCTTTGGGTAATCACGCGACAGTTGGGTACGAACCGCGAAATACTCGCGAGCCTTCATTTTCTCCACGGCAGCGAGGATCTTCCGATCCGTAACATATACCAGATCCACGGCAATCGGCCGGCCCAGGTTGCTCTCCGTGCTGGAGGTGATTGTCAGTTGCTGCAGTCCACTCGAACTGAAGCAGAGAAGCTTGGGAGTCTTGCACCCCGCCAGCAAAAAAAACGGCACTGCCAGCGCAAGCAATAGGCCGAACGTGCTGGCGCTTGGTCCCGCGCGTTGCGGCAGGTGTTCAGTCGTTCCCCCCATTGCGGTCGCTACTCGATATCAATGCCCCGGGCGATATACCTACGCACACTGTGATTTCTTGCAATCGGAAGATGCAAATTTATTCGCGGTAGTGCCGGGAAAGGGTGGCGCGAGCGCTGCTAGACTCTCAGGTGGCGACCGTGACTTGCGCGGGGGCCGTGAACTGAATGAGGCCACCCCACACGCAAGTCAGCATGCAAGCCGAATCCAGCGCGGGCTGATCCCCGATCAGGGTGGTCGCTACGCCCGGCGTCCATGGAGCGGAGGTCGCGGGGATGCATGGCATCGGCGTCAGGGCGCCCAAGGCCGTGGCGGTCGCGGCAGCGACCGTGGGATTGGCGAGGCTGCTGCATGTCCCGAAAGGCGGGATGTTGGTTACCGGCACGAAATCCATGATGGTGGCGGCGGGCATGCCGGCAGCCATCACGCGATTGGTCGGCAGAATGTTGATCGGGGCAGGCGCCGCGCCGAAGCTGCACTGCATCGTCGCGCCCGTCGTGATCTGCATGGGCATCACATTTCCTCGCCGTGGAAGGAAAGGGTCTGCGCGCGAGATTAATCGATTCGGCTGCCTGCTGCCAGCGGCATACGCTGGGCGTTTTAATCGAGGAGGTAATCGTCGGCCGCCCTGGGGGTGGCGAGCGGCTCCCTTGCGCTTCATGCCTGCCACACTGCCGCTGACGCTACGGCTGCCTGTCAGCCATAGCGGAAAGCTGACAACGCCGACGGACCCTTTGAATTTGCGCCTCGTTTTGAGCCCTGGCCCTGTCAAAGCGGGCGCTCGCCGCGAGCGGGCGAAGCGGTAGAGACGTCGCGCGCTGGCGAAGGGCTCGGCGCAACCGTGCAAGGTGCCGTCCGGCACCGCGATCGAGCAGTATCAAGGGGGATTTCATGGCAGACATTGCTGGCTGGCTGGCTCTTGCCGCCACCTGTATCGCAGCGCTTATGACGGCTTCCAACCTAGGCGCGCGCGTGACAGGCTGGGGGTTCGTCGTGTTTACTTTGGGCGCGGCTGCCTGGATCGTCGTCGGAATCGCAACGCAGCAGACGCAACTGCTGTGGAGCAACATCTTCCTCGGCCTGGTCGATCTCTTCGGAATCTGGCGCTGGCTCGGCCGTCGAGCCAGGTTCAGCGATGCCGCAGAGACCGAACAGGCGATCAGCCGGGCACAGCCGGGAGAAAATCTCTTCGCCGCTTCGACGCTGGATGGGATGCCGGTGCGAGGCCGCGACGGCGATATTCTCGCCTATGCAGTGGATGCAATGCTGGCCTGCGCAGGAGGCGAGCTTTCGCACCTCGTCATTCGAGAGGGCGGGGTCGGCGGCGTCGGAGAGACCTTGCGCCGACTCCCCTGGCGAGAGGTACGCGCACGGGACGGCGCATTGCTGACGACGTTGGACGCTGCGGCCCTATCGCGACTGCCTGCTTTGGATCCTGCCTGATCGTACAGGTTCGTGCGGTGGCGAAGCGCACGTCAGGGTCACCAGGCGCGCAGGACGCTCGTCCATGGGATGTCCGCGTAGCGTGTGCCATTGCGACGGGGCCGCAAAGAACGCGCTGTGTTTCGCGACCCCGCCAACACTGCCCCTACTTGAACGATCACGATCACGATCACGATCACGTTTACGAGCACGACCACGGCGTCGGCAGCGTATCGGCGGAGCGGATTTGTGCGCCCTTCCCGAGGTAAGGCGTGGCGTGCACTCCTGCTCGCGTCTGTGGGTGTGCCGACGTCGATCCGCAAAATCGTCGTGCCGCCGCGAAGGATTTTGCTATTCACGGTCTCTCAGAGGGCAAACAGAATATCTGCGCGCGGCCAAAGGAGGGAACGGCGACACGCGACGTTAAATCTGCGCTGGAGCGTCGCCAGATACTGGCGCGGTGGGTCGCGTGCGAGATCGTTCCGCACGAAAGCCGCATCCGCGCCTGGTTCGCGCGCCGCCGGCTGGCGCCCGAGGATGTGGATGAGCTGATGCAGGAAGCCTATTGCCGGATCGCGACGCTGGACTCCGTCGACCATATTGATTGCGGGCACGCTTATTTCTTTTCGATCGCGCGCAACCTGTTGCTGCGCAAGCTCAAGCGCCAGCAGGTCGTGCCCTTCGAAGCGATCAGCGAGATCGAAAGCTTCCGCGATACGCAGACGCCCTCACCCGAGGAGCAGGTCTCGACCCGGCTCGCCTATGAACGGGTGATGGCGCTGATCGCAGGTTTGCCCGAGCGCTGCCGCCGCATCGTCGAGCTCCGCAAGATCGAGGGCTGGTCCCAGAAGGAAATCGCGGCGCATATGGGCATGACCGAGAAGGCAGTGGAAAAGCAGGTCTGGATCGGCGTGCGCGCGATCCGCGAAGGCTGGTCCGTTGCCGATGGGGCGACCGGGGTCGACGCGCCTGCGACCGACCGCAGGGCGGGCATCCTGTGAGCGCGCCCACCCGCCGGTCCGACGACGAAGCTGCATCGCTCTGGGTTGCCCGTATGGATGGCAGTCTCTGGAGCGAGGCGGACGAGGCGGAGCTGCAGCGCTGGCTGGCACAGGACCCGCGGCGTCATGGCCTGCTGCTGCGTACCCATGCCCTGTGGCAGGTGCCGCACATCGCGCCGCAGGCCATCGCGGCGGAGGATGCCGAGACCCTGGATACCAGCCCGCCCAACTGGCGGCGACGCGGGGTGCTCGGCGGCTTGCTCGCGGCCTCCGCTGCCGGGATCGTGGGCGCCTTGTTCTTCCCCGGGCGTGGGGTCGGCTATGTCACCAAGGTCGGCGAGATCCGGCGGGTGCCGCTGGTCGATGGGTCGGTGATGACGATCAATTCGGGCACCGAGCTGCAGGTGCGCATCGCCAAGCGCGCCCGCGAAGTCGAACTGGCGCAGGGCGAGGCCTGGTTCGAGGTCGCCAAGGATGCCGCTCGTCCGTTCGTGGTCGCCTCGGGCAAGGTCCGCGCCAAGGCGATCGGCACGGCCTTTTCGGTGCGCAAGCGCGACAATGGCGTCGAGGTGCTGGTCACCGAAGGCGTGGTCGAAACTTGGTCGGACGGCGAGGAGGCGCAGCGCGTGCGGCTTTCCGCGGGGCAGTGCGCGCTGATCAATGATCACGCGATCGTCCATTATGAAACGGACAAGCCCTCGTCGGTGGATCGCGCGCTGGCCTGGCGCAGCGGCATGATCGATCTCGACGGCACGACGCTCGCCGATGCCGCCGACGAGTTCAACCGGTACAACGACCGCCAGATCGTGATAGCCGATCCCGACGCCGCAGGGGAGCGGTTCGACGGGCTGTTCCGCATCAACGATCCCGAAGGCTTTGCCGAGGCAATCCGCAACGCGCTCGACCTGACGGTCAACACCAGCGATCCGCGCTTCATCCGCATCCAGCGCACGGCCAAACCGCGGACATTGTAATCGATCGATTGAAAAAATCCGCATTGTGGAAGATTCTGCGAGAAGGAAAAACCAACCCCGGGTCTCTAGGGGGATACAGGTCGCAAAGACCTGACAAAAAGTAGAATGAACAGGGAGGGGTTTTCATGGCGAACGCCACGTTGCGTGGAGCGCTTTTCGCGTCCACGAGCATCGTCTGCATGGTCGCGTTGCCTGCGGCTGCACAAGCTGCCACGCAAACCAAACGCTTTTCCATCGATGCACAGCCGGCAGAGACGGCGATCGGGCTGTTCGGCCATCAGGCGGACGTGCAAATCATCGCGGCGCGACGGCTGACGCAATCGATCCGCACCAACGGCGTGCGCGGCGAATACACCGTTGGCGAAGCGCTCAATCGACTGTTCGCGGGCACCGGCCTGATCGCGCGCCAGACCGGTCCGCGCACCTATGCCGTCGTCCCAAAACCCACGTCGGACAAGTTCGTGCCCGCCACAGGCACGAAGCTCGCGCTGTCGGCGCCGGGCGGGGGGACGCAGGCGCAGTCCCCGACGCCTGCGTCCTCCCAGTCCGCCGCTGCGGCGCCGCAAGTGGCAGGCGAGGACGATCCCGCGATCGTCGTGACCGGCTTGCGCGCCAGCCTCGACACTTCGCGCGGGATCAAGCGTGAAGCGTCGGGCATCGTCGATGCCATTTCGACCAAGGACATCGGCAAGCTCCCGGACGCCAACCTCGCCGAATCGCTCCAGCGCATCACCGGTGTGTCGATTGACCGATCGGGTGGCGAGGGTGCCTTCATCACCGTCCGCGGCTTCGGCCCCGAGTTCAACACCGTGCTCGTCAACGGCCGCCAGGTGGCGACGCCGACCGATCCCAGCCAGGCTTCGGGCCGCGCCTTTGCGTTTGACACGCTGGCGTCGGAGCTGGTCTCCGGCGTGGAGGTCTACAAGTCCTCGACCGCGCGCTACCAGTCCGGCGGCGTCGGCTCTACCGTGAACATCAAGACCGCACGACCCTTTGACTACAAAGGCCTGAAGTTCGGCGCGACCGTCGACGTCAATTACGACGAGAACGCCAAGAAGAGCGCGCCGGACGCCTCCTTCCTGTTCGCCGACACCTTCGCCGACGGCACGCTGGGCGTGCTGGTCTCCGGCAGCTACCAGCACCGCTTCACCCGGCTCAAGCAGGCGCAGACCGATGGCTGGCTGGTCAACCCGGCCATTCCCGCCAATCAGGTCAATGGCGGCGCGGGCACGGTCGGCTCGGGTAATCCGCAGGGCAACATCTTCATTCCGCAGAATTTTGACAGCAAGGTCACGCGCGAGGATCGAGAGCGGATCGGCGGCACCCTGGTGTTGCAATATCGCCCGAGCGACGCCGTGACGGTCACCGCCGACGGACTCTACACCAAGTTCACCAACACCACCGATGCGCGCTCTTACGGGCATTGGTTCACCGCATCCAACCTGACCAACGTCAAGACCGACGCCAACGGCACCGCGATCGACATGACCCAGGCTACCGGCATTGCCACCGACTTCCACGACAAGAAGTTCGACAAGCGCACCAATACGCGCGCCGTCGGCCTCAACGTCGAGTGGCAGATCGCGCCGACCATCACCGCCAGCCTCGACGGCACCTATTCGCTCGCCAAGGAAGACCCCAATGGCGGCAAGGAAGCCTATCTGGCACTGCTCGGCTATCTGACCGGTTCGTCGCGCTACCAGTCGGACGGGTCGCGCCTGCCTTGGCAGACCGAAACGCTGCCGACCTTCGCCAACCCGACCAATCGCTGCGGCAGCGCGGTCACCGATTCGGGGGTGCCGGGCAGCACGACAGTGGTTGGTGCCGGCCAGCCGATGTGCCAGCACGTGATGCTGCTGCGCGGCTATGGCATCCGCGACGAGGTCAAGCAGGGCCGCGCCGACTTCACCTACAAGGGTGACAGCCTGGAAGGGCTGGTGAAGGCGAGCAGCGGCTTCTACTGGTCCGAGGACAAGAAGGACACATCGCTCTATTCCAACGACGGCGGTACCGGCTGCACCACCTGCGGCTACAATCTGCCCGTTCCCCCGGGGGTGGCGATCACCACCTTCAACGCCGGCAGCAACTTCCTGTCGGGGGTGAGCGGATCCAACCGCCTGCCGACCCAGTGGCAGACCTTCGACGGCCCGGCGCTGTTCAACGCCATCACCGCGCAGCAGGGGCCGGGCTTCACCTTCGCGCCGCCTTTGGTCAACGACACCATCGTCAAGGAGCGGGTGATCGGCGGCTATCTCGAGACCGAATGGCACGGCGCGGTTGCCGGCCGGCCGATCTCGATCGTGGCAGGCGTGCGGTTCGAGGATACCTCGACGAACGTCAACGGCCTCGCCACCGCCTATACCGCGCTGGTCAAGCTCGCCAACGACCAGACGCAATATGGCTCGACAGCGTCCGGCACGACGCGCACGATCGGCAGCACCCACTATACCGACATCCTGCCCAACATTGCGCTGAAGTGGCAGGTCTCCGATGCGTTCACCGCGCGTTTCGCCGCCTCGCAGACGATCACGCGGCCGACGCTGGAGCAGCTCTCTCCGGTGACGACGCTGGTGACCCTGCGGCCGGGCAACTTTGCCGCCAGCCGCGGCAATGCCGATCTCAAGCCGTTCAAGGCGAGCAACCTCGATATCTCGTTCGAATATTATTACGGGCGGTCGAGCTATGTCTCGCTGGGCGGCTATCTGAAGAACGTCAGCAACTTCATCGTCCTCAACCAGACGACCGGCCCCGTCGCCGGGGTATCCGGGGCGTTGCTCGATCCGGCCACTGGCCTCCCGGCGCAGTTTACGATTACCGCGCCGGTCAACGGGCAGGATGCGACGGTGACCGGGCTGGAAGCCGCGTGGCAGCACGCGTTCGGTGATACCGGCTTCGGCTTCCAGCTCAACGGCACGCTGGTCGGTTCCAACCGCCACCTTGACCCGCAGGACCTGCGCAACAAGTTTGCGCTGACCGGGCTGTCCAACTCGGCTAATGCAGTGGCGTTTTATGATGCGCACGGGATCGAGGCGCGCGTCGCGTTCAACTGGCGCGACCACTTTCTCCAGTATCTGGCGCCGCCGCCGCTCAACGGCGCCGGCCAGGCGGTCACCCAGGTGCGCGCCTATTCGCAGCTCGATGCCAGCCTCACCTACCACATAAACCCGAACTTCGCGGTGTTCGCGGAAGGGGCCAACCTGACCAAGTCGATCGCCTTCAAATATGCCTATTACGCCAACCAGTTCCTCAATGCCGAGGATACGGGGCGGCGGTTCAAGCTGGGCGCCCGGGTCAATTTCTGATCAAGACGGGAGGGGATCGACGGCCGGGCAGGATCAACCTGTCCGGCCTCTTTGTCGGCCGCGCAATCGTGGTAGACCATCGTTCAGCAAGAGGGGTGTCAGGATCGGATGAGTCGGCACATTCAGTCGGTGTGCATCGTCGGGGGCGGCTCGGCCGGGTGGCTCACCGCGGCACTGATCGCCGCGCGGCACGGGCGTGATCTGCAGGTAACGCTGGTCGAGAGCGTGCGGATGGGCATCATCGGGGTGGGCGAGGGTACCTGGCCGACGATGCGCAACACGTTGCGCAAGATCGGCATTTCCGAGACCGACTTCCTTCGCACCTGCAAGGCTTCGTTCAAGCAGGGCGCCAAGTTTGCCGGCTGGCGTACCGGCGCGGCCAATGATTTCTACTATCACCCGCTGGTACTGCCCGAAGGCTTTCCGGCGGTGGACTTGGCGCCGTTCTGGAACGCGCAGGCAGATTCGGTGGGCACGCCGTCCTTTTCCGATGCGGTGTGCTTCCAGGAATTCCTCTGCGAACATGACCTCGCGCCCAAGCAGATCACCTCGCCCGAATATGGCGGCATCGCCAACTATGCCTATCATCTCGATGCGGTGCGGCTGGGCGAGATGCTGCGCGAGCATTGCGTCGGCAAGCTCGGCGTACGCCATGTCGACGACGACATCGTCGAGGTCCAGCAGGCCGAGAATGGCGACGTCACCGCGGTCATCGGCCAGCGGCACGGGGGGATTGCCGCCGATCTGTTCGTCGATTGCAGCGGCTTTTCGTCGCTGCTGCTCGGCCAGACGCTGGGGGTGCCGTTTATCGACTGCAGCGACGTATTGTTCATCGATCGCGCGCTGGCGGTGCAGGTCCCCTATGAGCGCGAGGACGCGCCGATCGTCTCGCACACCGTCTCCACCGCGCAGGACCATGGCTGGATCTGGGATATCGGCCTGCAGAACCGACGCGGTGTGGGCTATGTCTATTCGAGCCGCCATGCCGGCGCCGACCGGGTAGAGGAGGCGCTCGCCGCCTATGTCGGTCCGGGCTTTGCCGACCTCAGCCCGCGCGAGATCATGATCCGCTCCGGCCATCGCGCAACCTTCTGGAAGAACAATGTCGTCGCGGTTGGGCTGGCGGCAGGCTTTCTGGAGCCGCTAGAGGCCTCGGCGCTGGTGCTGATCGAGCTCTCGGCCGACTATATCGCCAGCGCGATGCCGGCGACCCGGGCCGCGATGGACATCGTCGCCCGCCGCTTCAACGACATGACGCGCTATCGCTGGGACCGGATCATCGAGTTCCTCAAGCTCCATTATATGTTGTCCGAGCGGGAGGACACCGCCTTCTGGCGCGACAATCGCGATCCGGCGACCATCCCGCAGCCGCTGCAGGATCTGCTCGAGCTGTGGCACCATACCCCGCCCGGCGAGCATGACTTCGCCAGCGCGCACGAGATGTTCCCGGCGGCAAGCTATCAATATGTCCTGTACGGCATGGGCTTCCGCACCGCGTCCCGGCCCGCCGCGATTGCCAATCGCCATGCTGCGGAGGACGCGTTCGAACGCGTCGCCGCGATGAAGCAGCGGCTTGCCCCCGCCATGCCCACCAACCGCGCGCTGCTCGACAAGCTGGCGCAATATCGCTTCCAGCCCGTCTGACCCTGAAAGAGCCTCGATGAATTTGGTGCAACTGACCCGCAAGGACCATGCTGGGCTGCGGCTCGATCCGCCTCGCGCGCTTGCGGCGGCGGCGAGCGTCCACCTCGTACCGCTGGTCGCTGGCGAGATCCGCAAGGTGGCGAGCCAGTTTCCCGTCTTCCTCGCCAAGGATGCGGAGACGGGTCAATTCTATCCTGCCGCGCTGCTCGGGCTGGAGCCGCAGGAAAATCTGTTCTGGGACGGCACGACTTTCGATGCCGATCATGTGCCGCTCAACCTTCTGCGGCTGCCCTTCTTCGTTGGCAGCGGTGCGCTGGAAGGGCATATCTGCATTGACAGCGACAGCGCCGCGATCGTCGCGGGTGGTCCAGTCGGCATCGTCGAAGGCGATGGCAGCGACAGTGGCTATCTCCAGTCGGTGCAGGCGATTCTCGGCCAGCTGGTGGCGGAGCAGGCGCCCACCGCGGCCCTGGTTGAACGGATCACCGAACATCGGCTGGTCAGCGAGGTGACGCTGGACGTCGCCTTTCATAACGGCAGCTCGGCGTCGCTCTCGGGCCTCTACGGGGTCGACGAGCGCGCGCTGGGGCGCAGCGCGGCGGCGTTGGGTGACTGGGATCAGGTGATGATGCTGGCGGCAATGGCGCTGTCGCTCGATCATGTGGCGGGGCTGGTGCGGCGAAAGAATGCGCGGCTCGCGGCCGAAGCGGCCTGGTTCGCGCCGGGGGCATGACCGTCGCGGCGACGCGGATGGGGGCGGAGCAGGTGCCGCTGTGGCAGTGCGAGGCTGCCCATCCGGCGCCCGAGGCGCTGGTGGACGCGGCCGGGCGTCTCGCATTCGCGCGGGAGGAAGGCGATCTCTACCCCGGCCTGCGCGCCGCGGTGCCCGATGGATATGCCGAGTGGCTGGTGCGAACGGCGTCGGCGGTAGTCGGCGGCGAGCCAAGGGTCCTGCGATCGAGCTTTGCGGTGGCCAGCGACGATCCGGCGGGTCTGGCGCCGATCCAGCGCATTCCACATTTCGACGATTGCTCGGAGGGGATCGTGGCGGCGGTCCATTATCTGTGCGCTGCGCCGCATGGCGGCACCAGCTTTTACCGGCACCGGGCGACAGGCTTCGAACGGATCACCGCCGCGCGTCTGTCGCTCTGGCGCCAGGCCTTGTCCCGCGATGGCCAGGCGCATGGCCTCCCGCCCAAGGCGTATCATGACGGCGACAGCCCCGCGTTCGTCCGGATCGGCCAGGCCTCGCTCGCATTCAACCGCCTGGTCTTCTACCCCGCCAATTGCCTGCATGCGGGTGACATCGCGCTCTCTTGGCAGGCGGCTGCCACGGGCCCGCGGCTGACGATCACATCGCTGCTCGAGTTCGGCTGACAACCCGCTGGCGTCGATGCGCAGCGTCCGCCCTGCGCCCCGCGGCGCAGCCAGGGCTCGCCTTGCGGCGCGATCGGCTGCTACAGCGGCGATCCGAAGCCTGAAAGTCCCTGATGTCCGAACGCCTTGCCGTCCTCTTGCAACATGTGCTGCCGAAGCAGCGACTGACTCTGCTGGCCGGGCGGGTCGCCCGCGCGAAGGGCGGGGCGGCAACGCGCTGGATGATCCGGCGGTTCGTCGCGCGCTATGGCGTGGACATGGCGGAGGCCGCCGATCCGGAAATCGCCAGCTATGCCAGCTTCAACGATTTCTTCACGCGACCGCTGCGCGACGGCGCCCGCCCGATCGCGCGTGCCGATTTCGTGAGCCCGGTGGACGGCGCGATCAGCCAGTTGGGGGCGATCGACGACCACCACATCGTCCAGGCCAAGGGGCACTGCTTTACGACCACCGCGCTGCTCGGCGGGGACGCCGAGCTTGCCGCAGGCTTTCGACACGGCAGCTTCGTCAATCTCTATCTCTCGCCGCGCGACTATCATCGCATCCACATGCCGTGCACCGGCCGGCTCACCCGGATGATCCACGTCCCCGGCAGCCTGTTCTCGGTGAATCCGGTCACCGCGCGCGGGGTGCCGGACCTGTTCGCGCGCAACGAGCGAGTCGTGTGCATGTTCGAAAGCCCGGAGCACGGGAGCTTTGCAATGGTGCTGGTCGGCGCGACGATCGTCGGCAGCATGGCGACGGTGTGGCACGGCATCGTCAACGCCAAGCGAACCGGCAAGCCCAGCACATGGCACTATGACGGCCAGGACATCGTGCTGGCGCAAGGCGCGGAGATGGGCCGCTTCCTGCTCGGCTCGACGGTCGTGATGCTGTTCCGACCCGGCACGATCGCGTTCGCGCAAGACTGGGGACCGGAGCGGCCGGTGCGGCTCGGCGAACGCATGGGCGATCGCCCGGCCTGATCGCGACGGCGCCGCGCCGGGGCGGCGTTAACGCAGGGACGACGGCGCCGATCGCGTCGCGGGCGAAGGGGTCGGATCGGCCTTGCGGCCGCGAGGGCGGATCGGCGGGACGCGGAAGCGGGCGCCCGCGCTGCGGACCAATCCCTGGCCATCCATCCCTCCCTTGTTGCCGTGGGCGAAGTCCGGGCAGGGATTCACGCGTTCAGCAGGAACACCACATAGCCCTGGAAGCGGGGATTGGCGGCGAGGCCCGGCGGCGGTGCCCATTCGCCGCCCTGGAGCAGGCCGATGCGGAAGGGAATGGGCATCCGACCCAGTCTGGCGAGATAGCCCTGGTACCCCGGGATGACGCGCCGCCCCTGGTAAATCTGCACCACCACCTCGTCGACGATGCCGGCCAGCTTGGCAAGGCCCTCCGGATCACCGTTGGCGCTCCAGTCGAGCAGCCCGGTGATGCCCAGCCTGTACTGCGAAGGAAGCTTGGCCCGCAGTGCCTCGAGGAAGGTGGCATAGCGATCGAGGTGGCGCGTATGCGCGTCGAAATCGATCTGGATGCCGGCGACATGGTTCCCCGCTCGCCGCCAGCGGTCGAGTGCAGCGAGCATCTGTGCATCGATCTGCGGTGTCCAGGCGAGCGTTTCGACACGCAGCACCATCCACAGCTCGGCATGCCGTATCCGCGGGATCGCGGGGCGCTGCGCGATCAACCGCGGCACGTCGCCGCCTATCACCGCGCCCTGCAGCAGATAGATCCGGCGCGCGCGGGCGAGCGCCGGCTGCGGCTTGACCCCCGCCCACAGCCAGAAGGCGTCGTAGCGCATCGCATCCACCGCGGGGTTTGACGCCTGCAGGGGCAGGATCGCCGAAAGCAGCAGCGGCAGTGCGAACAACAGTGCGATCGGCCTACCAATAATAGCGGAGCTCCTGCGCCCAGCGCGACATAGGATAGTCGCGCTTCAGCCGCTGGAACCAGCCCTTGCGCACGGCCGGCGCCACACCCTTGCCGCCGCACGCGTTGAATGCGCTGGGCGCATAGCAATTGACTGCACGGAACAGCGCATAGGCCTTGTCGTCGGGGGCGGCGGCGGGGGACGCCATCACCGCCTGATAGGCATCCAGCCGTGCATAGGGCGCACCCGCGAACCGCGTTGGCGTGCCGCCCAGTTCGTCCGGGGCGGGCTGGCTGTCGAGCACAAAGCCGTCGAAGCCGTTCACCCGGATGAACTCGCCGAGACAGAGCATGGCCTTGGGATCGCCGGGGGCAGCGGCGAGACGGCGCTGGGTTTCCGGAAAGACAGGGCAGCCATAATCGCCGAGCTTCCTGCCCTTGACGAACAGCGCGCTGGGCAGCGGCTTGTCGCTGCCGAAATCAAAATAATAGTCGGCCTCGGCCGGTGCGTTCGCCGGGACCAGCCGCAGGTCGTCGACGAATGCGCGGTGCGAACCCCGCGTTGCTTCCTTGTAAAGCAAGGTGAACAGCGCGACGTCGCGCTCATGCGCCGAGGCGCTTGCCGCCTGCGCCTGTTGGCGCAGAAGCGTCGCATCGCCGACGTTCATCAGAAGTCTGTCGCGGATTTCCTGCGCGCGGATCGGCGAGCCGGGCGCGAACAGGCGGGCAAGTCCGTCGTGCCGCTCGTCGTGCAGTGCGAGCGCAAGCTCGACGGCGGGTCGCTGCCCGGGCGCCTTGGCGCCGGACAGCAGGTCCGCCCAGAAGCCCCGCACGTTACGATCGGCGCGGTCCTCCAGCGCCATGCCGCGGAGCATCTGCCGGCTGAATTCGAGATAGCTGAAATCGGTCTGGTGCGATGCATCGGGGAGGAGCTGCAGGACGCCTTCCGGCTGCCCGCCGAAATGATAGGCGTACGTCGCCTGAAGGAAGGCGAACAGCGCGGGCTTGCGGGCGAATCTTGCGCGCTGGGCACCAAGCGCGGCGCGGGACAGAGGATCGCAGCAGGGCGCGCGACCGTCCGTCTCGGTGCGCATATGCATCAGGTCGAACGCGGCGAGCAGGATCGGGTCGTGCAATGTGTCTGCGGTGGCGGTTGCCAGCAGCTTGGTGTCTATCTCCTGCGCCAGCGAGACCGCGTCGATGCCGCGCTGTGCGTCCGGCAACGCGATCAGCGCGACATATTCCGCCTCCAGCTTGGCTCGGTCCTGAGCCAGCCAATAGACGCGCCGCAACAGCCCGCGCGCCGAGACGAAATATTCGCCCTTAGGGTAGGCTTGCAAATACCCGTGCAGCCCTGCCTCTGCCTCGGCGATCAGCTTGGGGGGGATTTTGGCATCTTCCTTGGGCGAGCCATAGTCGTCGTAATGATCCACCTGCGCCCGGTTCACCGCGACGCGGCCGAGCATGTAGCGTCCCGTCTCGCGCAGCCATGGGTCGCGGGCGCTGGCCAGCGACGCGAAGCGCGCCGCGGCGCGGTCGAAATCGCCGGCATAGAAGGCAGCTGCGCCATCAAGATAGGCGGCAAAGGCCTTGCCCGCTTCCGACTTCGCGCCGTTCACAGCCGCGGCGAGCACGGTGTTTCCCGCCGCGGCTTGGCTACAGTCCGGCTCCAGGCCCTTTCGTGCCGCAGTCAATGCGGCACGTTCGGATTCGGGGACCTTCGCATTGGCGCGGATCGCAGCTTCGAAGCGCGCTGCGCCCGACACGTTGCTGCGGCACCGCGATCCCTCGCCGTCGGAGAAAAAGGGGCTGGCGCCATCGGCCGAGCGCGGCATCAGCAGGGCGATATCGAGAAACACCGACGGCTTGGCCGGCGTCACCAGGCGCGGCGCGCCCGGCAGATCGGCGAGCAGCAGCGCGAGGTTGGTCCGGCTGTCGTTGCGCGGGCCGAGCATCGCCAGATCGTCGCAGCCGCTGTGCGACGCGTAGTTCAGTTTCCAGGCGGGGCCACAGCTGTAATCGCCGCTCGCCCGCGCGGGGAGGCTCCACAGCGTGCCCAAGCCGAGCAAGAGGAAGAATATTGTCCGGATCATGCTGCCCGCCTCTGAAAGTCGCGGGCGTTCGCCTACCGCAGCCGCGGGTGCGGCGCCATAGGTCGTGCTTCCCCCGTCATGGCCGCGGGTCGCGGCGGCGAAGCACGAAGCCGTCGGAGGTGAGGGCGATGTGATCGAGGTCGAGGCCCATGCTCCTTGCGCCTTGACGCATCGATTGGCCGATCGCGCGAAGGCGAGCGGGATCGTTCCTAGCCTGCTGTACGCCGGTTTCGATCAGCGTCGCCTGCACCCACAGCGATTCGGCGAGCGCCTGCTTCTGCGCATCCGCCGCACGCGCGATCGTCCCGGCTGCGGTGACGGCCTCTGCCGCCTGCCGGCGAACGGCCGCGAGCGTGGTGCGATCGGGCGTATCGCCCTTGCCCTGCGCAGCCTGCCAGGCGGTAATCCACCACAGGGCATAGGCGTCGGCGACATCGTCGATCCGCAGACCCTGTGGTGCGACGCGCCTCCCGATCTTCTCGATGATGTCGCCCTGCGCGAACAGCTTTTGCAGATCGGCTGCCGCTTGCGGGTCGGCAGTGCGGGTCTTTTGCACGAAGTTGGCGAGGTTGGCGCTGCGACGGACCTTGGAGGGCGTGTAGCGAAGCACGGCGGGGTCAATGACAGGCGGCTGCGGCAGGCGCGGTTCGCTCTCCTCTCGGGCGAAGCGGTCGGCATGGCCTTGCAGCGCAATCCGCGGCCCTTCGGACAGCATTGGACTGATCATCTGGGCCCGCGCCGCGCCCGGCATCCCAAAGAGCGTGAGGCCCAGGACGATCGTCGGCCACAGGTGTGCCATGCGGTGACTCTCCCGCTTCAGCCGCGGCGCTGGCGGAGCAGCAGGAACCCGCCGACGCCCATCCCGCCCCCGGCGAGCGCGAGGGCGCCATAGCCGGGGGACGCGCCGCCATTCCCGGGCGTCCTGGCGGGCACGTCGTTCCGCCCGATGCCGACGGGCACGAAGCCCTGCGAAGTCAGGTCGATCGCATTGAGATCGAGGCCCATGCCCTTGGCCCCTTGACGCACCGAATCACCGATCTGGCGAAGGCGGGCAGGGTCCTGCTTGGTCTGTTCCACCGCGACGTCGATCAGCGCGCTCTGCACCCAGAGCGCCTCGGCGAGCTCCTGCTTCTGCGCATCGGAGGCCGTTACGATCTCGCCGGTGGCGAGGACCGCGTGGGCCGCCTGCGCCTTCACCGCGGCCAGGATGTCGGGCGGCGGCGTATCGTTATTGCCGCGCGCGGCATGCCAGGCGGTGAGCCACCAGAGCGTATAGGCATCGGCGACGTCGTCGATCTGCAGCCCGTGCGGGGCGACCATCGCGCGGATTCGCTCGATGAAGTCGCCTTCGGCAAACACCCTCTGTAGGTCGGCGGCGCCCTGCGGATCGCGGGCGCGGGTCTTCTCGACGAAAGCCGCGAGATTTGCGCTGCGGCGTGCCTGGGAGGGGTGGTAGAGCAGCTTCGCAGTGTCGGCAGGCGCCATTGCGTGGGGGGCGTCCTCGCTAGGGAGAGGCTTTCCTTGCCGGCGCGCCCTCTCCTCATCCTGGCGCATGCGATCGTCGAGCATCATGCTAAGCGGATCGGAATGCGTCGCGGTGGAAAATATCATCGCTATGCCTCGGCTATCGATGATCTGCGCCTGCGCACTAGTCGCCCATGAGACCGTAAGCCCCAGGGCTAGGATTGCTCGGAATGGGTTCACGGTGCCATCCTCCTCAACCATTCAACCCCGACGCTGGCGCAGCATCAGGAACCCGCCGACGCCCATCCCACCCGCGGCCAGTGCGAGGGCGCCGTAGGGAGCGGCGCTTCCTGGCTCGGGCGTCGTGGCGGGTGCGTCGTTCTGGCCGACGCCAACGGGCACGAAGCCCTGCGAGGTCAGGTCGATCGCGTCGAGGTTGAGGCCCATGCCCTTGGCGCCCTTGCGCACCGCGTCACCGATTGCGCGTAGGCGAGAGGGATCGCGCTTGGCCTGCTCGACCGCGCCGTCGATCAGCGCGCTCTGCACCCACAGCGCTTCGGCCAGTTCCTGCTTCTGGGCGTCCGAGGCATGTGCAATCTCCCCGGTGGCGACGACCGCGTTCGCTGCTTGCTGGCGGACGGCGCCGAGGACGGCGCGACTGGGCGTGTCGTTGGTGCCGTGCGCGGCCTGCCAGGCGGTGATCCACCAAAGCGCATAAGCATCGGCGACATTGTCGATGTGCAGGCCCTGCGGTGCGACGAGCGCGCCGATCTTCTCGATGAAGTCGCCCTCGGCGAACAGCTTCTGCAGGTCGGCCGCGCCGGCGGGATCGGCGGCGCGTGTCTTCTGGATGAAAGCTGCTAGGTTCGCGCTGCGGCGCGGTTTGGAAGGCGTATAGCGCAGCACCGACACTGCCGCAGGAGACAGCGTGCGCGGCGCTTCCGGGGTCGCGAGCCGGCGTCCCGCCATGCGGGCGCGTCGTGCCTCGTCCTGGTGCATCCGATCGTCCAGCATCATGCTTAGCGGGTCGGTGTGCGTGATCGAGGGCATGATCGTGGACCAGCTGGAGACGTCCTGCGCGGCAGCCTCGTTCACCCATCCTGCTGCCAGGACCAGGGTGGTGATTGCCAGAAACCGCTTCATACTCCGCTCCTCTTCCAAAACGCGAAAAGGGGGGAACGGCACAGGCCGCTCCCCCAATTCAAGGAATTGATCGTCTTACTGTTTGCGTGCCATGCCGCTGAGACCTTCGCCGATCGTCTTGATAACCGTGCTGGACGTGTTCATCAGGAACGAGAACTCCTGCCCGGCAACCTGCAGATCGGTGCTCATCTTGGTAGACCGGTTGCTGCCCTGCTTGTCCAGCGACTGCGACATCCGATCCATATCCTGCACCTTCTTGTCGAGCACCGCCGACATCGAGTCCGCGATCGCCTGGAGCCAGCTGCGGGCCTTGCCGCCGCGCGAGGACTGCGCCTTGGCCTGCGCCTCGCCGCTCTGGAACGCATCGCTCAGCTGCTGGAACATGTCGCGCGAGTCCGACTCCGCGGCGCGCTGCAGTTCGCCCTGCTGCGACGGCGACAGGTCGAAATTCTGGGCGAGGCTGGCCACCGCTTCGGCGATCGTGGCCGGGCCGCCCATCGAGCCGGTCGCCATCGAGAAGCCGTCCTGCACCAGGTTGATCGCGCTCTGCGGCAGGCCGAGCTGCTGGCCGAGCTGCTGCAGCACTTCCTTGCCGATCGCCGTGCCCAGCGTGCGCACCGCCAGCGATGCCCAGCCCGCCGGGCCCATCGCGAGGGAAGCCAGGCTGATCGGATTGACCAGAGACCGCGTAAGACCGCTCAGGAGACCCATGGATCGTTCCTTTCCATCCAGATATCGCGCTCCCCTTGGGAGCCAAGCCGCCGACACCGTGTCGCCGGTACGAGAACAAAGTGCCCCGGATCGGCGCCCCGCGCGCTCCACGATTCGTTTAGTCGGGCTCAACGAATCGTGGAGGCGCGCGGTCATTCGAGCGGCAGGAAGAGCAGTCCTGCCAGGCTGTTGAGTTCGCGAACACCGTCGAGATCGAGCTTGCGGATCGCGTTGTTCATATGGGTGCGCACGGTGTTCTCGGTCATGTTGAGCAACGTGCCGATATCGCCGTTGGCGCGGCCCCAGCCGAGGAAGCGGAGCACCGCCGCCTCGTTGCGTGTCAGCGTCTGCAGCCCCGCCAGATGGAGCAGCGGCACCCGCCACCCGGGCACGGTGAACTCGCCGATGCGGATCTCGCGGGTGGCCGCGCCGCGGCGTTGCTCGGCGGCGCGCAACTCGGCGATCAGCTGGGCGAGCTGCTCGGCATCGCTCTGAGGAGGCGAGGGCGCGCGGAGGGCGGTGGCGCTGGTCATTGGGGCTTGGCCGTTCGCTGGAGGACGCCGCCCGCAATCTCCTCGCGCGTGCCGAGATCGGCGAGGATTGCCTGGGCGAGCAGCGGGAGTGTGAGGATGACGACGAAGGTGGCGGCGGCGGCCTTGATCGGCATCGCCATCGAAAAGACGTTGAACGACTGGGCGAAGCGGTTGAGGAAGCCCATCGCCAGGTCGATCACGTAGAGCACGGTCAGCACCGGCGCCGCGAACAGGAAGGCGAGGGCGAACAGCCGCCCGAACTCGCCCTCGAAGAACATCAGCGCGCGCGCATCGAGCTGCAGCCCGCCGGGGCCGAGCGGCCAGATCAGGTAGCTGCCCATCACCGTGCCGACGAGCAGGGTGAGTCCGCCCGCAGTCACGAACACCACCTCGGCGAAGCGGCTGAGCAGGATGCCGGTGAGCGAGCTGGTATTGCCGCTCAACGGATCGACCAGCTGCCCGATCGTCGCACCCACCTTGGTGTCGATGATCTCGCCCGCGGCACCCAGCGCCCAGAGCACGGTGCCGAAGAAGAAGCCGATCGCGCCGCCGGCGGCGGCTTCCTTGAGCAGCATCTTGAGCCAGCCCATCGCCGACATGTCGTTCGGGTGGAAATCCGGCTGCATCTGCAGCGCGACCAGTCCGAAGGTGACGATGATGCTGTTGCGCACCGTCCCCGGCATCACCTCGCGCGAAAAGACCGGCACGAACACGAAGGCGAAGGCGAAGCGCGCCGAGGCGACCGCCACCACCAGCAACTGGTCGAGCCACGGCATCGCCGCGAACAGCGGCACGCCGACGCCGGGGGGCATCGCTTCGATCATCGCCCCACCGCCGCGAGGCCGGAGAAGATCGAATCGGCATAGCTGTACAGCGTGCCCGCCATCAGGCTCGCGGTGACGAAGATGCTGATCACGATCGCGAAGAACTTCAGCGTGTATTGCAGCGTCTGTTCCTGGAGCTGGGTTGCCGCCTGCACGATCGCGACGAGCAGCCCCACCACCGACGCCGCGATGATCGGCGGCGCCGAGAGCAGCAGCACCAGCCACAGCCCCTGGGTGGTGACGGCAACCAGATCGTCGCTCATGCGCGCGCCTCCTCAGGCATAGGAGAGCACCAGCCCGTGGCTCAGCTTCACCCAGCCGTCGACCAGCACGAACAGCAGGATCTTGAACGGCAGCGAGATGGTGACGGGGGACAGCATCATCATGCCCATCGCCAGCAGGATGTTGGCGATCACCATGTCGATGACGAGGAAGGGCAGGAAGATCAGAAAGCCGATCTGGAAGGCGAGCTTGAGCTCCTTCACCACGAACGCCGGGATGACGATCACGAAATCGGTGTCGCGCAGGCTGCTCACCTTGCCCGGATCGCCGATGCGCTGCTGGGTGCGCAGGAAGAAGGCGCGCTCGCGCGGATCGCTGTGCTTGAGGAGGAATTCGCGTAGCGGCTCCTTGGCGCGATCGGCGGTGGCGAAGATGTCGCCGGTGCTCTCGATCGGGTTTTCGGCCTGTGCGGGCGGATCGCCGGGCATGGTGGGCGTGGCCGGGCCCTGTACCGCGGCGGCGGCCTGCATCTTCTCCAGCGTCGGGTACATCACGAACACGCTGAGGATCAGCGCCAGGCCGTTGAGCACCAGGTTGGGCGGCACCTGCTGCAGCCCCAGCGCATTGCGCACCAGGCTCAGCACCACCGCGATCTTGGTGAAGCTGGTAACCATCACCGCAAAGAACGGGGCGAGCGCGATCAGGACGACCGTGATCAGCGCCGAGCCGGGGGTAAACTGGGCGAGGTTCACGCCTCCACCTCCACCGGCTGCTGGACCGAAGCTTCGACGAGATCGACGCGGGACTCGATCAGCACCGCGAAGCGGTCGCCGAGCTGGACAAGCTCGCCGCGCGCGAGCGGGCTGCCGGCGACCAGCAGCTCCACCGCCATGCCTTCGGAGACGGGGCCGAGCGGCAGCGCCACGCCCGGGCGCAGATCGGCGAGCGCCGCGACGCTGACCCGCTGCTCGGGCAGGCGGAGGGTGAGGGGCACGGCGAAATCGCGGGGGGAGGGGGCAGCGTCGCTGGATTCCATGGGCGCTCCATCGGGATGCGGGGTGAAACTGCCGGCGGCGAGGTCGAACTGACCGGCTTGGCGGAAATGCGGGGCTTCGAGCGTGGCGCGGGGGCGGGCGCTCATCAGCACCAGATCACCGGGGGCGAGGTCGCCGGCTTCGGCGATGCCGAGCCTGGGCCCCTGCACCAGCAGGTGGGCGAGGATCGGGAGACGCGCGGCGAGCGGCGTGAGGGCGTCCGCCTCGGCGCGCCAGTTCGGGGCATGCGGGTGGTCGCTGGGCACCAGCAGCGCGGCATCCCGATCCTCGCGGCGCAGGACAAAATGCAGCGAGGCATCGGCCGATGCGCTGCCGAGGTCTTCGGGCTCGAGCTGCAGCCCCAGCACCTGTTCCAGCGCGAGCAGCATCGGCTCGGCATCGTCCAGCGCGGCGGCAGCTTCGGCGATCCGCTCCGGGTGCAGCACCGGTCCGCCGGGGCGGAACCGGGTGCCGTCGGCGCAGCGAAACCAGCTGCCCCGCGGTGGCGCCGCGACGATCTCGACGGCAAAACCGGCATGTTCGAGCAGGCGCGCTACCGCAGCTGCCAGTGCGTCGCGCGCCGGATCGACGCGGGGCAGGTCGAGCGCGTCGAGGCGAAGCATGGTCGCCATCAGAAGCGCACCGGCGACGGCATCGGCTTGGAGGGCGCCTGACCCTCGGGCCAGCGGGCGAGCAATGTTACCGATCCGGCGGTGACGCCGACCAGCATCGTCTCACCGCGCGCTTCGAGCAGCACCACCCGCTCGCGCTGCCCGAGCGGCATCGAGCGGAGGAAGCGGATTGGCGTGTCGCTCTCGCAATTGGCGGCGACGCCCAGCTGGCGATCCTGCAGCTTCTTCAGCAGCCAGATCACGCCCCAGGCCATGCCCAATACCAGGGCAAGCGCCACGACGATGGCGAGGATCGAGGATAGGACGGCTCCGATTCCCATGATGCGATTGGTTCTCCGGTCTGGTCAGCGTTGGCGCGCGGCGAGGCGCGGGGTGGCGGTATCCATGTCGTGCTGCATCGGGCCGTCGCCGCTCTTGGCCTTGGCGGCCCAGAGGATCACGGCGGCGATCGCATCGAACATGTCCTCGGGGACGATCTCGCCGATCTCGCCGCGTGCCCACAGGCTGCGGGCGGCGGCGACGTTGCGGACGATCGGCACGCGGGCTTCCTCCGCCTCGGCGCGCATCGCGGCGGCGAGCTCGCCCATGCCCTTGGCGGCGATCACCGGCACCGGGCAGTGTGTCTCGTCATAGTTGAGCGCGATGGCGATATGGGTGGGGTTCACCAGCAGTGCGGCGGCACCCCGCGTGGCGCCGATATTGTTCTGGTTCGCCCATTCCTGGTGCATGTCGCGGCGGAGCGCACGAACCTGTGGGTCGCCTTCGCTCTCCTTGTGCTCCTGCTTGATGTCGCGGCGGCTCATCTTCATCTTCTTGATGAAGCTGTGCTTCGAATAGATCCGGTCGGCGACCGCGACGAACAGGAACACCGCGACGACCATCGCCAGCATCTGCAGCGTCAGCGAATAGGTGAGCCCGATCGTGCTCAGCGCGGTACCTTCGCGCGATTCATCGATGGGCGAGGTTGCGGCGAGTCGAATCAGCTGGCCGGAACTGGACAGCGCGCTCTGGTAGACGAGATAGCCGATCGCGCAGATCAGCGCTGCCTTCACCAGCGTCTTGGCAAGTTCGAACAGGCCGTCCTTGCCGAACATCCGCTTCAAGCCCTCGATCGGGTTCAGCTTCTCCAACCCGAACTTCATCTTCTCGGTCGTCATCATCGGACCGACCTGGACGAATTCGGCGAAGGTGCCGATCAGCGCGGCGGGGACCAGCGTGGCGAAGGTAATGCGCAGCAGCGTCCAGGCCGCATCCCAGCCGACCGCCGGGGCGGTCTGCTCGAACGAACCTGTCGCCGCCTGCGCCACCACATTGGTGGCAAGGCGCGCGAGCTCGCTCGCGGCATAGCCCGAGACGCCGACGAAGAGCAGCAGCCAGGCGAGCGTAAGAAGGCCGGTAGCCAAATCCTTCGACTTGGCGACGTCACCCTTCTTGCGCGCATCTTGCAGCCGCTTCGGCGTCGGAAGCTCGCTCTTGTCCGCGCTGTCCTTGCCTTGGCTCATCAAGTTGAACTCTCGCTGCCGGACAGTGCGCGTATAGTCGCGGAGCGTCCGGGCAGGTCGAGCAGGTCGACACATTGTCTGCCCGTGGGGCGGGGCAGCAACATCCTTAAAATCCTGTAACCGGTTCCCATAAGCAACAGGCAAATTCCGTGCCGGACGTCAAACGAACAGGCTAACCTATTGATATTAAACGATGTGCGACGAGCCGAATCACGGCGGATGGTTGTTTGGCGGCGATCAACGGTGCTGACAGGCTTGTCAGCAATTTGGAAAAAACGAGGCGTTCCACGGTTCATCGACGAATTGGCTCGATTCGTCGGCGCGTAACACTGCGAAATATTTCTGAATACAGACTTGAAATTGTAAGAAAATCGCGACAGCCTATAGGTGTTCCTGGACGAGCAGGCTGGGAATTGTGGGGCATCGTGCTGAGACAACTGTTGGCCAAGAGCGCCATCGGCTGGAGAGCGATGCAATGTGTAGAGTAGTTCTTAGCGTTTCCTCGCTGGCCCTGTGCGGTGCGGCGATGATTATTCCGGAAGCGGCATGGTCGCGGGACAAGACCCCGCCGCCGCCGCCTTGTGCGCTGACCGCGACGTTGCGGGTGGCGGATGCGGCGTCGCTGGCGGGGATCCAGTCCCTTCAGGGGTGCAGCAACATCGTCGTTGCGCCGGGTACCCCGGCAGAAATGCCAAAGGACGTGCGCATCGCACCGGAGGCCGACGAGAGTTCCTCCGGGGATCGTGCTGCGTCGTTCCAGCTGGTGTCGGGCAAGAAGCGCCGCGAGGCGGAACCTGTCTCGGCGTCTACCCTCCGCGTCGCGGCGATCGCACCGCTGCGCCAGGAGCCTGGCGGCATGACCGCAGTCTCGGCTTCGGACGCAACGATCCTCGCGATGCGGCCGGTATCCTATGCGACGCGCTACGATGCGATGATCCAGCGGGTCGCGGCGCGTCGGCGGGTGGATCCGCTGCTGCTCCATGCCGTGATCGACCAGGAATCGCGCTATCGTGCCGATGCGCGCAGCCCGGTCGGCGCGCACGGCCTGATGCAGCTGATGCCGGGAACGGCGCGGATGCTCAACGTGTCTGCGTCCAATGCCGAGGCCAATGTCGATGGCGGCGCGCGGCTGCTGCGCCAGCTGCACGGCCGGTTCAACGATTTCAACCTGACGCTCGCCGCCTATAATGCGGGCGAGGGTGCGGTGCGGCGCTATGGCAACCGCATCCCGCCGTACCGCGAGACCCAGTCCTATGTGGCCGGCGTGATGGGCCGGTATAGCCGGCTGCTCGCCGAACAGGCCGCGCGGAGCCGCTGACCATGGCCCCAGCCCTGATCCTGCGCGGCCTGCGCCGCATGCCCCTGCGCGTGGCCGACATGCTGCTGGTCGGCAGCGTCGTCACCGTCGTGCTGCTGATGATCGTGCCGATGCCGCCGCTGGCGCTCGACGCGTTCATCGCCACCAACATGACGGTGGGCATCCTGCTGCTGCTCAGCTGCATGTACGTCACCAAGCCGCTGGATTTCTCGACCTTCCCGACGGTGCTGCTGCTCTCCACGCTGTTCCGCCTGGCGATCAGCATCTCGACGACGCGGATGATCCTCACCCATGTCGATGGCGGCGAGATCATCCAGCAGTTCGGGCAGATGGTCGCGGGCGGCAATCTCGTGGTCGGGCTGGTGGTGTTCCTGATCATCACCATCGTCCAGTTCATCGTAATTTCGAAGGGGGCCGAGCGCGTCGCCGAAGTCGCCGCGCGGTTCAGCCTCGATGCGATGCCGGGCAAGCAGCTGTCGATCGACAGCGACCTGCGCTCGGGCATCCTCTCCAAGGACGAGGCGCGCGAGAAGCGCCGCACGCTGGAGATGGAGAGCAAGCTTCACGGCAGCCTCGACGGTGCGATGAAGTTCGTGAAGGGCGATGCCATCGCCTCGGTGATCATCGTGCTGGTCAATCTGCTGGGCGGGCTGGCGGTGGGGATGCTCTACCACGGCATGTCGGCGGGCGAGGCGGCGACGACCTTCTCGATCCTGACGATCGGCGACGGGCTGGTCGCGCAGGTGCCGGCGCTGTTCTCGGCGATGGCAGCGGGCCTGCTGGTCACGCGCACCACGGATGAGGAAAGCGACGCCGATCTCGGCCCCGCGATCGCGCGGCAGATCACCGGCAAACCGCATGTGCTGATGATCGCCGGCGGTCTCGCGATGCTGCTCGGGCTGGTGCCGGGCTTCCCGACGCTGATCTTCTTCGCGCTGGCGAGCGCGCTGCTGCTCGGCGGGGCGTTTCTCCACCCGACCTCGGGCGCCTGGCTGCGGGCGCGGCTGGGGCTTGCCTCGGGCGAGACGGCGGTCGCGACCGGGGAGACGCTGATCGCGGCGCAGGCGCTGCCGGTAGTCGATCCGCTGCGGCTTGCCGTTGGCCTGCCGCCGCAGCATCCCGCCTTCGCCGCGCTGGCGGACCGGCTGCGCGAGGGCGCCGCGGCGCTCCAGATGCGGACCGGCATCGCCATCCCCGACCTTCGCGTCGTGCCCGATGCGCGGCTGAACGAAGGCGAGTGGCTGCTGAGCGCGCACGACGCCCCGCTCGGCGGCGGCGCGACCGACGCCGGTGCATTGCCGGACGTGGCAGCGGAGCGCGTGGCGCAGCTTCTCGAGCGCAATCTCGGCCTGTTCCTCGGCCTGCAGGAGGTCACCGACCACCTCAACCGGCTCGGCGAGACGCATCCGGAAGTCGTCAAGGAGGCGGTGCGCGCCGTGCCCACCGGCCGGATCGGCGAAGTGCTGCGCCTGCTCGCTGAGGAGAGCGTGCCGCTGCGCAACTTCCGCGACGCGATCGAAGCGATCGGCGAAGTCGGTCAATATGAGCGCGAAGCCGTGCCGATGGCCGAGCGGGTGCGCGTGGCGATGCGCCGCCACCTGATAGCGCCGCTGTGCGAGGCCGGACGCCTCCGCGTGCTGATCGTCGGCGCCGATCTGGAGGAGACCATCCGCCAGACCGTCACGCCGGTCGACGGCCAGATGCGCCTCGCGATCAACCCGCACCAGATGCGCGCACTCATTGCGCTTCTCTCCACCCAGGTCGCCAGCAGCGGCGCGCGGGCGATCCTCACCGCGCAGGATCTCCGCCGGCCGCTCCGCCTGCTGATCGCGGGCGACCTGTTCGCCGTGCCGGTGATCAGTTTCAACGAGCTCAATCCGGCCGTGCCGCTCGACATTGTCGGCGAAATCAACGCCGCGCCGGAGAGCCTGACCAACCAGATGTCGGACGAGGTTTCCCTATGATCCGCGCTTCGCGCTTCCTTGCCTTGCTTGCCTGTACGGCGTTGCTGCCCGTCGCCGCGCCTGCCGAGACGCCGCCCATGGGGCAGAAGCGGATCACGCTCACCGCGCGCAACCAGCGCGTCGATGTCGCGGTGATCGACTTGTTCGGCCAGGCCGGGATCAAGGCCAAGGTCAGCTCGGCGGTGACCGGCAAGGTCAACGGCGTGTTCGTGGGCACGCCCCGCCAGGTTTGGACCCAGCTGTCCAAGGCGTTCAACCTCGTCGCTTATTATGACGGCGCGGTGGTGCGCGTGTATTCGGCGGCCGAGGTGACGTCGCGCAGCTTCACGGCGGCGAATCCGGACGCGGTGGTACGCGACGCGCAGAAGTTGCGCATCCTCGATGACGCCAATCGCGTCGCGGCGGCGAGCAATTCGGTGAGCGCCACCGGCGTGCCCGCGTTTCTCGACCGGGTGGCGCAGCTTGCGGGCACCGCGGGCAATCCGGCGATGATCCAGGCCTCTGCCACGGCCTCGAACGCACCGATCGTCTCGCCGCTGCTGGGACCTGCGGCGCTGGAGACGGTGACCAGCTCGCCGCTCCGTTCCAAGGTGCTGAGCGGCGCAACCACGCGCTCGCCCTATGAGGTGCGGATCTTCTACCTGCGCTATGCCCGCGCCGACGACACGATCCAGAAGAGCTTCGATCGGACCATCACCATTCCGGGGGTCGGATCGATCCTGCGCGGCATGATGGGCGACGGGCGGCCGAGTTCGACGGTTTCCACCAGCGGCAATTTCGAGGCCGAGCGCCAGTCGCTCCCCCGGCTTGGCGGCCGCGGCCTCAACGCCGTGCCGCCCGATGAGGCGCAGCGCAGCTTCGACCAGCAGGGCACGCCGGGGCTCGACACCGTGGTGGTGCGCGAGGCGGCGGTGCGCGACATCAACGGGCCGCGTGTGGAGGTCGACCCCAGCAACAACGCCGTGCTGATCCGCGATCGACCCGAATCGATGACGGTCTATGAAGACATCGTCCGCGCGCTCGACGTCGAACCGCGCGGGGTGGAGATCGAGGCGACGATCCTCGAGCTCGACACCAGCAAGCTCAAGGAACTGGGGCTCGACTTCGGCTTCAAGACCGGCGGCCTGGGCGCGCTGTTCGGCGGCAATGCGACCAACCCGACCAACAATTTCTCTAGCGGCAATGTCGGCGCGGCGTATCTGACCGGCGGCCTCGACCTGTTCGCCGCGCGCATCACCGCGCTGGAGAAGACCGGCGCGCTGCGGGTGATCTCGCGGCCGCGGCTGAGCACGCTCAACAACATTCCCGCGGTGTTCAACAACCAGGTGCAATATTATGTCCGCGTCGCCGGCGACCGGCAGGTGGACCTGTTCCCGGTGACGGCGGGCATGGTGATGCGGGTCAATCCGTCGATCCTCTATGACGGTGGCGAACTGCGCACCCGCATGGCGATCGAGATCCTCGACGGCTCGCCCACGGGCCTCGTCGTCGACGGCATCCCGGCGGTGAAGCAGAGCAGCATCAACACCAGCGCGGTGGTGAAGCAGGGCGAGAGCCTGCTGATCGGCGGCATGACCGTCGAGACCTCGTACGACTACAAGTCGAAGGTGCCGGTCGCGGGCGACGTGCCGATCCTCGGCCAGGCCTTCCGCAAGCGCAAGAAGGGCGACCAGCATTTCGAGCGCATCTTCCTGATCACCCCGCGCGTCGTCTCGCGCCGCGAGCAGCAGGCGGCGGCGGTGCAGCCGACCTCCGCCACCAACCCGATCCCGATCGAGCAGATCCAGGCTGCTGCCGATCATCATCAGAAGCGCCGCCGGAGGACCCGCCGGTGAACGCGCCCTTCGCCCCGGTAAAGCCCGGCACCATGGTGCTGCGGGTGCTCAACGGCCGCCTGTCGGGCGCCGAGCACCGGCTGCACCGGGGCAAGTTCGTCCGCGTCGGGCATGGGTTCGAGCACGACATCGTGCTGCGCGATCCTTCCGCGCGCGGCGTCTCGCTCGAGCTCGACCTGGGCGAGGGTATGGCCTGCGTGCGGGTGGCGGCGGGGCAGGTGACTCTGCTCGGGCGTCCGGTCGCGGCGGGCGAGCAGGCCTCGCTGCCGCCGTTCGTGCCGATGCTGATCGGCTCGGTGGCCGTCGCGATCGGTGAACCGGAGGATACGCGCTGGGACGATGCTATCCGCCTCGCGCCGATGGTTGCGCCCGCCGCTTCCGATGCACCCGTTCTGTCACCGCAGCGCGCCGCGATCCCCGAGCGGATGGCGACCCGGCTCTACCCGATGCGCGGGGCGCTGGCATTGGATCGGTACTGGCCCGCCTATGCGGCGGCTGTGGCGGCCTTGCTGCTGCTCCTGCTGTTCGCACCGCCCGCCGTCCGCTGGGCGACGCACCAGCTGCACGACACGGCGGGCGAACAGGCGATGCTCGCCGCCGCCGGTTTCCGGGACCTGAAGGTCGAGGAAACCCGCAACGGCACCATCGTGCGCGGGATTGTCAAAGACGACGCCGCGCTCGCCCGGCTGCGCCAAGTCGTCGCCGAGCAGATCGGCCCGGCAACGCTCGACGTGGAGACGATGGACGGTCTCGCCGCCGCCGCCACCGACCTGCTGCGTGCGCAAGGGGTCGATGCCGAAGCCATTCCCCGCCGCGGCAACACGCTGATGGTGAAGGCCGAATTCCTCCCCGCCGATCGCCAGGCCGATCTCGCCCGGCTGATCAAGGAAGACGTGCCCGGCATCACCCGCGTCGACTTCGCCACCGACGGCAAGCGCGGCGACCGCGACCTCCAATATTTCTTCTCGGGCTCGGAATACGGCCTCGCCACCTTCGTCGACGGCGACCCCGGTTACATCACCACCGCCGACGGCACCCGCTGGTTCGCCGGTGCCACGGTGCCCACCGGCCACCGCATCGTCGCCATCGGCAACGGCCGCGCCAGCTTCGAGCGCGACGGCCGGATCGAAGAACTCGTCCTGGGACCCAGCACGCCGCCGTCCCCGGCACCTTCCACCACCCCTGGCGGCGACACCAACGGAGTGACCACCCAATGACCAACCCGATCAACAGCGCCGTCCTCGGCACGATCGCCTCGCTCGGCAATATGGGCACCACCGAAAGCCGCACCGGCAAGGGCAATTGGTTCGAGGCGTTCGGCGAAGCCTGGGGCAAGGCGCTCGACACCCAGGCCGACACCATCACCGCCCAGTCCGACGTGGTGAGCCAGGGCGGCGACAAGCCCTCCGACATCACCCAGCTGACCACCGAGTCGATGCGGATGAGCTTCATGGCGAACAGCTCGCACAGCTCGATCGACAGCGTCTCCAAGGCGCTCGAAACCATGGCGCGGAAGAACTGACGATGAGCATCGATGCGATCGGCGCGCTGGTCGCGCCGGCCGGGGGGCAGGGCACGAATGGCGTCTCGCGCGCCTTCGAGCTGCTCGCCCCCGGCGGCCATGCCGGCGGCGCCACCACGCCGCAGTTCGATGCGCGCTTCCAGGCGGCGCTGGAGAAGATGGGCGGGGTGCAGGGCACCGTAGCCGCCGGTCCGATCCCGCCGGCGATGAAGGGCATGTTCAACGCGCTCGACCAGGTGAACGTCCAGGCCCGTGCCGTCTCGCGCTATGCCGAGACGGCCGAGGCCAGCGGCGGGCAATTGACCCCGGGCGAGATGGTGCAGCTCAACATGAAATGCTCCGAATTCATGTTCCAGGCGCAGCTTACCTCCAACATCGCCAACCGGAGTTCGGACGGCGTGCAGCAATTGTTCAAGCAGCAATGAGCGGCCGCGCCCCCGCACGCCGCTTGCAGGCGCGGATCGCCGCGCCGCTGCTGGTGATCGCCGCCTTCGGGCTTGCCGGCTGCAGCCGGCAGGAAGTCTATGGCAAGCTCACCGAACCGGCCGCCAACGAGATGATCGCCGTGCTCAACCAGGCCGGCATCACCGCGACCAAGGTGGCGGGGGAGAAGGACCAGTGGAGCATCGCCGTCGACCAGGCCGATTTCGCACGCGCGGTGGAGACGCTGCGCGCGCACGGCCTGCCGCACGAGGATTATGACTCGCTCGGCTCGGTATTCAAGAAGGAGGGCTTCACCTCCACCCCACTGGAGGAGCGGGCGCGGCTGATCTACGGCCTCTCGCAGGAGTTGAGCAGGACGATCAGCGGCATCGACGGCGTGGTGCAGGCGCGGGTGCACCTGACCATGCCCGAAGCCGATCCGCTGTCACGCGAGGCCAAGCCCTCGGCCGCGTCGGTGTTCGTCAAGTATCGCACCGGCTTCGATCTGCGCAGCCAGACCGGCGCGATCAAGTCGCTGGTCACCAACTCGATCGAGGGGCTCACCTATGACCGGGTCTCGGTGGTGATGGTGCCCGCCCAGGCGGCGCCGGTGCTGCCGGAAAGCGAAGGCATGGTGTCGGTCTCGACGCTGATGCGCGGGGCGACCGGCCTGGTCGCGCTAATCGTGCTGGCGATTGCGGGACGCGGGCTGTGGCGGATGCGCAAGCCCCGGACCAGCCTGCCGGATACGGTGCAGCGGTGAACCGGGAGGTGCGGAGCGCCAAGCTGGCGCTGCTCGTCCGGCATTGCGGGCTGGGGCGGGGCGCCCGCTTTGCCCGCCGGGTGAGCGGGCAGCCGTCGGTGGGGTTCGGCGACCTCGCCAAGCTGCCGGATTGGCTCGATGCCTCCGAGGAGCAGCGGGCGCGGATCGCCGCGGCGGCCGGCTTGCTGCGCCACCGCCGGGCGATCGATGCCGAGCTGTCGGGCCCGCGGCTCGCCGCGCTGGCGGGGGCGGTGGGCGAGCCGCTGTTCGACGCGGTCTGCGAAGCCGAGGTGCCGGAGATGGCGGGCGCCGAGAAGCTGCCGCCGCCGGAGCGCGTGCTCGCCGCCGGCACGCAATTGCTGGAAGCGGCCCTGCCGCTCGCCTTGCAGGACCAGTTCCCCGGCGCGCGCGACGATGCCGTGGCGCGCGACCTGCTGGCGCGCGCCCATGTCATTGCGGAGAGCCTTGCATGACCTATCATCTCGTCCATGCCGACGATGCCGCGCTGCTGTTCAGCGAGCGTGCGGTGATCAAGCGCGACGAGCGCCAGTCCTTCAGCGACGCGGTGGCGCTGCTCGGCGCGGTGGGGGAGGCGAAAGAAAGGGCGCTGCAGGCGGCGGACGTCGCGCGGGACGAAGCGTATAACACTGCCCTCAGCGGCGCGCAGGCGGAGATCGACGAGTTGCTCGCGCGCGAGATCGCGCAGTTCGCCGCCGCTATCGACGCGCACGAACAAGCACGGCGCAGCGAGATTGCCGAGGCGGCGCTGGCGGCGGTCCATGCCGTGCTGGGCGAACTGGAGGATACGACGCTGATGCCCGCGCTAGTCGCTCGCGCGCTGGATCGCCTGCAGCCGCAGGGGGCTGTGATCGTCGCCGTGGCGCCCGACCTGGCCGAGAAGGTGGCAGCACGGTTGGAGGCACTTCCTGAGGTCAGCATCCTTCCCGACCCGGCGCTTGGCGCGCAGGAGTGTGCAATCCGCACCCAGCAGGGGCAGGTGATCGCCAGCCTCTCCGTCCAACTCGAGACGCTCGCCAAGCGCTGGGGCGTGGCATGAGCGATCCGCTGGCGCTGCTCCGCGCGCTCGATGCCGCGCCGATGTTCGAGCAGCATGGCCGCATCGTCGGCGCGCTCGGCACGACGCTGCGCGTCACCGGCGTGCGCGCCCGCATCGGCGAGAATTGCGAGATCGTCGATGCCGAAACCGGCTTCTCGCTCTGGGCCGAGGTGATCGGCCTCGCCGATGGCGGCGCGATCCTGACCCCGCTGGGCGATCTGCGCGGCCTGTCGATGCACAGCGACGTCATCCTGCGCAGCGGCGAGGATCGCGTGCCCTATGGCGCGGACATGCTGGGCCGCGTGCTCGATGCCCGGCTCCAGCCGCTCGACGGCCTGGGCAGCGTGCGCCGCGGTACCGACCGACCGATCCATGGCGACGCACCCAACCCGATGCACCGCCGCCCGATCGACGCGGCGATGGAGACCGGGATCCGCGCGATCGACGGGCTGATGCCGATCGGCATCGGCCAGCGCGTCGGCATCTTCGCCAGCGCCGGCGTCGGCAAGTCGACGCTGCTCGCCAATCTGGCGCGCAACGCCCAGTGCGATGCGATCGTCATCGCGCTGATCGGCGAGCGCGGCCGCGAGGTGCGCGAGTTCATCGAGGAAACGCTGGGCGCCGAGGGGCTGGCCCGCTCGGTGGTGATCGTCGCGACGTCGGACCGCCCGGCGATGGAGCGGGTGCGCGCGGCGCATGTCGCCACCGCCATCGCCGAGGGTCTGCGCGACGAGGGCCGGCACGTGCTCCTGCTGATGGACAGCGTCACCCGCTTCGCCCGCGCGCTTCGCGAGATTGGACTGGCGGCGGGCGAGCCGGCGGTGCGCCGCGGCTTCCCGCCCTCGGTCTTCGCCGAACTGCCCCGGCTGTTCGAGCGCAGCGGCACCGCGGCGCAAGGCGCGATCACCGCGCTCTATACCGTGCTGCTGGAGGATGAGGAGGGCGACCCGATCGGCGAAGAAGTACGCTCGCTGCTCGATGGGCATATCGTCCTGTCGCGCAAGCTGGCGTCGCGGGGGCATTATCCCGCGATCGACGTGCTGGGCAGCCTTTCACGCCTGTTCCCGCGCCTCACCAGCGGGGCGCAGCAACGCGCGGCGCATGGGCTGCGGGCGATGCTGGCCAAGCTCGACGAGATCGAACTGCTCGTCCAGATCGGCGAATATCAGCCCGGCCGCGATCCGCTGGCCGATCGCGCACTCGCCGAGCGCCAGGCGATCGCCGCCTATCTGCGCCAGTCCGGCAGTGAACGCACCTCGCTGGGGGAGAGCATCGCCCGGCTGCGCACCTTCGAGGAGATGGACCATGCCCGCTGACAATCGCGCGCCCGTGCTGGCGCGCATCGCGCAGATGCGCGAGCAGCGCCTCACCCGCGCGCTGATCGAGGCGCGAGAGGCCGCCGAACAGGCGCAGGCCGCGGCCGGCGCTGCCGAGGCTGCACGGACGGCGGCGGAACGCGAGCGTTCCGACGCCCGGCTGCTGTTCCAGGCCAGCCCGGCATGTCCGCAGACCCGGCTCTGGCTCGACCAGCGGGTGGCCGAGGAAATTGGCGCGGCCGCGCGCGCCAGCGACCAGCGCGCGCGGCACGAGCTCGCCACCGATGCGCAGGGGGCCGCGGGCCGCGCGCTCGACCAGCACCGCGTGCGGAGCGAGAGCGTCGCCGCGCATCACCAGACCCTCCGCCGCGCCGAGCAGCGGCGTGCCGAGGATCGCGTCGATTCCGAAGCTGCGGCATTTCTCCTGTCGCGAGGCTGGGCATGAACGGCGCTCCGACTAGCGGCTCCGTCCAGAGCAAGCCCGCAGCCCCCCAGCGCGATGCGCCGGTAAAGGGGGAGCCCGAAGCCGCGCCCAAGCAGCGCAAGGCGTTCGCGGATGCGCTCTCGCGCCATGCGGGCAAGCGGGCCGCGAAGGATCCGGGCATGGACAAGGCGGACGGGGCGGGGACCATGGTCGCGCCCCGCGACTTCGCGACACTGGCGGTGGCGGCACGGCCCTCGGCGGCGGGGGCGGTCGATCCCGCCCAGCACGCCCAGCTCGACCGCATCGCCGCCGCCATCGCCGAAGTCAGCAAGACCGCGCAGCCCGAGATTCATTTGTCGCTGCCGCTCGGCAGCTACAAGGTGGAAGGCGCGATGCTCGGGCATGACCTGGCAGGGCAGGTCAATGTGCTGCTGATCCCCTCTGCCGCGGTCCCGCCGGCGGTGGCTGCGCAGTGGAGCGAGCAACTGCACGAACGGCTGTTGCGCCGCGAGGTGCGCGTCGGAAAGGTGGGCGTCCAGGGCAGCGCGATGCCGATGCCGATGGCGACGCGGCGCTGAGGCCGCGTCGCTCAGCGATCGACCCGCGTCGGATCCCCGCGCAGCTGGAAAATGGCGGAGTCGATCGTCGCGATGACCTTGTCGCTGTCGCTCATCCCGGGCCGGCCATCGGGATCGAGCAGCGCATAGCCCAGGCCGGAAAGCCGATCGAGCACATCGCTCGTCGGGCTTGCGGCGACCAGCGACGCGACCTCGCTGGTGAAGTCGTTCAGTGCCCGCGACAGCCGGCCGGCATCGGCCGGGCTCGCGTTCAGTGTCGCGGCGAGGTCGCGCGCAACGCCTTCGGTGCCATAGGCGTCCCCGGCCCGCAGCGGCGATCGACCGCCCTGCACGAGGCCCAGTTCGCGTGTCACGGTGCCCGCGACGCGGTTGCTGAGCACCGTCATCGCCTGGCCGGCGAGCGCGCCGGGGGTGCTGCCGGCAGTGCCGATGGGGCCGATGGCGCTCGCACGGGCGCCAGTGGTTCCGATGGGCTGGGTCATCGCCGAATCTCGTCCGTGGAATGGAACATGCCAGCCTGGATAGCGGGTCGGGGCCGCCCGCGCGCTCCACGAATCGCTTAGGGGGTGCTACGGAACCATGTCGCCGTTTGCGGGAGTTTGCATGATGATCTTTCTCATGATCGCCGCCGCTGCGGCCGAGGTCGTGCCCGCCGATCGCGCCGCCATCCTCGATGCCGCGCACCATGCGATCGCCCGCCGCATCGGCAAGACACCCAGGCTGCTGGTCCGCACGCTGGGTCACCAAGGCGAATGGGTGTTCCTGGTCGCGACGATGCAGGACGCAGCGGGGCGCCCGATCAGCTATGCGGGCACCCCGCTCGCCTCGGCGGCGGCTGAGGGCATGATCTCGAAGGACTATGTCGCGCTGTTCCGCCGCTCGGGCGCGGGCTGGCGCGTGATCGAGGAGGCGCTGGGGCCCACGGACGTCGCCTGGTCGGGTTGGGCGGAGAAGCACGGCGCGCCGAAGGCGATCTTCGGCTGAGCGCTCAATAGGTCCCGTGCGCGTTGCCGCGGGTCCAATATTCGAAACTGCGGTCGAGCGCGCGCGTAGAGAAGGCGACATGGCCGCGATTGCGTTCGAACCCCATCGCGGGCGTGCCGTCCAGCGATCCCGCCCACCAGCCATTCGCGCGCTTGCCGGCGAAGACGACCTGCTTGCCGCTCCTGCCCTTGGCGCGCAGCTGGGTGGTTCCGCCCGCCCCGGCCTCCACCTGGAGCGTGCAGGGCTCGGGAGGGGCAATGTCGAACACGCAGGTGGCGGGTTCGGCGGCGGCAGCGGCCGCCAGCGCGGCGAGGGGGAGCAGGATCATCGCTGAAAGATGGTGTTGGCCAGTTGCGACCGGTAGGCGGAATCGCCGACGATATCGGCAGGCCGTTCATAATAACGGCAGACGATAGCGCCGGCGTCGCCAGCGCTGGTCGCCTGGCCGAGGCGGCGGCCCGCGGCGCTTTCGGTGCCTTTGAGCTCGTGCTGGACGAAGGCGAGCTGTTCTTCAAAGGTGGAGTTGCGGATGTCGTGCCCGGAGAAGGCCGCAAAGTCGGCCTGGCGCGGCCCTTCCCATTGGCCGAGACCATAGCCGGGGCCGCCGCCCGTCTGGCGGATATTGGCCTCCATGCGGCTTTCGGCGTCGAGATTGGCGACGATCCCCGCCGCCTGCGCACGCGTCCAGCCCTGTGCCTGGAAATAGGTCATCGCCTGGTCGATCCGCCCCTGGCGCGTGGCCGAGGGCGCGCCGACACCGGCCGTGCCGCCCGCGCTGGCAGGTGCGGTGACCGAATTCGGCGCGTGCAGGATCTTGGCGCCGTGCGACAGCGCCCAGGAGAGGTTGCCGGTGGTCACCTTCTGGGTGCCGTCGGCGTTGCGGTTGTTCGATCCGATCGTCTGGCCGTTGCCCGCATAGAGCACCGTATGCGATACGCCGCCGCCCTGGATGATCACCACGTCGCCGGGCTTGGCCTGCGCCGCGCTCACTTCGGTCCAGCCCTGCGCACGCAGCGTCGTGTCGAGCTGCGCGACCGAATCCGTATGGAGATTGGCCGGCAGCTGCCCGGCTTCGGTGAGCACCGCCGAGACGAAGTTGGCGCAGCAGACATTGGCCGGCACATTGGCATTCATCGGGAGATTGTCGCTGCGGTCGCCGCGCAGTTCGGCGGCGTTGCGGCCGAGATATTGCCGCGCGATATCGGCGGCGTTCCGTCCGGTGCCGCCGCTCGTCGCGCCGCCTGTCGCTTCGGTGCCGCCGGTACGGGCGCCGCCGCCGCCGTTCAGACGTAGCGTCTGGCCGGGCAGGATCATCCCCGGATTGGCGAGGCCGTTGTCGAGCGCGAGGTCGTGCCAGTCGAGCCCGAACCGCGCGGCGATGCCCGAAAGCGTGTCGCCCGCCTGCACCGTATAGCTGCCGCTTCCCGCTTGCGGCAGCGCGATCGTCTGGCCGGGAAAGATCAGATTGGGGTTGCGAATCTGCGGATTGGCCGCGCGCAGCGCCGCGAGCGACACACCGTTCCGCGCCGCGATGCTCGACAGCGTATCGCCATGGCGGACGGTGTAACCGCCGCCGGGGGCACTGCGGACACCACCGGATGTGCCGGTGCGGCTGATTGAGTCGAGCATGGAACGCCTCCCTGAACTGTCGGAGCTACGGTCGCATCGGACCCTGATCGTGTCTCTCGACGATTCGTTTAGACGCACGCCAGCGGGGCGATCAGGCCGCTTCGGCGGCAGCGGCGCTAGTGCTCAGCCGCGCGCAGCCGCTCCCGCACCGAAGGGGCGACCGTCATCCCCGCTTTGGCCATCGCGGGGGTCGGCCAGTTGCCACGCGCAATCTGCTGCTTGACGGTCGCGCGGTCGGGCGGGGGCCAGCCGAAGCCGGCGTTGCGGCCGCGTTCGATCAGGCGCGTGCGGGCGGCGAGCATCTCGGGACTGCTGAAGATCACCGGCGGCACGAGCAGCGCGTGCGCCGCCATGCTGCCGTCGTCGGCAACGCTCCACAGCGTACCGCCCTTCTCGACCAGCAGTTCGGCGATCTCCGCCTGCTCTGCATCCATCGCCATGCGGACGGGATCAATCCCGAAGCGATCGGCCTGCCGAGGATCGGCGCCGTGGCGGAGCAGCGTCATCACCCCGCCGAGATGGCCGAAGGCGATCGCGTTTCGCATCGCGCTCTCGCCACCTCCGACCTGCGGATCGGGCGACGCGCCCGCGGAGAGCAGCTGCTCCGCCATCGCCGGGCTGTCCGCCAGGATTGCCAGTGACAGCGCCGCGCCGCGCTTCACGCCGTCCTTGGGCATGCCCGCGGCGAACAGCATCGTCACGGCATCAGCATCGCAGCGCGCCGTGGCAAAGGTCAGGAGGTCACCATATTGGCCAGCCGGGGGCTGGGGCACCTTGGGATCGTCGACGACGGCGGTGCCGATCAATCGCGGATCGCGCAGCAGCATCGCGTGCGCATCCTCGACGCGGCCATCAAAGATCGCCTCGGCCAGCGCGCGGCCGGACGCCCCGTTGCTCAGATGTGCGAGGACGCGGTTGCGGTCAGGCAGCACCACCGAGGCGCGCTTGGTGTAGCAGGAAGGCGCGGCGGCCATGCATCCTCCGATCGGGGCGGCCGCCAGCATCAGCGCGACGAGAATGCAGAGACGGCGGCTCATGGCTCCATGCTGTAGGGAGTAGGGCAACCCGGGGTCAATGCGTCCCCAGGCTGCTTTGCACCCAGTCCATCTGGTGACGGGCAACCGGCGTGTCTTGATACCAATGCTGCCCCGCCGGCTGCTTCGCGTCGAGCGGGATTCGTGTGCCATAGGCTTCTGGCGCATCGGCAAAGATCGCGCCCGGGATGCCGCCAAGGATCGCGCCGGCGACGCGATCGCCGCCGTCCTGGATCGCCGACAGAACCTCGCCGCGGACATAGAAGGCTGCGATCTTGGGGGGCGGTGCATCGCCGCGGATCGCGCCGGCCTGGCGGATCGTCGCGTCGCTCAGCCCCGCGGCGTTGAACGTTTGCGCGTCGCGCCCGCTCGCGAGTGCCGCCGCTGAGGCGAGGCCGCCGCCCAGCGAATGGCCGGTGATCGTCACCTGCGCATCCGGATGTCGGCCGATCGCCTTCGCGACCAGCAGCGCCCGGGTATATTGATCCGAGGGAAGACCAACTCCCTGCTGGGCATTGGCCTTCCAGTCGCTGCCGTCCGTGGTGCCGCGGAAGCTGACAATGTAATGGGGGCCGCCATCGCCCTCCGCCACATAGACGCGGGCGCGGAAGCTGCTCTGCGGGGAGGTCAGGTCTTCCGTGCGCAGGCCGAGCTTGCCAAGGTCGTCACCGCTCGCGACGCGGTAGCCGGCGGGCGGGGCGGGGATGTCGTTGTAGACGTCGGCTGCCATCGCCGCGAGATCGACGGTGGTGGGTCCACCGGCTCGTTCGGCCGTAAGCGGTGGGGCTTCGCTACGGACGAACTGAACCGGCGGCGCAGGCTGCTGCCAGGCTAGCAACTCGCGCGGGGGCAGGTGGCGCGCCTGGAAATCGTCGTTTGCGGCAAGGTGCCGCGCGGTCGAGATGGTCGAAGCGGCCCCAATGCCGGTGGGGCGCGATAGCTGTTCCGCTGCCGACATCATGTTAGTGGTTCCTCACCGAAGGCCGTCGAGCCCCGGATGCCATCGCAGGGGGCGGCAGTCGCTAGACGATTCGTTTAGCCGGCCTACGCGATCCGGCGATGCCGCGGCGCGGCAGGGCGTGGGAAGCAGCACCATACCAACGGGCTCGCACCCAATCGCCTCTTCAGGAGCATGGATATGACGACGATTTCGACCGCCGCCCCGACTCCGTTCGCCGTCGCGCAGTTGGCGCTGGCCGGCGGCGTGCTCGCCCAGCAATTCAACCCGCTTGGTGCCAGCGCCTATGCCAGTGCGATGCTGCCGTCGCTGCTATCGATCCAGCTGGGCACGATGGCCGGCGCCGGACAATTGCAGCCGCAGGCGGGTTTCACCGCGCAGACCACCGGGCAGAACACGGCGCGCGTCGATCTTGGCGACGGCTATCACCTCGCCATCGACGAGCGGAACAGCGAGATGACGATCGTCAACGACACGACCGGCCAGAGCACGCGCGTATGGGGTGACCCGCATGTCGACGTGAACGGCAAGCACCAGTTCGACTTTTACGGCACCACGACCTTCGAACTCGACAACGGCACCAAGATCACGGTCAATACCGAGCAGGCGAAGAACAACCCCAGCGTCTATTTCGCCAGCCAGGTGGTGGTGACGCGCGGCGCCAATGCCGTGGTGATCGACGGCATCAGCCAGCAGCAGCTGGGCGATCTGTCGGTCAGCGTCTCGACCAACGGCTATGCGCTCGATGCCGCCAACCGGGACGGCTTCACGGTACAGGAGTCGGCGGGCGGCTGGCAGACCGAACTGGGCGCGACGGTAACCCAGGCGGATGCGGACCTCACCAAGCCGGGACAAATCTACGGGCCGAACAGCAACATGCCGAGCCTTTCCGAACTGGGCAGCGCAATGGGCAGCTTCCTGCTGTTCGGCAGCCTGCTCAGCTTGAACTTTGAGACGACGACGCGCGGCTCCTCGATCGCGCCCGAGAGTGGCCGCGTTCTGCGCGACATGCTGCTCCCGGCGTGACCCATGCTTCCGCGGCCGGAACGCAGCGTTTCCGGTCGCGGCCTTGCTCAAAGCGGCAAACAAGGCGCACCCTTTGCTCGTTACGCACGTGATTCGGCTTGCGAATCGCGTGCTGCCGCGTTCGGTACCGCCGCGCGCGCATCAAAATGAGCGAGGCTGGGCGTGGCAGGTCTGCAACAACGATATAGCGGGATAGCGATCCTGCTCCACTGGGCACTGGCACTGCTGCTGCTGTTCCAGCTGGGGCTTGGCTGGGCGTTGGAGGATCTTCCGAAGTCCACGTTGTTCGTGGCATTCCAGTTCCACAAGTCGGTCGGTATCCTGATCCTCGTGCTGTCGCTCGCGCGGCTGCTGACGCGGATTTTAGTCTCCCGCCCGCCCGCGGAGGGCGCGCCGGCGCTCCGGCTGGTCGCAAGCCTAGTCCATTGGGGCCTGTATGGTGTGATGATCCTGGGGCCGATCACCGGCTGGATCATCGTCTCCACCGCCCGGGTAAAGTTGCCGACGCTGCTGTTCGGCGCCATTCCGTTGCCGCACCTGCCATTGGGCGCTGCGTGGAACGAGCCTGCAGAGACGATACACGGGCTGATCGGCTGGCTGCTCGCTGGCCTGTTCGTGCTCCACGTCGCCGGGGCACTCCGCCACCATCTGCTACGCGACGACCTGATCGGGCGGATGATGCCGGCGGCATTGTCGCGACGCCCTGCGCTGACGATCGCGGTCGTGGTCGCGCTGGCGGCGTGCACCGCGGCGTTCTTTGCCGGTTCGTGGCGCTACAAGAGCCATGCGGAGGTGCCGACGCCCTCTCAGCCGCTGGCGGCCCCGGGTTCGACGCCCGAGCTGCCTGCTGCCGCTGCACCGACGCCGGACGCCGCGGCCAGTCCCGATCCCAGTCCCTCGCCCTCGGCCGAGCCCAGCACTGCCACGATGCCGGTGCGCAGCTGGAAGGTGGCGCCGGGCGGCACGCTGGCCTTCCGCACCGTCTATAGCGGCGAGGCGATCAATGGCCGATTTGCCCGTTGGACTGCCGACATCCAGTTCAGCCCCGACGACCTCGCCCATTCAAGGATCGGGGTCGACATCGATCTCGCCTCTGTGAGCAGCGGCGACTCGGAGCGGGACGACACGCTGAAGGGCGACGATTTCTTCGGCGTCACCGCGCATCCCAAGGCGCACTTCACCGCTACGCGGATCCGCAAGCAGGGCGCAGCCTATGTCGCCGACGGCACGCTGGCGCTTGCCGGTGCGAGCAAGCCGGTGCCGATCAGTTTCACATTGAAGATCGACGGTGACCATGCCCAGGCCAGCGGCACCGCCACGGTAAAACGTCTCGCCTTCGGGGTCGGCAAGGGCCAATGGAGTGATCCCAGCACCATTCCGGACGCCATCGCCGTGACGTTCCGCTTCGCCGCCGAAGCGAAATAGGCGTGTTTGTGGAGCTCGCGGAAGCGGGCGGCGACGATCGCGACGCCGTCATCGCGCTGTGGCAGGAAGCGGGCCTCACCCGCCCCTGGAACGATCCGGCAGCCGACTTCGATCGCGCGGCTCAGGGGGCGGCTTCGGCGATCCTGCTGCTACGCGACGGCACGGCGCTGCTCGGCACCGCGATGGTGGGCGACGATGGGCATCGTGGCTGGGTCTATTATCTCGCCGTCGCCGAGTCGGCGCGCGGGCAGGGGCATGGCCGCGCCCTGATGGCTGCCGCCGAAGCCTGGTTGCGCGCGCGGGGCTGCCCCAAGCTCCAACTGATGGTCCGTGAGGGCAATGATGCGGCGATCGGTTTCTATCGCGCGTTGGGTCTGGAGGTGCAGCCGGTTGTTACGCTTGGCCGTTTCCTCCACTAAACGCGCATGACCATCGCGCTGTACGGAATCAAGAATTGCGACACGATGAAAAAGGCGCGGGCCTGGCTCGATGCCAACGCCATTCGCTATGTGTTTCACGACTATAGGGTCGAGGGCGTCGACCCCGCGCGGCTTGACCATTGGATCGAGACGGAAGGCTGGGAGCCGCTGCTGAATCGCGCCGGCACCACCTTCCGCAAGCTTCCCGACGCGGACAAGACCGACCTCGATTCGGCCAAGGCGCGCGCGCTGATGATCGCGCAGCCCTCGATGATCAAACGGGCCGTGCTGGAATATCCGGGCGGTTTGCTGATCGGATTCGCGGCAGAACGCTATGCCCGTGCGTTGCTCTGAGCACGAAAAATTTACACATTCATGGCCTAACCGCCGTGTTTATCCTAAATTAACACGATAAACGACACGGGTTACTGGGATCGCATGGCGTCTTATATTCGACAACGGCCAGCCAGCTGGTTTCGCACGGTCGCAACGATGCTGGTCGTCTGGGGGCTGCTCGGCTGCCTCGTCTTCTGTGCGCACGCGACACTCTCGCCGCAGCGAGCCGTCGAGCCGAGTTTCTGGAATTGGGAATATTATCAGGCAGTGCCGCGCTGGTTCCTGATCGACTATGCGATCGGGGTCGGCGCCAGTCTGCTCGGCTCGCTTGCCATGCTGCGACGTTCGCGCAAGGCCAACATTCTCTACGTCGTGTCGCTCGCCGCGGTGATCGTGCAGTTCGGCTATCTGCTCGCCACGGGCGGCCTTGCTGGGCCCGTGCAGGCCTTCGTGATCCCGGTGTTCATCCTCGGCGTAGCGATCTTCCAGATCTGGCTCGCCGGCATGGCGACGCGACGGGGCTGGCTGCGCTGAGCCGGAGCGGGCTGGCAACGCCTCCCGCGACCCGCTAGACCGCGCGCCATGTCGCACCAGATCACGCTCGATACCGCCACCAGCCGCGCCAATCCCACGCCCGCGCCGATGAAGCGCGTCACCGTGCCCGCGATCCGCAAGCGCAAAGGCGGGGAGCCGCTGGTGATGCTCACCGCCTATACCGTCCGCATGGCGCAGCTGATGGACGAGCAGTGCGACATGCTGCTGGTCGGCGACAGCCTCGGCCAGGTGATCTACGGCCTTCCGTCCACCGTGCCGGTGACGCTCGAGATGATGGCGGCGCACGGCGCGGCGGTGGTGCGTGGCAGCTATCATGCGCTGGTCGTTATCGACATGCCGTTCGGGAGCTATGAAGCCTCGCCGGAGCAGGCCTTCGAAAGCGCGGCGCGGCTGCTCAAGGAAACCGGCGCGGCGGCGGTAAAGCTCGAAGGCGGCGCCGCGATGGCGCCGACGGTCAAGTTCCTCAACGAGCGCGGCATTCCGGTGATCGGCCATATCGGCCTGACCCCCCAGGCGATCAACGTGCTCGGCGGCTATGGTGCCCGCGGCCGCAGTCAGGCGGAGCATGCCAAGCTGGTCGGCGATGCGGTGGCGATGGACGAGGCGGGTGCTTTCGCGATCGTCGTGGAAGGCGTGGTCGAGCCGATCGCGATCGAGATCACCAAGGCAGTGAAATGCCCCACCATCGGCATCGGCGCCTCGGCGCAGTGCGACGGCCAGGTGCTGGTCGCCGAGGACATGCTCGGCCTATTCGAGCGCACGCCGCGCTTCGTGAAGCGCTATGACGATCTGGCCGGCCGCATTTCCGCCGCGGTTGAAACCTATGCGGGCGAAGTACGGTCACGGACCTTTCCGGGACCCGATCAGGTCTATGCGCCGAAGGACTGACCGAGTAGGGCGATTTGCGTTCACGGCGCGCGACGCTAAGGTCCGCGGCCGCATCAGACCCATGGAGTAGATTTTGGCGCTTCCTCCTTCCGGTACCACCGACGAGGCCTTCCTTCGCGAAGTAGACGAGGAATATCGGCGCGATCAGCTGATCCGCGCCGGCCGTCGCTATGGCATCTGGATCGCGATCGGCGTCGTGGCGTTCCTGGTAGCCGTGGCCGGTTGGCTGTTATACGACCACAGCCAGCGTACCGCCGCCGAAGCGCGTGGCGAGGACTATGACGCCGCCCTCCAGCTTGCCGCGCAGAACCAGGCCGGTCAGGCCCAGCCCGCGCTCGAAAAGGTGGCGCAGGGCAGCGACGGCTATGCCGCGATGGCCCGCTTCACCCAGGGCAATCTGTTGCTCCAGCAGGGCGACAAAAAGGGTGCCGCCGCGAAGTTCGCCGGTATCGTCACCGACACCAAGCTCGCCCAGCCGTTCCGTGACCTAGCGCTGGTCCGCCAGACCCAGGCCGAGTTCGATACGCTCAACCCGCAGGACGTGATCCAGCGGCTCGGCACGCTGGCCAACCCCGATTCCCCGTGGTTCGGCACCGCGGGCGAGATGGTGGCGGCCGCCTATCTGAAATCGGGCAAGCGCGGCGAGGCCGCCAAGCTCTATCGCCAGCTCAGCGAAGCCGGCCCCCGCGTGCCGGATTCGATCCGCGAACGCACCGCCGAACTCGCCAAGACGCTTTCGGTCACGCCGACCGCGACGACCGCTCAGACCCAGGAAAAGCAAGCTAAATGAACACGAAGGTTCGCGTTGTAACGGCAGTTGCCGCGCTCGCGTTGGTGAGCGGCTGCGGCGTCTTCAAGGGCGGCGGCGGCAAGAAGACCCCCGTGCTCGGCGAGCGCGTGCCGATTCTGGTGACCGAGAACGACATCACCGCCGACAAGACGCTGGCGGGCATCGAGGTCCAGCTGCCCGAGGCGGCGGTCAACGAAAATTGGAGCCAGCCGGGTGGCAGCGCTTCCAAGGCGATGGGCCATCTTGCCCTTGGTGAGTCGCTGTCGCGCGTCTGGTCGCGCCAGGTCGCCAAGCCCTCGAAGAGCCAGCGGCTTGCGGCCTCGCCGGTGATCGAAGGCAACAAGCTGTTCGTGATCGACCAAGCCGGCACCGTGCACGCCATGGCCGCCGATACCGGTTCGGAACTGTGGGCCGCGCGTACCGGCACCGGAGAGGACAAGCGCAGCCGCGGCGCGCTGTTCGGCGGCGGCGTCAGCGTCGATGGCGACCATGTCTATGCTTCCAATGGCCTTGGCGACGTGGTCGCGCTGCAGGTGGCGGACGGCAAGGAACTCTGGCGCAAGCGTCCCGGCGGCCCGCTGCGTGGCGCGCCCACGCTCGCCAACGGCAATGTCTATGTGGTGACGCAGGACAACCAGCTGTTTGCGCTCACCCAGGACAAGGGCGACGTCTCCTGGACGGCAACCGCCAGCCTCGAATCGCAGGGCGTGTTCGGCGTCGCCGCCCCGGCCTCGGCGCAGGGCACGGTGATCGCCGGCTTCTCTTCGGGCGAGCTCAACGCCTATCGCTACGAGAACGGCCTGTCGCTGTGGGGCGACGTGCTGACCCGCAACACGATGACCACCTCGGTCTCGTCGCTGTCGGACATCGATGCCGAGCCGGTGATCGACCAGGGCCGCGTCTACGCGCTGGGCGAGGGCGGCCGGATGGTCGCGGTGGACATCACCAGCGGCTCGACGCTGTGGGAGCAGAGCATCGGCGGGCTCTCCTCGCCCTATGCGGTGGGTGAGTGGCTGTTCGTCGTCACCGATGATGCGCGCCTGCTCTGCCTGTCGCGCAGCAGCGGCAAGCCGCGCTGGATCGTCCAGCTCAAGAAGTACAAGAACGAGAAGAAGCTGAAGAACCCGGTCGCCTGGAAGGGCCCGATCGTGGCCGGCGGCCGCCTCGTGCTGATCAACACGCTGGGCCAGATCGTCTCTGTGTCGCCGAAGGACGGCAGTGTCCTCTCGACCAAGGAGACCAAGGATCCGCTGTCGCTCGCGCCGGTGATTGCCAACAGCACGCTCTACCTGCTCGACGACAAGGGCCGCCTGAGCGCCTATCGCTGAGGCTGCTGTCCCGGCTGCGTGCCGGGCAGACTATCCATCAAGGGGGCCGGGGCGCAGCGCTCCGGCCCCTGTCGTTTTTCCGGCGACTTTGCGTCGTCCTTTCGTCTGCGTTAGAGAATCGATCATGCCTTTGCCCACCGTCGCCATCATCGGACGCCCCAATGTGGGCAAGTCGACGCTGTTCAACCGGCTGGTCGGAAAGCGCTTGGCGCTGGTCGACGACCAGCCCGGCGTCACCCGCGATCGCCGCGAGGGCGAGGCGAACCTCCTCGGCCTAGAATTCCGGGTGATCGACACCGCGGGCTATGAGGACGAGGACGTCGCGACGCTCCCCGGGCGGATGCGCGCGCAGACCGAGGCGGCGGTGCGCGAGGCGGACGTCTCGCTGTTCGTCATCGATGCGCGCGCGGGCGTGACCCCGCTTGACGAGGAAATCGCCCGCTGGCTGCGTTCGACCGATCGGCCGGTGGTGCTGATGGCCAACAAGGCCGAAGGCCGCGCCGGCGATACCGGTGTGCTGGAGGCTATGGCACTGGGGCTGGGCGATCCGATCCCCTTCTCGGCCGAGCATGGCGAAGGCGTGGTCGACCTTTTCGAGGCGCTGCTGCCGCATGTCGACCGCGATGACGAGGAGCCGGAGGAGGATCCCGACAGCCCCGACGCACCACTCAAGCTGGCGATCGTCGGTCGCCCGAATGCGGGCAAGTCGACCTTGGTCAATCGTCTGCTTGGCGAGGATCGGATGATCACTGGGCCCGAGGCCGGGATCACCCGCGACTCGATCTCGATCGATTACGAATGGACCGATTTCGAGGACAAGCCGCGCAAGGTGCGGCTGGTCGATACCGCCGGGCTGCGCAAGAAGGCGCGCGTCGAGGAGAAGCTGGAGAAGCTCTCGGTCGCCGATACGCTGCGCTCGATCGACTTCGCGGAAGTCGTGGTGCTGCTGCTCGACGCGACGCGCGGGTTGGAGGTGCAGGACCTTAAGATCGCCGATCGCGTGCTGCAGGAAGGTCGTGCGCTGATCATCGTCATGAACAAGTGGGATGTGGCGGAGAATGCTTCCAGCCTGTTCAACGGCGTAAAGGGCGCGCTGGACGAGGGGCTGGCACAGGTGAAGGGCGTGCCGCTGCTCACCGTTTCGGCGATCACCGGTAAAGGCCTGGACACGATGATGCGCGTGGCGTTCGAGACGCGCGAGGCCTGGTCGCGCCGCGTCTCGACCGGCCAGCTCAACCGCTGGTTCGAACGCGCGATCGAGGCGAACCCGCCGCCCGCGCCCGGCGGCAAGCGGATCAAACCGCGCTATGTGACTCAGAACAAGACCCGGCCGCCCAGCTTCGTGCTGTTCGGCACGCGGGTGGACCTGCTGCCGATGAGCTATCAGCGCTATCTGATCAATGGCTTGCGGCGCGAGTTCGATTTCGGCGCGGTACCGGTGCGGCTGGTACTCCGGGCGCCGAAGAACCCGTTCGACCGTGACAAGGAGTAGGGCGGGGCAGTCTATGACTGCCGTCTCCAAGCCTTCGTCGTCATTCCCGCGAAGGCGGGAATCCATTTGCCAGGGCGTATCGGCTGGAGCCTCGACGACTCCATCAATGGATCCCCGCCTGCGCGGGGATGACGGTTGGGCGGAACGTGCGTCCGCCCCCCGTTCGGGCGCAGCTTACTCCGCTTCCGCCGGCTTGCTGTTGAGCTGGATGTAGTTCTCCAGACCCATGCGTTCGATCATGTCGAACTGGCGCTCCAGCGTGTCGACATGCTCTTCCTCGCTCTCGAGGATCTTGAGGAACAGGTCCCGGCTGACGAAGTCACGGACGGTCTCGCAATGCTGGATCGCGTCGCGCAGCACGGCGATCGCCTCCACTTCCAGCGCAAGATCGGCGCGGAGCAGTTCCTCCACCGTCTCGCCGATGCGCAAGCGACCGAGCAGTTGGAAATTGGGCAGGCCGTCGAGGAACAGGATGCGCTCCGACAGCCAATCGGCATGCTTCATCTCGTCGATCGATTCATGCCGTTCGAACTCGGCGAGCTTCTGCACGCCCCAGTGATCGAGCATGCGATAGTGCAGCCAATATTGGTTGATCGCGGTAAGCTCGTTCTTGAGCACCTCGTTCAGATACTCAAGAACCTTGGCGTCGCCCTTCATGTGCATATCCCTTTTCGTCTGGCGACCAGCCTAGCGGCGAAACGACGGGGGCGGAACCGGGGAAGTGCGCTCAGGCGGCAGCCCGTTCCTCGGCGATGATGGCGCGGGCAAAGGGGACGCACTGGCCGCATTTGGCCTGGCAGCCGAGCGCGCGATAGGCCTGGCAGGCGCTTTGTGCGCCCGACCGCGCTGCTTCCCGCACTTCCCGTTCCCGCAGGGCATTGCACACGCAGACGACCATCGACAATCCCTCGATTCTCTTGCCGCACAGGATCTAGTGCGATTGCGAGGGATTCGCAAGGCTATTGCGAATGGGTTGCAGACTGCCTCGCGCCAGACTGCGCCAGACCCATTCGAGCGGGCCATAGCGGAACACGGTCAGCCAGGGCTGCGACCAGAGCAGCAGCAGTGCCCAGACGCCGAATACCACCGGGTAAAGCTGCCAGCGCGAGAGGTGGCCGAACCAGCCCAGGCCATAGCCGTCGAAGAACCAGACGCAGAGCAGGCTGGTCGCGAGATAATTGGAAAAGGCCATGCGCCCTGCCGCGGCGATGCGCCTTGTCAGCCAGCCATCGGGCCGCGCGACCGCCAGGATCAGGCAGGTCCAGCCAAGGATCATCACCGGTCGCACCAGCCCCGGTAGCGTCGCCGCGGCCATTACCACGGCGTACAGGCTGAACCTCGCGGCGATCAGCCAAGTCGCCAGCAGCGCGTAGAGGGGCAAGGTTACGGCCCAGCAGCGCAGCCACCAGCGCCGATAGGTCGCGCGGGGCCAGGCGCCGGTGAGCAGCCCGCTGCGCAGCGCCGCCATGCCGAAGAGCATGTAGCCGAGTGTCTCCCACCCATAGAGCGTCAGCATCGCGAACGGGCTGGTCGCATATTCGCCAAAGCGCTGATGGACCAGCCCGCCATAATTGCCGCGGTGCACCGCCAGTTCCGATGCGATCCGCGAAGCGGGCGGGATGCCGAACGCGTTCACCAGCGCGCCATATTCGCCCTGCGTCGCCTGCGGCAGAAGCGACATTCGCCAGGCGTCGTGCGCCAGCATGCCGAACAGCGTGGTGCTGACGAGCGTCAGCACGGCCCCCAGGCTCACCAGCCGGGAGATCGGCAGCTTGCGAAGGGGATAGGCAAGCATCCCGACCAGCGCATAATGGGCGAGGATGTCGCCGTGCCAGACCAGCCAGAGATGGGCGAGGCCGAACAGCAGCAGCCAGCCCATCCGGGCATAATGTATCCGCGCCGGGTCGCGCCCGGCAGCCTCAGCCGCGTCGGTGACGATCAGCAGCGAGGCGCCGAACAGGAAGGAGAAGAGGCCGCGCATCCGCCCGTCGAAGAACAGGAAGTTGACCAGCCAGGCGGCAAGGTCTGCGCCGTGCCAGCCGCCATAGGCGCGCGGGTTGAAATAAGCCGCCTCGGGCATCCCGAAGCCGACGATGTTGAGCAGCAGGATGCCGAGCAAGGCAGTGCCGCGCACGAGATCGAGGGAGAGCAGGCGGGAGGAAATCGGGGGATGCACCTCAGGCGCTTAGAACCAGCTGGCGATCTGATCCAATGGTTTGCGCTCCATCGCGGCCGCCGGCACCATCGCATCGGGGGCGGGATGGCCGGTCACGATCATCATCACCGGCCGCTCATGCTCCGGCCGCCGGCACAGCCGGTTGAGGAAACGTGCCGGCGTTGCGGTGTGCACCAGCGTCGCCAGCCCCGCCATGTGCAGAGTAGTGAGCAGCAGGCCGCAGGCGATGCTCACGCTTTCGGTGACGTGCGGGTTGGGGAACAGGTCGGTCTCGTTCGCCTTGGTCTGACCGAAGGCGACAATGATCCAGGGTGCGATTTCGAGATAGGGCTTGTCGGCATTGGTGCCGAGATTCTGGAGCAGCCCCTGCCACTCGCTGCCGCCGATGCCGCCGTAGAAGGTCCGCTCTTCCTCTTCCACCGCCACGCGCAGCGCGGTCTTCGCGCCCGGGGAGGCGAGGGCGGCAAAGTGCCAGGGCTGGCGATTGGCGCCGTTCGGCGCGGTACCGGCCGCGGCGATCGCCGTCTCGATGATCGCGCGCGGCACCGGCCGATCCGTAAAACTCCGGCAACTGTGGCGCGTCGCCATGCGCTCGCAAAAGGCGGCGGCGTTCGCGATCCGAGCGTCGTCCGGCAGATCGATATCAGAGGTCCAAGGCCGCATATCAGGTTTCATAGAGGAATTTTGGGGACGAGCGTCGTCCGGGGGGCGTCGCCTGTCCATCGGAGTCTTATGCGGAGACGTGCATATGTCGAGCTTTATTCGATTGCAGGCGTAGGCCGGGGGGTCAGCTTGACGCCAGACCAGCCTTCAAACGCGCAGTGATCGCGCGTCTCCCACCCCTGCGCGGCGGCGAGATCGGCGACGCTATTCTCGTGCAGTTCCGAGGCACCTTCCTGCTCAGGCCAGGACACCCAGCAGAAGCCATTGCTGGCCAGCAGCCCCCGCAGCGCCCCCAGCTCGCGTTCGAGGTGATCGCGGCGGGAGGCGAACAGGTGCACGCCCTGCACGCCGTCGGTGGCGCAGCCCAGCTCTTCCAGCGCGGCACGTTCGGGAGCGATCGCCGCGCGCACCGCTGCCGGCATGTCGTGAAACCACACGCGCATGCCGGGCTTGAAGCCGAGCCGGGCCGCCATCGGGGTGCCAGAACCTTGTTCCATCGTCGCCGCCCTCCTTGGAGCAGGCTACAGGATGCAGCGCATCGGCGCCAGCGGCCTTGATCGCGATCAGGCGGCCTGCACCGCGGCGTCGATGGGGATGTTGCGCAGCTCCACCAGCGTGCCGGGGCGGGCGGGCACGATGCGCAGTTCCGCATCCATGCCCTGTGCGAGATTGCGCGCGATACGCAGCCCGAGGCTGTCCACCGCCGCCAAGTCGAAGCTTTCCGCTACGCCCGCACCGTCGTCGCGGATCGACAGTGACAGCCGGTCTCCCTCGGCGCAGACCTGCACCAGGATGGTACCGGTCTCGCGATCCGCAAAGCCGTGTTCGATTGCGTTGGCGATCCCCTCGGCAACGATCAGCGCCAGCGGAATGGCGCGATCCGGCGGGAGCAGCAGCGCGCTGTTCGCCTCGACCATGTGACGTATGCCGGGCTTGCCGCTGCTTTCGGCCAGGTCCTCGACCAGCGCGGTGACGAAGGCGTCGAGCGCGAGCGGCTCGCCGCGGCTGCCGTACAAGCGCCGCTGGATGCGGCCGATCAGCTGGAGCTTGGCCGCTGCCTCGCCGAGCGCGCGCTTGGCCTCGCCATCGGCGACCCCGCGGCGCTGGAGCGCGAGCATCGCGCCCACCATCTGGAGGTTGTTTGAGACGCGGTGCTGCAGTTCCTCGAACAGGATTTCGGTCCGCGCGGCGAGGCTGGCGCTGCGTTCGCGCTCCGCCATCAGCCGCGTATTGGCCATCTGCATCCAATGGACGAGCAGGATGTCCACCAAAACGACGCCTACGTAGAATACCAGCGCGACGGCGGTGCCCCGCTGCAGCGCGAAACTGTAGAGCGGCGGAATGAAGAAATACCAGGCGAGCAGCCCACACAGCACCGCCGCGACGATCCCCGGTCCCCGCCCGAACAGGAACGAGGCGAGGATCACCGCCGGGAAGAAGGTAAGATAGGGAAAGCCCGGCGGAAAGAGCGGATCGAGCACCAGCCGCAACCACCACGCGATCGCGCAGAATGCCAAGGTAATCGCATAGGCCAGCGGCCGCCGCCTCTCGAGCAGCGGCAAATGTTCCAGCGTGCGATGGTAGGAGTTCATTGGCACCCGTTGCCCCAGTAATGACCCGCAAACGCGGCATGCTCCCCCAGGGTCGGAGCGGCCAAGCGGCAACTCTCATCGTTCAGAAACAGTGCAGACGCAAGTCGTCCCTCACCGTCCTACGATCAGGCAAACCGTCGTGCCGATCGGTACGCCGCGGCGGATCTCGACCGTGCCGCCGAGCGCTGCGGCGCGTTCGTGCATGCCTTTCAGCCCATAATGGCCAGGCCGTTGTCCGGCGGCGACGATATCCGGCGGGATGCCGCAGCCCTGATCGATAATCTCGATCCGCAACCGGCCCTCACTGCTGTTCACCTGTACCTGCGCCAGCATCGTGCCCGCATGGCGGCGGACATTGGCGAGTGCCTCCTGCACGATGGCGAGGATATGCTCGAGCGCCTCGGGCGAGAGCCGTAGCGCCGGCCCCTCGCGGGTTACGGTGATGACCAGGCCTTCCTCTTCGAGATAGCGGGCGAGATCATCGATCAGCGGCTGCGGATCGCCAGGGCCGATGATGCGGCGGAGCGCCAGCACCCGGTCACGCGCTTCCAGCATCACGTCGTCGGCGCGTTCCAGCGCGCTGTCGATCAATGTTTGCGCCTGGGAGCCGGGCTCGGTGGCATAGGCGGCGGCCTGAAAGCGCAGCATCAGCCCCTGCATGCTCTGGAGCAGCGTGTCGTGCAGTTCGCGAGCGATGCGCTCGCGTTCGGCGAGCTGGGCCTCGGCCCTGGCGCGGGCGCGGGCGATCTGCTCGCGCAGGCGCCAGGCGTAAAGAAGCCACAGCAGGCCCACGCCCGCGCCGATCGCGAGCAGCCGGAACCACCAGCTCTGGTAGAAATGCGGGGCGATGGTGACGGTGACAGACGCGCCATCGCGGTTCCATACCCCGTCATTGTTGGCCGCGATTACCTGGAAGCGCCAGCTGCCGGGGCCGAGATTGGCATAATAGGCCTCGCGCGCGGCGCCTGCGTCGATCCAGTCGCGGTCGACGCCGATCAGCCGGTAGCGGAAGCGTATCCGCTCCGACTCCGCGAGACTCAGCGCGGTATAGGCGATCCGCAGATTGGCGGTGCCGGCAGGGAGGGCGACGGCGCGCGGCTGGGGATAGCTGCGGTCGTTCGCGGTTAGCCGCAGGATCGTCACCGGCGGCGGCAGCCGGTTGTGGACGATCCTAGCAGGGTCGATCCAGCCGATGCCGACATTGTCCGCCACCCAGATCCGTCCATCGCCGCCGCGCACCGCGGTGCTCTTCGGTGCGCCCTGCTGGGCTACGCCGGGCAGGCCGTCGGCGGCGGTGAACAGCTGGTGCTGCAGGCGGGCATGCGGGTCGGCAAAGGCCGCGTCGAGCGCCGCCGCGCTGGTCTGCACCAGCCCGCGCACGCCGTTGATCCACACCGTGCCGTCCGGCGCCTGGACGATGCCGGTGATTCCGCCAAGCTCGGGCACGCGGCTGTCCGACAGCGCCCGCAGCCGCGCTCGCTCGAGCCGGGCGAGCCCGAGTTCGCCGCCGACCAGCGTGCCCGCCGGGCCGTCCGAGACCATCGCAATGCTTCCGACCCTGTCGCCGGGGATGGCCTGGAGCCCCGCTCGGTCGCGTCGATACAGGCGATCCTGCCCGTAGAACCAGGTCCCGCCGCCGAGGCCGGAGGCGGTGTAGATCCGGCTCGCCGGCTGGTCGGCGGCGCCAAGCGGGCGCCAGCGGCCCCCCGCCAGCTGGAACACGCCGACGTCCTGGACCGATATCCATTGCATGTTCCCCTGCCGCGACCAGGTCGCGGCAGGGCCGGGCAGCGTTGGCGTGGGCAAGGTCACGAAACGGTTGTCGTGCAGCCGCACCAACCTGTCCTGAAGCGAAACGATCAGGTCGGCGCCATCCGCCTCCAGCATCGCGATCCCCTGATCGAAGCGGCGCAGCCATCGCAGCGGCTCGCCTGGACGGGCGCGGTAGAGATCATGCGGGTTCGCGGCATAGACGGTGCCGTCCTGCGTCACCGCAAGCTCGAACCCGCCGAGGACGGTATCGTCAACGCGCAGCGCGGCGGCGGCGCTCACCGGTCGCAGTCGGAACAGGCCCAGATTGGTGCCGATCCAGAGATTGGCCTCGCGGTCCTCCAGCAGCGGCACCGCGACGAGGGAGGGCAGGCCCTGCTTGGTGGTGACGCGGGTGAAGGACGGGGCGGCGTTGCCCGGTCCGCGGGTCTGAAGCACGCCCCCGGCGAACAGCGTCCGCCACAGCGTGCCGTCCTGCGTGAAGCCCATCCGGTCCGCAGCCGGCGGGTGCATGCCCGGCATCAGCGGCGCGATCTTGACCCCCGCCGCACGCGCAGCGGACCTGCCTGCGGGGTCCCCCGAGGCCCAGACCTGCCCGTCCGGCGCCACGGCGAGCCGGACGCGGTAGAGGCTGCGCGTGACGGGCACGAAGCGCGAGGCGCCCGCGCGCAGCACGCGAATGTCGGCTTCGGTCGCGACCCAGATCGCACCGTCTCGGCCTGCGACGACGCTGGCCGCCCGCCCCGCGGGCATGCCCTGCTCGACGCCCACCCGGGCAATGCCGGACGCACCGATGCGGAACAGCCCGCCCTCCACGCCCGACATTGCCGCCCAGATCGCACCGTCCGGTCCGCGCGCGAACTGCTCGACGGTTGCATTGGGCGCATCGAAGTTGGCCACCCGGCCGCCCCGGAGGTGCGAGACATGGCCGTCGAAATGGCCGATCCACAGGCTGCCATCGGGATCGGCGAGCAGCGCGGTGATGTTGCGCGAGGGAAAGCGGCCGATGCCGGGCACTACCGGCTCGAAGCTGATGCCGTCGAAGCGGTAGAGCCCGGCACCGGTGCCGAGATACAGGAAGCCGTCGCGCGCCTGGGCGAGCGCCCAGATGTCCGGCGGCGCGCCGTCGACCAGATGCCAGGCGCGGAGGTTATACTGGTCGATACTGCGCTGGAGCGGCGCTTGCGCGCTGGCGGGCGCGGCGGCGAGGATCGCCGGCACCAGCAGCATCGTCCAGGTTCGTCTGCGCCGCATCGCTCGCCTTATTGCCTCCGTTCGCCCCGTGCCCTGCGAAGGGGCGCCCGGCAAGGGGCCGCGCTGAAGCGTGCGGAAGCCACGATCCGGGTCGCACGATCCGCATTGCGCGGGTCCGAAAGAGCATATAGCCTCATCCGACCAGCACACGGGAAGACTCGCCATGACGCTCGTGACGACCCCCTTGGATCGCTTTTCGGTGATCAGCACCGGCAACGGCCCGGCCCGCGCGCTTTCGGCATTGTTCGGTGCGCCGCTGCGGGCCGATGCGCATCTCGATTACTCGGAAGAGACGGTGCGCCAGCGCAGCCTGTGGGCGGCCAAGCTCGATTCGGCGATCCTCCATGCCGAGCGGCCGGTGCTGCTGGTAGCGAATGGTGCGAGCTGCTTCGCCGCGACCTGGTGGGCCCGGCTCTCGCCGCGCGACTATATCACCCGGGTCGCAGGCGCGCTGCTGATCGATCCGATTGCGGGGGAGGGCGATGCTGCGCATTTCGCCTCGCCCAAGATCCGGCTGCCCTTCCCCTCGCTGCTGCTGAGCGGCGACACGCCCGACACGGCGATTGCCGAGCGGGTGCAGGCGCTCGCCACCGGCTGGGGCAGCGCGGTGGGCGGGATGCCCCAGCTGCCGCATGCCCGTCGCAGCGGCAGCCACTGGCAGGGCGCCCGCGATCTCGTCCTGCGGATGACCGCGGGCATCGTCGAGCGCCGCGCCCAGGCCGCCGATGCCTTGGCGGCGGTGCTGGCGCCAGAGCAGGACTGAACGGGGCAGTCAGTCCTTCTTGGAGAGGGGGCGACGCTGGTCGAGGTCGAACTCGTCGCCATGGCTGAGCACGTGCAGGCGAACGTCGTGCATCGATAAGGTGCGCTCCGGGCTCGCCTCGGCGATATTCGAGCGGGTGACCCCCGAGCCGTCGACGATGGTGACCGCACCGGCACCCACCACGCGGAAGCAGCAGCCCTCCAGCACGATCGCGGTGTCTTCGTCGATGCCGATGCCGAGCACGCGCGGGTTCTGCGCCACCGCGCCCAGCAGCCGGCCGATCCGCCCGCGCTCGGCGAAATGCTGGTCGATGATCACGTCGCGCACGAGTCCCAGGCCCGGCGCCATGTGAAGGTCGCCGATGCGGTGCGATTCGGCGCTGGAGCCCTTCACCAGCATCGTCTCGCTCATCACCGAGGCACCGGCCGAGGTGCCTGCGACCACGCCGCCGCGGGCGTGGATGTCGCGGACCATCCGCTCGACCGGCGTATCGCCGATCTGGCTGGAGATGCGCAGCTGGTCGCCCCCGGTGAAGAAGATGCCCGCCGCATCGTCGAACACCGACTGGGTTTCCTGCTCCAGCGTCTCGCCGCGTTCATGGACGTAGAGCTCAACAAGATTGTCGACGCCGAGTGCCCCGAAGGCCTTCTGATACGCGGTGAAATAGCCGTCGGGCTGGTGACTGGCGACGGTGGCGATGACGAGCTTGCCGCCGTTCACCCGCCGCGCGACCTCCTTGAGGATGGTCTTGTCGCCTTCCTTGTCTTCGTGGCCGCCGATAATGATGAGTGGTCCGCCGGAATCAGCCATGCAGCACGTCCTTCAATTCGTCGCGGTGGACGCCCGCGCGCGGGGCATCGAGCCCATGGGAATGGAGTGCCAGCGCGAAATGATCGCTGTTATGGGCAATGCCGAAGGCGCCCGATCGCTCCACGACGATCGCACCCGCCTCGCCGCCGACCCGGCCGAGCCGGGCGATGGCATGGTCCGCCGCTTCGCCGGCCGAGCCGCCGCGTTCGAGCGCGTGCATGACCTGCGCCGCGAGCATCGTCCGCAGGATCGCCTCGCCGTCGCCCGAAAAGGCGCACCCGCCCAGCGTGTCGTCGGCGTAAAGTCCCGCCCCGGGGACGGGGGAGTCGCCGATGCGTCCGGGGTGCTTGCCGGGCAGCCCGCCGGTGGAGGTCGCCGCGGCGATCGCGCCGGTGGTGTCGATCGCGACGCAGCCGACGGTGTCGTGCGCCCTGCTGTTTTCCGAGGCGAGCGCTTCGGGGGAGAGCATTGTCTCGGGCTCGACCAGCTCGATACCATTGTCCATTGCGAACCGCTCCGCGCCTTCGCCGGCGAGCAGCACCGGACGGGCGGTCAGCATCGCGCGGGCGACGCTGACCGGATTGCGCACGCGCCGCACGCCCGCGACGCCGCCCAGCGTCAGTTCGGTGCCTTCCATCAGCGCCGCATCCATCTCGACGGTGCCGTCGCTGGTGAGGACCGAGCCGAAGCCGGCGTTGAACACCGGATCGTCTTCCAGCACCCGCACCGCGGCTTCGGCCGCAAGCACGGCGCTGCCGCCCGCGCGGAGCACCGCCGCGCCGGCTTCGGCAGCGGCGGTGGTTCCCGCGCGATTGCGATCGTGCAGCGCCGGATCGATCGTCTTGGCGCCGCCATGGACGATGATCGACCAGCGGGTTGCTTCAGGCATGGAGCTTCTCCGGAACGACGGCTTGGGGCTGGAAGGTGAGAATACGGTCCCACACCGCCTGGATCGCGCTGGGCATGATGACGAGCAGGTCGCCGGGGCGGCCGAGCTGCAGCACCATGTCCACCGCTTCCATCTCGTCGACGATGCGGTGGACCCGATCGGGCCGCACGCCCGCCGTCATCGCGCCTTCGGACATCAGCCCGTTGGTCTCGCCGCGCGGGCGGCCGCGGCCGTCGGGCGCCTCGCGGAACACGATCTCGTCGAAGATCGCACCGGCGAGCTGGCCCATCTCGACGATGTCGCAGTCGCGCCGGTCGCCGGGGATGCTCACCATCCCGATCACGCGGTTGTAGCGGCTGCGCATCCTATCGATCACCTGGCCCAGCGCCTGCAGACCCGCAGGGTTGTGCGCATAGTCCAGGATGTGGCGACGCCCATGCGCGTCGTGGATGTTCAACCGGCCGGGCGAATCCTCGAACGAGATGCTGAAGGCACTTAGCCCGTCGCGGATCGTGTCGATCGACAGCCGTTGCGCCGCGCACATCGCCACCGCGGCAAGCGCATTGGCGATGTTGAAATCGGCGATTCCGCCCAGCGTCGCGGGGATGTCGGCGGCGGCCATCACCTCGATGCGTTCGCCGCCGCGATGGAGGACGATGCAGCCGCCATAGCTGCCGGGCTCGCGCACCACCGCCATGCCGCCCTCGGCAATGTGGCGGCGTAGATCGCTGGACATGTCGCGGCCGCCGGCCAGCGAGAACCAGACGATGGTGCCGCGGGCATGGCGGGCGATGCGATGGCACATCGGATCGTCGGCATTGAGCACCGAATGCCCGCGCCGCGCGACGCTCTCCACCACCACGCCTTTCACCCTGGCGAGGTCCTCGACCGTGTCGATGCCCTTGAGTCCGAGATGATCGGCGGTGACGTTGAGCACCGCGCCGACATCGGCGCCGTCGAAGCCGAGCCCTTCGCGCAGGATGCCGCCGCGCGCCGTCTCCAGCACCGCGACATCCACGGCCGGGTTGCGCAGCACGGTGCGCGCGCTCTTCGGCCCGCTGGCATCGGCCTCGACCATCAGATGGCCGTTGAAATAGATGCCGCTGGTCGAGGTCATGCCGACATTCCTGCCGGCCTGCTGCAGGATGCGGGACACCATCCGCGCGGTCGTCGACTTGCCGTTGGTGCCGGTGATCGCGAAGATCGGGATCCGGCTGCGGCTGCCGCGCGGGTAGAGCATGTCGATCACCGGCGCAGCGACGTCGCGGGGGGTGCCGCTGGAGGGCTCCAGGTGCATGCGGAAGCCGGGTGCTGCGTTGACCTCGACGATGCCGCCGCCGGTTTCGCCCACCGGGCGGCGAATGTCGGGCGAGAGGAAGTCGATCCCGCACACGTCGAGCCCGACCACTGCCGCCGCCTGCTCGGCGATCGCGCGGTTGGCGGGGTGGATCACGTCGGTGCGGTCGACCGCGGTGCCGCCGGTCGAGAGATTGGCGGTATCGCGCAGGATCACCTGTTCGCCGGCCATCGGTATGGTGGCGGGGGTGCGGTCGCTCTTGTCCAGCAGCGCCAGCATCGCCTCGTCGATGACGATGCGGGTCAGGACATTCTCATGTCCATTCCCGCGGCGCGGATCCTGGTTGAGGTCGTCGATCAGCTGCGCGATCGAATGGAAGCCGTCGCCGATCACCTGCGCCGGCACCCGCTCGGCCACCGCGACCACCTTGCCGTTCACGACGAGAATGCGGTGATCGTTGCCGGGCACCTGCTGCTCCACGATCACGCGGCGGCCGTGCTGGAGCGCGAGATCGAAGGCGGTGCGCAGCGCCTCCTCGTCGGCGATGCCGGTGGTGACGCCGCGGCCGTGGTTGCCGTCGAGCGGCTTGACCACCACCAGCCAGCGCAGCCGCTTGGCCTCGGCCAGCGCTTCCTCCACCCGGCGTACGACCACGCCGCGCGGGACCGGCAGGCCGGCCTCGCCAAGCAGCTGCTTGGTCATTGCCTTGTTGCCGGCGATATCGACCGCGATCTGCGCGGTGTCGCCGGTGATGCTGGCGCGGATGCGCTTCTGGCGGCTGCCTTGGCCGAACTGGATCAGGCTCTGCTCGTTGAGGCGGGTGACCGGGATGCCGCGCCGCTCCGCCGCCTCGACCAGCGCGCGGGTGGTGGGGCCGAGCGCATTCGCCTTCAGGATCGCCTGCAGCGACGCGAGGATCGCGCGCACGTCCTGCGGCGCATCGAGCGGCGGCGTGCCGAGCAGCTGCAGCCCCTCCACCTTGCGCAGCGGCTCGGGCAGCAGATCGGCGACCAGCCGGATTGCGGCCAGACCGGCGGCGAGCGCCAGCGTCTCGTCGCGATAGGTGTAGAGGATGTTGTACACGCCCGGCCGGTCCCTGACCGAGCGGGTCTTGCCGCGGGCGACGCGCGAGCCGGCGAGCGTCTGCAGCTCCAGCGCGACATGCTCGATGATATGGCCCATCCAGGTGCCTTCGCGCAGCCGCTCGACGAAGCCGCCGGGGCGCTGATAGCTGCAGCCATGGACGCCGAGGCCGGGAAGCAGGGCGAGCAGTGCATCGGTGAAGCCGGGAAGCTTGTCGCTCGGCCATTGCTCCAGATCGCGCAGATCGACCTGGATGCGGATCATCGGGCGCGTACTGAACAGGTGCGGACCGCGATAGACGCTCCGCTCAAGCACCCGCAATCCGTTTGCCGAAGCCGGGCGCACGAAATCGGCCGGCTGCACCAACGCTGTCATAGTGGACCTCTAGAAGGGGGCGCTGAGAACCAGTGCCGGAGCCGCTCCAACGGCCCAGATTTCCCAGCGTTCCCCGACTGATGCGGATCAACTATTTGAAATAAAACTGCCTTGTCAGGCCTTCAGGATCAGCCCCTTGCGGTCCATCCACCAGCCCACCGCCCAGCACAGCATCGTATAGGCGAAAGCGCAGAGCAGCGAGCCGAACGGCCCCGGCGCGATGGCCTGGAACACGCCGACGCCGGCCGCGTCGTACACGCCGCCATGCTCGCCCGCCGGGATCATCCCCAGCACGGTCACGAACAGCTCGGAGAAGAGGTAGATCGCCAGCGGGTTGCGGCCGAGGATGGTGAAGAAGCGGGTGCCGCGTTTGAACCCGGCGATCTCGATCAGCCAGATCGCAGCCCCGAGCAGCAGCAGGTCGAGCCCGACGGTGAGGAGCACATAGGAGCCGGTCCACAGCTTCTTGGCGATCGGGAACCAGGGCGACCAGGCGAGTCCGGCCACGACCAGCGCCACGCCGATCAGCGCCATCCGCCCGACGGTACGGTGCAGATCACCGCCCTGCACGATGGCGAGGCCGGCCAGATAGCCCGCGATCACGTTGACGGTGGCGGGCAGGGTGCCGAGCAGCCCTTCGGGATCGAAGCCGGCATCCTTCTTGTAGAGATGCCCTGGCCCCAGCAGCCACAGGTCGATCTGGGTGCCGATATTGGCGACTTTGTCATAGGCCATGCCCGGCGGGCTGAAGGCGAGCAGGATCGCCCAATAGCCGAGCAGCAGCGCGATCGCCGCGAGCAGCAGTTGGCGGGGCTTGAGCCAGCGGATCAGCAAGGCGGCCAGCACATAGCAGAGGGCGAGACGCTGGAGCACGCCCGGCACGCGGGTGAGCGCGAAGGGCTCGAGTTCCCAGCCGTGCGCGCCCTGCTCGACGAAGGGGAACCAGTACATCAGATAGCCGAGCAAGAAGATGATCGCGCCGCGCTTGAACAGTCGGGCGAGGAACGGCCCGGTCGCCACCGCCTTGCGGAAGGCGAAGCTCATCGCATTGCCCATCGCGAACAGGAAGGTGGGGAACACCAGATCCGCCAGGGTGAAGCCGAACCATTTGGCATGGACCAACTGCGGGTAGGGCGCGGCCCCGGGGCCCGAGGTATTGACCAGGATCATCAGGAAGATGGTCGCGCCGCGAAACACGTCGAGCGCGAGGAAGCGCGGCTTGCCGGCGAGCGCGGCGACGGTGTTGGCCTGGGTTTCGGTCATCGGGCGTCGCTTTCTGCGAGGAGCGTGCGGGCAAGGGCTAGCGGGGCGGCGGGGCGCTGGCGAGTCCACATCTTGCCGTCCTTGAGCCAGCCGGCCTGCCAGTCGCGGATCGCGGCGGCGGTCGCCTTGGCGTCGAAGTCGGTATGCGCGGCCGCGGCGGCGCGCTGGGCGGCGAGGAAGCGCTGCCAGCGCGGCCAGTAATAGCCGGCATACAGCCCCTGCCAGGCGCGCGAGGCATAGTCGGAGAGGTGGCCGGTACCGCCCCAGACGGTCACCACCGCCTTGGCCTGCTCGACGAACGCTGCCTTCTCGGCGGGGGTGTCGCCATAGGCGGCGGCATCGGCGAGCCAGCTGCCGAGCGTTTCTTGCTGGTTGCCTGCGATCGCGTCGACATCCTTCGCCAGCTTCTCGGCCGCCACAGCAGCGCGATCGCCGGTGGCGAGGTCGCCGGCCTTGTAGGCGGCGACGGCGGTCTTGAGCCGGTCGTCGAGCTTCACGCTGGCATAATGGCGGACGAGGTCCACTACGTCATAGGTGTAGAGCGGTTCGCCGGCATGCTGCGGCGCCTGGGCGAGCAGGGCTTCGATTCCGGCTCGGAGTGCCACCGGGTCGCCCGGCGCCGCGGGATAGTCGGCGCCGTCGAGGCTGGGGAATTTGAACAGCAGATAGGCGCCGGCCTGCTCGTGCCACCAGCGCGGCGTCCAGTAGCGGGTGGTATAGGCCCCCGCGATCGCCTTGTCCCAGGCGGCGACCAGTGCGGGCGAGGTCTTGCCGTAGCGGGCCTTGGCATAGTCGCCGAGCCACGCATCGAGCGGCCGGGCCTGGCCGTTCGCGCCGATCTCGCCCCAGGCGAGGTCATAGGCATAGGCATAAGCGATGCTGTTGCTGTGTAGCCCTTCCGGGAACAGCCCGAAGCCGCGCATCCGGCCATGGCCGGGATTGGCGAGCGCCGCCGTCACGTCGCTGCGGTAGAAGTTCAGGTCGCCATAGACCGGGTTGCTGCCGCCGTAATTGTGGACGTAGCCGTAGGCCCAGCCCTTGCCGTAAAAGGCCTTGGTCGCGTTCCAGATGCCGGGATAGCGGTCATTGCCGATATCGAGCACGAGCATCCGCTCGTCGGGGGCCTTGGAGAGGAAGGCGGCGATCGCGTCGGGGGTCCAGAAGGCCTTGTCGGCGCCGAACAGCCAGCCCTGCATCACCCAGGTCGCATTGGGCGCGGCGGCCGTGATCGAGCGGTAGAGCCGCTCGCCATAGGCCGCGAGGCGGGCGTCGCGCACCTCCTTGGGGAGGGCGGCGGCGCGGGTGGCGGCGGTGTTGGCGATGGCGTCGCCATAGGTGGCGGCGCGGGCGTCGCTGCCGTCCTCGGCGATCGGCGGGACCATCTCGTTGAAGGCGTCGGCGAGGTAATAGTCGCCCGGGCCGTAGGTCGCCGTGTAGAGCTGCAGGAAGCGGGCGGCGAGCTTGGCGAACAGCGGGTCGGACGGGTCGAGCCAATAGGTGCCCGGAAAGCCCTCCCATTGTCGCATCTGGTAGATCTTCGCTTCCGGATGCGCCTTGGCGAACGCCTCCGGCACATAGCCCGAGAAGGCCGGCAGGATCGGCTTCATGCCGAGCGCGTGCATACGGGCGAGGATCTGGCGTTGCAGGACGCGCTTCTTCTCGATCCAGTTGGCCGAGAGCGGCGTGCGATAGCCGGCGATGTTGCCCATCCGCTGCCAGGGGAGGAAGGGCGCGGCGGAAAGGCCCTCGGCGATCTGGGCGTCGTTCATGCCCTGCTCGCGCCACAGCGCGCGCCAGACGAACTCCTGGCCTTCCATCGCCAGCGGGGTGTCGACGCCGTGCGCTGCCATCCAGTCGATCTCGCGCTCCCAGCGGCCCCAGTTCCACCAGGGGGTGGTGTAGCCATAGGTGCAGGTGTTGAGGTACGTCCGCAGCGAGAAGGGCGAGGCGACCACGCCGCTGTCATAGCCGTTGCGGAGCGCAAACGTGCGGTTGCGTACGCCCTCCCAGGAAACGAACAGGCTGCCCTGCTGGCCGAGGGTGCGCGCGGCGCCGCGCACCAGCGCGACCGGCGAGGTGCCTTCGATGCGGAGCTTGCCCGCCATGGTGCGGGCGCGGAACTGCGGCGTGGTGCCGGGGACCAGTGCAAGGTCGATCTTGGTCGTATCGACACCGAGCCGCGCAAGGACGGCGCGGGCGGCGGCAGTCTGCGACTGCGGAGCGGCGGGGGGTGACGGGTGGCTGGGCAGCGCCGCGGCGGGGGTGGTCAGGGCAAGGCAGGCTGCGACGGAGCCGAGAAACGGAAGGCGGCGGGCAGCGGGGTGGGCCAAGGCAAACTCTCCAGCGGTCGGGGCCGGGGGCGGCGCTGCCTTGCAGCCGCACTGACCCCAGACCCGACATTCGCCGGTACCGGTCCTATTCTGTCAAGGCCAATTCAATACAAAAACAAGTTTTGGTATTACCTGTTGGCCTGACGGGGGCGCGAGAAGCACCTCAACGCTTTGTTTTACCGCGCGAAGATGGGGAAGGTCAGGCGATACGCGGTGCGAGGATCCGCATGAGTGCCTCACACCCTGCCGCGTCCCCGGCATCGAAGCGGGCAGGCAGAGGACTGTCGAGATCGAACACGCCGAGCAATTCGCCCTGATGGACGATCGGCACCACCAGCTCCGACCTGCTGGCGGCGTCGCAGGCGATATGGCCGGGGAAGGCATGAACGTCCTCGACCAGCTGGGTCTCGCGGGTTGCTGCCGCCGCGCCGCACACGCCCTTGCCGAACGGGATGCGGATGCAGGCTGCCTTGCCCTGGAAGGGACCGAGGACCAGCTCGTCGTTCAGGTTGCGGTAGAAGCCGGACCAGTTGAGATCGGGCAGGTACTGACCGATCAGCGCGGAGACGTTCGCCATGTTGGCGATCGGATCGGGCTCGTCGGCGGTCAGCGAATCGAGGGCGGCGGCAAGGTCGCGATAGAGCTCGGCCTTGGTGTCGGCGGTGATGTCGAAGCTGTACATGGCCGCGATGTAGGGGATCGCGGTGCCGGGTGCGAGGGGTGTTCCTACCTGCGCACTAAGCCTTTCGTCCACCTGGCGGGGGAGGAAACGCTCTCCGGTCAGTCCAGGGAAACTTTGCCCCGCCCGGCCTTCACCGCCGACCGGCCCTTCTTCGCATCCACCCGGCGCGCCTTGGCGGCCTTGCTCGGCTTGGTCTTGATCCGCTTGGCCTGGCGCTCATGCGCCTTGTCGATCAGGTCGGAGAGGCGCTGGCGGGCGTCGGTGCGGTTGGCGTCCTGGGTACGGTATTGCCGGGCGGTGATCAGCAGCTCGCCCGCCGAGGTCATCCGCGTGCCGGCAAGCTCCTTCAGCCGTTCATAGGCATAGGGCGAGAGCCCCAGACGGAAAACGTCGACGCGCAGCTGCACCGCGGTCGCCACCTTGTTGACATTCTGGCCGCCGGGTCCCGTCGCGGCGAGGAACTTCTCCTCGATAATCGCCGCGTCGGGGATCTCAGCCATGTGCCGGCCGGCCGAAGCCGATATGGTGGAAGCGCGCGGGCAGCGGCGCGTCGCCGTGCACGTCGGGTTTGCCCGGGCGCGGTACGGTGATCGACTGGGCGTGTAGCATCATCGCGGGGCCGCCGCGGCCATAAACGGGGTCGCCGACAATGGGGATGCCGATGCCTTCGAGCGCATGGACGCGGATCTGGTGGGTCCGCCCGGTCTCGGGATAGAAGGCGACCAGCGCGCGGCCGTCATGCACTTCCATCCGCTTCCAGCGAGTGCGCGCGGACTTGCCCTTGGGATCGTGCGTCATCCGCCAGCCCTCCTCGATCGTCGACACCTTGCCGAGCGGCAGGTCGATCTCGCCGCTTTCGGTTTCGGGCACGCCGTCGAGGATCGCAACATAGCGCTTGGTGACCTGGCCCGCCCCGAAGGCCTGGCCGAAGCGCTTCATCGCCTTGGGGTTGCGCGCGAGCAGCAGGCAACCGCTGGTGTCGCGGTCGAGCCGGTGGACAGGAACCGGCAGGCGCTCGAAGCCGAAGGTCAGCTGTTCGAGCAGATCCTCCAGGCTCTCGCTGCGGTCGCGTGGGCGATCGACGGGAAGGCCCGCCGGCTTGTCGATGATCAGCGCTTCGCCGTCGATGAAGAGTACCCGGTCCTTGAACATGGGCGCGATATAGCGGGTGTGGCGGGCCGTGCACGCAAAAAGCCCCTCCCGCGAGCGGGAGAGGGACTGGAAGGCTTACGCCTTCAGCTTGGTCGCGACTTCGGCGATGCGGCGGCCCTGGTAGCGGGCGCCTTCGAGCTCGACGTCGCTGGGCAGGCGGCTGCCGTCGCCATCGGCGATGGTGCTCGCGCCATAGGGCGTGCCGCCCTTCACTTCGTCCACGCCCATCTGGCCCTGGAAGCCATAGTCGAGGCCGACGATGGTCATGCCGAAATGGATCAGATTGGTGAGGATCGAGAACAGCGTGGTTTCCTGGCCGCCATGCTGCGAGGCCGTGGAGGTGAAGGCGCCGCCGACCTTGCCGTTCAGCTGGCCCTGGAACCACACGCCGCCGGCCTTGTCCCAGAACGCCGCCATCTGGCTGGCCATGCGCCCGAAGCGGGTCGGGCTGCCGACGATGATGCCGTCATATTGGGCGAGCTGGTTCGGATCGTCGAACAGCGGATGGCTGTCATCGACACGGAAGCCGGCGGCCTGCGCGACTTCGGCCGGTGCGGTCTCGGCAACGCGGCGCACGTCCACTTCGGCGCCGGCGCTGCGGGCGCCCTCGGCGACGGCATCGGCCATCTTCGCGAGGTGGCCGTACGAGGAGTAATAGAGAACGAGGATCTTGGTCATGGCAGAAGCTCCTTGTGCGAATGGCAACGCGAGGGGCGGGGCCCCGGGTTATTCGGAATCGACGAGAACGATCTCGGCGTCTTGAACGGCGGTGATCGTAACGGTCCGGCCGCCCGAAAGCGCCGCGCCGTCGCGGGCGTTTACCGCATCTCCGTCAACGGTGATCGCACCGGCGGCGGGGACGAGGTAGGCGTGGCGGCCTTCGCCGACGCTGTGGGTAACGCTCTCGCCCGCCTTCAGCGTGGCGCCCAGCACGCGGGCGTTGGCGCGGATCGGCAACGCGCCTTCGTCCTCGGCGAACCCGGACGCGAGCGTGACGAAGCGGCCCGAGCGATCGCCCTTGGGGAACGGCTTGGCGCCCCAGCTCGGCTGGCCGCCGGCCTCGCGCGGCAGGATCCAGATCTGGAAGATCTGGGTCGTCTCCGGCTCGAGATTATACTCCGCATGGCGCACCCCGGTGCCGGCGCTCATCACCTGCACGTCACCCGCCTCGGTGCGGCCCTTGTTGCCCATCGAGTCCTGGTGGGTGATCGCCCCAGCGCGAACATAGGTGATGATTTCCATGTTCTGGTGCGGGTGCGGTGGGAAGCCCGAATTGGGGGCGATCTCGTCGTCGTTCCACACCCGAATCGCGCCCCAGCCCATGCGGGACGGCTCGTAATAGTCGGCGAAACTGAAATGGTGCTTGGCCTTGAGCCAGCCATGATCGGCGCCGCCCAGGCTCTCGAAACTGCGTTTGTCGATCATTGCTGATCTCCCATGTGTTGCCGCCAAGATAGGCATTGGCATGGGCGCGTAAACGGAAACGTTGGAAACCAATCGTTTCGTGATATGGCTTCGCCGGAGCAGGAGACGCGGGGATGAAGCTACCGGATTTCGAAGCCTGGGCGGTATTTGCCAGCGTCGTCGAGCATCGCTCGTTCAGCGGCGCGGCGCTGGCGCTGGGGGTCTCCAAGGCGACGGTTTCCAAGGCGATCACCCGGCTGGAAGAGCGGCTGGGGACAGCGCTGTTTCACCGCACGTCGCGACGGCTGACCCTCACCGACAGCGGACAGCAACTCGCCGAACACGCCCAGCGGATCCTCGACGACGGACAGTCGGCGGAGGAAGCGGCATTCGAAAGCGCCAGTGCGCCCTCCGGCGTGGTGCGGCTGGCGGCGCCGCTGACCTTCGGCTCGCGCCATCTTTCCGGCCTGATCGCCGAGTTCATGACCGCGCATCCGCAGATCAAGGTGGAGTTGACGCTTTCGGACGCGTTCGTGGATATCGTTGGCGAGGGCATCGACGTGGCGATCCGCATCGCGGAACTTCCGGACAGCTCGCTGCGCGCCCGCCGGCTGGGTCCGGTCAACATCCACGTCGTCGCGGCGCCGGGTTATTTCGAGCGTGCCGGGCGACCGCAGCATCCTGCCGACCTCGCGCGCCACGCCTGCTTCGTCTACACCAATACCGCCACGCCGGGGGTCTGGCGCTTCAAGAAGGCGGGCGGCGAGGAGGCCGCGGTGCGGGTGGACGGGCCGCTGCGCACGGACAATGGCGAGGCCATGCTCCCCGCGCTGCGCGCAGGGCTGGGCGTCGCCCGGCTGCCCGGTTTCCTGGTCGATGCGGAGATCGCCACCGGCCGGCTGGAGGCGGTGCTGACCGATTGGGTCGCGGGATCGGTCGGGCTGCATCTGGTTACCCCGCCGGGATCCAGGCGACCCGTGCGGGTAGAAGCGCTGATCGCGTTTCTCACGGAGCGGTTGCGCAGCATCTGCGTTCGGGCAGCGTGAAACGTCTCGTCCCCGATGATGCCGACGCGCGGTTCATCCGCCGCGTCCTGATTCTGCTCACCGTCGGCGCGGTAGTGGTCGCGCTGGTGCGCGCGGCCGACCTGCTGATCCTCACCTTCGGCGCGGTGCTGGGGGCGGTGGTGATTCGCGCCATCGCCGATCGCTACGCGCAGATCGGCGTGCCGAAGCGCTGGTCGGTGGTCACCGCAATGCTCACCGTGGTGGCTGCGATCGCCTTCCTCGTCTGGCTCTTCGCGGTGCAGTTCGGCCCACAGGTCGAGGCGCTGGTCCGCTCGATCCCGCAGCTGGTGGTGCGGCTGAAGGCCTGGGCGCAGGAGAGCCCGGTGGCGGCGAAACTCTACGACGCGGGCGAGGCGGCGTTCGCCGGTTCCCGAGTCGCACGCGACGCGAGCGGATTCGCGCTCGGTTCGTTCGAGCTTTTTCTGAACGCCTTGCTGCTGCTGGTCGGTGCGCTGTTCATGGCCGCCGATCCGGGGGTGTATTTGCGCGGATTGCTGCTGCTCGCGCCCAAGGGGAATATGCGCGACGCCATTGGTGATGCGCTGGCCGACGTTGGCACGACGCTGCGGTTGTGGCTGCGCACCCAGCTGATTCTGATGACCAGCATGGGCCTGCTAGTCGGCGCGGGGCTGTGGATCGCGGGCGTACCATCGCCCGCCGCGCTAGGGCTGCTGGCGGGGCTGAGTGAGTTTATCCCCTATGTCGGCCCCGCAGCAGCGATGCTGCCGGCGCTTGGCCTTGCCGCCACCGGCGGATCGGGGGCGCTGATCGGCTGCCTGCTCGTCTTCGCCGGCGTGCGAATCGTCCAGACCAACTTTCTCACTCCCTTCGTGCAAAGCCGCGTGATCGCTATTCCGCCCGCGGTGACGCTATTCGCGATCATCGGCATCGGTTTCGTCTTCGGATTGTTCGGCCTGTTCTTCTCTGCCGCGCTGCTGGTGGTGATCTTCACGCTGGTGCGTAGCCTGTATCTGCGCGAGGTTCTCGGTGAGGAAATCGACCTTCGATCTGCGGCTTCGACAGATACGTCCAAACCCGATGCGTAGATTTCCCGGGGCTTGCGGAACCTACAAACTTACGAGAAATTAACCTTTCGGCTTCATTGACGCTTAGGTTAATGAAGCGTCCAGCGCGTCGGGCAACGGGGCTACGTCGTGTGGTGTGGACAGGGGAACCGGCAATGCGCGTGCTGCTGATCGAAGACGAGCCTAGCACAGCCAAGGCGATCGAACTGATCCTTTCGGGCGAAGGGTTCAACGTCTACACGACCGACCTGGGCGAAGAAGGCCTGGATCTCGCCAAGCTGTATGACTACGATATCATCCTGCTCGACCTGAACCTGCCGGACATGCACGGCTATGACGTGCTGAAGAAGGTGCGCACAGCGCGGGTGCAGACCCCGGTGCTGATCCTTTCTGGTATTAGCGAGATGGATTCGAAGGTGCGCTCGTTCGGTTTCGGCGCCGACGATTACGTCACCAAGCCGTTCCACCGCGACGAGCTGGTCGCTCGCATCCACGCCGTGGTTCGCCGCTCGAAGGGTCATTCGCAGTCGGTCATCCGCACCGGCAAGCTGGCGGTGAACCTCGACGCCAAGACCGTCGAGGTCGACGGCGCGCGCGTGCACCTGACCGGCAAGGAATATGCGATGCTGGAGCTGCTCTCGCTCCGCAAGGGCACCACGCTGACCAAGGAGATGTTCCTCAACCATCTCTATGGCGGCATGGACGAGCCCGAACTCAAGATCATCGACGTCTTCATCTGCAAGCTGCGAAAGAAGCTGAGCATGGCGTGCGAAGGCGACAATTATATCGAGACCGTCTGGGGCCGCGGCTATGTGCTGCGCGAGCCGGACGAGGCGATGCAGGCGGATACCCAGGTCGCCTGATTTCCCAACCGATCACGCAGGGGCAGGGCCGTCGTCACCTCCGGGTGGCGGCGGCCTTTTCGTTTCGAGGCTGGCCGGCGAACGGCGGATCGGCCACGCTGACCGGATGACGATGACCAACAAACCTGGCTTCAGCATTTCCGCGCGGCTGAAGAGCTTCCGCTACGCGATCCGCGGACTGCGCATGCTGGTGCGCGAGGAGCATAACGCACGCGTGCATCTGGCTGCATCGCTGGGTGTGTTGGCTGCCGGCGCCCTATTGCGACTGTCGTGGGACGAATGGCGCTGGATCGTCCTCGCGATCGCGCTGGTCTGGCTGGCCGAGGCGTTCAACACCGCTATCGAGGATCTCTGCGATCGGTTCTGCCCGGACTTCGACCCCGCGATCGGCCGAATCAAGGATCTCGCTGCAGGCGGGGTGCTGGTGGCGTCGCTGGCGGCTGCGGCGATCGGGCTGCTGACGCTGGGACCGCCGTTGCTGCGAGTGCTGCCGTAAACAGTTCCCCCCCTTCAGGGGAGGGGTTGGGGTGGGGATGACCGACAAGCACAGGACTCGCTCCCAGCTCAGACCCCATCCCAAACCCCTCCCCTGAAGGGGAGGGGCTTTTCGCACGCTTCACCCGCGTCGCGCCGCCGCGTGTTGTTCGGCCCGTGCCAGCAGCGCCAGCAGGTCCTCGCGGCTGACGTCGAAGGCCTCCCCCGCTTCCTCAAGCGCCGCGTCGATGTCCTCCGGAAGCAATCCCGGCGCGGGCGGGGCGGGTTGCACGCGGTGGGGGTAGCTGTGCCCGGTGAACCGGTGGACGAGCAGCCCGCACAGCGTCAGCAGCACGGCGTTGACGCCGATCGGCAGAAGCACGAAGCCGAGCCCCTTCGCCAATATCGCAGGCGCCAGAACCGGCAGCAGCACCGTGCCGCCGCCCGGCGGATGGAGGCTGCGGGTCAGCGACATCACGAGGATGGCCAGTCCCACCGCTACGCCAGCGGCAAGCGCGCCGTGCCCCAGCCACCAGGCCACCGCCAAGCCGACCAGCGCCGAAATCCCGTTCCCCCCGATCACCCGCCAGGGTTGCGCCAGCGGACTGGACGGCACCGCGAACACCAGCACAGCCGAGGCTCCGATCGGCGCCGCCAGCAGGATCGTCGTCTCACGATCGAACCCCGCGAGTGCCGACACCCCGGCCGTCACCCCGATGCCGATAGCACCGCCCAGTGCCGCGCCGATCCGGTCGCGCCACTGCGCGCCGGCCATCACCAGCCGGAACACGGGCTCAGGGCTTCGCGCCCCAGGCGCGGCGTCCGCCGATCCAGGTTTCGACCACCTTCGTGCCACGCAGCTCGGAGGGAGAGACCGTTAGCGGGTCGCGATCGAGGATCAGGAAATCGGCCCACAGCCCCGGTGCCAGCCGCCCGATCTTGTCGTCGGCAAATCCCGCATACGCCGCACCGATAGTGAAGCCTGCCCAGCCTTCCTCGCGAGTCAGCTTCTCTTCCGGCCGCCAGCCGCCCGGCGGGTTGCCGCTCGCATCCTGTCGCGTGAAGCTCGCCGCCCAGCCCGTCCAGGGATCCGGGCTCTCGACCGGATAGTCCGACCCGAAGGCGAGGTGCGTCCCGTTGCGCAGCATCGTCTTCCACGCGTAGGCGCCGGTGAGGCGGTCCGGCCCGAGTCGCGCCTCCGCCATCAGCCGGTCGCTGGTCTCGTGGACCGGCTGCATCGAAGCGATCGTACCGTATTTCGCGAAGCGCGGCAGGTCCTTGGGATCGATGATCTGGGCGTGCTCGATCCGCCAGCGGCGATCGCCCTTGTAGGTCTCGGTCAGGATCTCGATGGCGTCGAGCACCTGCTGGTTGGCGCGGTCGCCGATCGCGTGGACGGCGATCTGGAAATTGTCCATCGCGCCGCGCGCCATCAGGTTGAGTAGCTGGTCGTCGGTGAGGAAGCCCAGCCCCTTGTTGCCCGGCGCATCGCTATAGTCGGCCTTGAGCCACGCGCCGCGCGAGCCGAGCGCGCCATCGGCATAGAGCTTGATACCGCCCATCCGCAGCCGGTCGCCATACAGCCAGGGCGTCGGCCCCGCGCCCGCCACGCGCAGCGCGGTATCGACGCCGTGGGCATAGCTCATGATGCGCAGGTGGAGCTGGCCGATATCAGCCATGCCGCGCATCGTCTCCCAGTCGTCGACCGTGGTGCCCATGTCGGCAGTGGCGGTGACGCCGAGCGAGAGCAGTTTCTGCTGGGCCGCGAGGAACGCGGCGTTGCGCTCGCGCGGGGTGGGCTGCGGCACGACCTTGGCGACCAGCTCGGTCGCGGCATCGACCAGCACGCCGCTGGGGCGCCCGCTTGCGTCGCGCTCGATGCGGCCGCCGGCGGGGTCCTTGCTCGCGGCGGTGATGCCGGCGAGTTCGAGCGCCTTGCTGTTCGCCCAGCCGGCATGGCCGTCGACCCGCTCCAGCCACACCGGGCGATCACTCACCGCACGGTCGAGATCGCCGGCGGTGGGGAAGCGGCCGAGCTTCCAGGCCTCCTGGTTCCAGCCGCGGCCCAGCACCCATTTCGCCCGGCTCTTCGTCGCGTAGTCACCGATGCGAGCGAGCGCGTCGTCGAGGCTGGTGGTGGCGGACAGGTCGAGCTGGAGCTGCTGGAAGCCTAGGCCCATGAAATGGCCATGCGCGTCGATCATGCCCGGCACGATCGTCGCGCCTTTGAGGTCCAGTCGCCAGACCATCTTCCTGGGCCGCTTCTGGCCCTTGGCGTAGACCGCGACCACCTTGCCATAGGGATCGATCTGCAGCGCCTCGAAGCGCACCACCGCCCCCTTGGCGTCGAGCGTGATGCCGTTGACATTGTCGACGATTCCATCGGCCTGGGCGGCGGGCGCGAGCAGCAGGGCGGTGGCGGCGGCAAGCCGCTTGAGGCGCGTGAACATGGGCGAGGGCATAGGGCCTGTTCCCCTGCCGCGCCAGATGGTCTAGGCGGGAAGGCTATGGCTACCAAAGCAGCACCCGTGCCCGCCTCGCTCCCCGTGTCGATCGACGATGTTCGGGCGGCCGCGGCGCGGATTAGCGGCGCGGTGGTGCGCACGCCGACGCTGCACAGCCGCACGCTCTCGCAGCTGACCGGCGCGAACGTGTACCTCAAGTTCGAGAACCTCCAGTTCACCGCCGCCTATAAGGAACGCGGCGCACTCAATACGCTGCTGCAACTGGACGCGGAGGCGCGGTCCAAGGGCGTGATCGCGGCGTCGGCCGGCAACCATGCGCAGGGCCTCGCATATCACGCGACGCGGCTGGGCATCCCCAGCACGATCGTGATGCCCAAGAACACGCCGATCGTGAAGGTCACCCAGACCGAAGGGCATGGCGCCAATGTCGTGCTGCACGGTGAAACCTTCGACGCCGCCTACCAGCATTCGCGCGAACTGGAGGCGGAGCGCGGCTTCACCTTCATCCACCCGTTCGACGATCCCCGCGTGATCGCCGGCCAGGGCACCGCGACGCTAGAGCTGCTCGAGGACGTGCCCGGCATCGACACGCTGGTCGTGCCGATCGGCGGCGGTGGGCTCATCTCGGGCGCGGCGGTCGTCGCCAAGGCGCAGGACCGGCCGATCGATGTGCTGGGCGTCCAGGCCGAGCTTTACCCTTCGATGTACAACCGGGTGCACCACACCGAAATGCCGTGCGCGGGCGATACGCTCGCCGAGGGCATTGCGGTGAAGTTCCCGGGTAGCATCACCGCGAAGATCGTCGAGGCGCTGGTCGACGACATCGTGCTGGTCGGCGAGCGCCGGCTGGAAGAGGCGGTGAGCCTGCTGCTCCAGATCGAGAAGACGGTGGTCGAGGGGGCAGGGGCCGCGGGCCTCGCCGCGTTGCTGTCCGAACCCGAGCGCTTCAAGGGCAAGACCGTCGGCACCATCCTGTGCGGCGGAAATATCGATACCCGGCTGCTGGCGAACGTGCTGTTGCGCGATCTTGCCCGTTCTGGCCGCCTGGCGCGGCTGCGCATCCGCCTGCAGGATCGTCCCGGTGCGCTGTTCCATGTCGCGCGGATCTTCCACGAGCAGGGCGTGAACATCATCGAGGTCTACCACCAGCGCGTGTTCACCTCGCTGCCTGCCAAAGGGCTGATCACCGACATCGAATGCGAGACGCGCGATCGCAACCATCTCGACCGGCTCATCACCGCGCTGCGCCGTGCCCAGTATGAAGTGAGCATGGTCGAGTCCGCCTGATGCGCACGCTGTTTTCGACCCTGTTCTATCAGCAGCCGCTGGGTGACGACGCGCTGGTCGCCGAGCTCGAAGCCTCGTGCCTGCAACTGGCCGAGGACGATAGCGCCGGCCGGCGCTGGTGCCGCGACAACCACTATCGCGGCTATACCAGTTATGCCTCGCTGAACGATCTGCCGATCCGTGACCCGGCCTTCGCCGATCTTAAGCGGTTGCTCGACAAGCATGTCGCCAAGTTCGCCGAGGCCTGCGCGTTCGATCTCGCCGGGCGCAAGCTTAAGCTCGACAGCCTGTGGGTGAACGTGCTCGACGGCAAGGGTGGCCACGGCGCGCATATCCATCCGCACAGTGTCGTGTCGGGCACCCTCTATGTCGCGCTGCCGCAGGGCGCACGCGGGCTCAAGCTCGAGGATCCGCGGCTGGCGATGATGATGGCTGCGCCGACGCGGCGGCCCGATGCGCCGGAATCGCTCCAGCCCTTCATCGAGGTGGTGCCCGAGGTCGGCACCGTGCTGCTCTGGGAAAGCTGGCTGCGCCACGAGGTCCCGCCCGGCGCGGCCAAGGAGAAGCGGATCAGCATCAGCTTCAATTATCGATGGTGACGGGCGAACTCGGCCAGCGGCGAACAGGGGAATAGAAGGCGATGGGACTTCAGAGCACGATCGACCGGGTTCTGCTGAAGCTGATACGGAATCACGAGGAGAGCCCGTATCTCCGCCGCCGCTTCCAGACGCTCTACGGCATCGAAATCGGCGACTACAGCTATGGCGCTTTCGATCGCTGGCGCATCCCGCCGGGCACGAAGATCGGCCGCTATTGCTCCTTTGCGGCATCGGCACAGATCATCTCGGCCAACCATCCGCTCCAGGCGCTGTCGACGCACCCGATCTTCTACCTGAAGAGCCGGGGCGTGATCGATCGCGACCGCGTCGTCGCGCAGCCGACGATCGTCGAGGACGATGTGTGGGTGGGCCATCACGCGATCATCACGCCCGGCTGCAAGCATATCGGCCGCGGCGCAGTGATCGGGGCGGGTGCGATCGTGACGCGCAACGTTCCAGCCTATGCGATCGTCGCCGGCAACCCGGCCAAGCTGATCCGCCACCGCTTCTCGCCCGACGTGATCGCGGCGATCGAGCGCACCCGCTGGTGGGAGATGGATCGTGCGGCATTGGCGCACGCCTCAACCCAGGCGCCCGACTTCGCGCTGGAGCCGACGGTCGAAAACGCCGCCGCCTTCGAACGCGCGGCCGCGGCGGGATAGCGATTGGTTTGTCGATCCTCCGCGCCTATGTTGGAGGCCAATGGCTAAGAACAGAACAAGCGCAGGACTGCCGACACGGCAGCAGATTCTCGATTTCATCGCATCCTCGGATACGCCCGCCGGCAAGCGCGAGATCGCCAAGGCCTTCGGGCTGAGCGCACAGGACAAGATCCTGCTCAAGGCGCTGTTGAAGGACATGAGCGACGAGGGGCTGATCGACGTCGCCCCCGGCCGCGCCTTCCACAAGATGGGCGGGCTGCCCAAGGTGACCGTGCTGCGGATCACCGATGCGGACGGCGACACCACCTGGGCGGTGCCCGAGCGCTGGGAGGCCGAGCATGTCCCCGCACCGCGCCTGCGCGTCCGCGAGATGCGCGGCAAACGCTCGGCGCTGGGGGTGGGGGACCGCATCCTCGCGCGCACCGAAGAGGCCGGCAACGGCTGGATCGCGCATCCGATGAAGCAGCTCGCCCGCGGCGAGGAACTGATGCTCGGCGTGCTCCACGAGGAGGGCGGCAAGCTCTGGCTGCAAGGTGTCGAGAAAAAGGAGCGGCGCAGCTGGCCGGTCTCCGACGCGGGCGGCGCCGAGCCCGGTGATCTGGTGCTGGCCGAAAAAGCCGGTCGCCCGCCGCGGATTACCGCGCGGGTGGTCGAGCGGCTCGGCGATCCGTTCGCCCCGCGCAGCTTCTCGCTGATCGCGATCCACCGCCACGGCATCCCCAATGTCTTCTCCGAGGAGTTGCTGGAAGAGGCCGAGCGGGTGGCCAGGCAGCCGCTGGGCAACGACCGCGAGGATCTGCGGCATTTGCCGATCGTCGCGATCGACCCCGCCGATGCGCGCGACCATGACGATGCCGTCTGGGCGACGCCCGACGATGATCCCGCCAACGAGGGCGGCTGGAAGGCGATCGTCGCGATCGCCGATGTGTCCTTCTACGTCCGCCCCGGTTCGGAGCTCGACCGCGAGGCGCGCAAGCGCGGCAACTCGGTCTATTTCCCCGATCGGGTCGTGCCGATGCTGCCCGAGGTGCTGTCGGCGGACGTGTGTTCGCTGAAGGAGAACGTCGACCGCGCCGCGCTCGCCTGCCATCTGCAGGTGACCAAGAGCGGGGCGCTTAAGAGCTGGCGCTTCACCCGCGCCGTCGTGCGGCTGGCGGCCAACATCGCCTATGAGGACGCACAGGCGGCTATCGATGGGACCCTCGATAAGCCCCTCCCCTTCAGGCGTGCTGGGTCGGCTCTGCCCCCGGCAGAGCCTGAACAGCGCGGGGCGCTGTTCACCCAGCACGGGGTCGGGGGTGGGGCCCGAGCTGGGAGCGAATCCGGCGCTGCGGGCGCACTGCCCCACCCCAACCCCTCCCCTGAAGGGGAGGGGCTATTGGATGCCCTCCGCCCGCTGTGGGATTGCTGGCACGCGCTCAACGCGGCGCGCGACAAGCGCGAGCCGCTCGACCTCGATTTGCCCGAGCGCCGCATCGTCCTCGACGAGAAGGGCCGCATCCTCTCGGTCGCGCCGCGCGAGCGGCTCGATGCGCACAAGCTGATCGAAGATTACATGATCGCCGCCAATGTCGCCGCCGCCAAGGCGCTGGAGGCGAAGAAGACGCCGGTGATGTACCGCATCCACGAGCCGCCGGCGCGCGAGAAGCTCACTGCGCTCAAGGAATATCTCAAGACCTTCGAAATCGAGTTCGCGCTCGGCCAAGTGATCCGCCCGGCCACCTTCAACCGCATCTTCGACCGCGTCGGCGAGGAGGAGTTCCGCCCCCAGGTGATGGAGCAGGTGCTGCGCACCCAGACCCAGGCCTATTACGGCCCCGAAAATGTCGGCCATTTCGGCCTGGCGCTCGGCTCCTACGCGCACTTCACTTCCCCGATCCGCCGCTATGCCGACCTCGTCGTGCACCGCGCGCTGGTCGACGCCTATCGGCTGGGGCCGGGCGGGCTGACGGCGGAGGAAGCCGGCAGCATGGATCGGATCGGCCAGTCGATCAGCCAGCTCGAACGTCGCGCCATGGAGGCCGAGCGCGAGACGATCGACCGCTATGTCGCCGCCTATCTGGCCGCGCATGTCGGGGAGATCATGTCGGCGCGGATCACCGGCGTGCAGAATTTCGGCTTCTTCGCGACCGTGGAAGGCATTGGCGGCGACGGACTGGTCGCCGCGCGCGACTTGGGCGCCGAGTATTTCCACTTCGATGAAGCGGGCAAGCGGTTGGTCGGCGAGCATAGCGGCGAGGAATTTACGCTAGGCCAGCGGATCGAACTGCGGCTGGTCGAGGCGAACCCTGTTTCCGGCGCACTGCGCTTCGAGCTTCCCGACGGCAAGGGATCGGCGGGCGGGCCGCAGCGCACCGGCCGGCCGGGCAAGGGCGCCCCCAAGCGGGTGATTCACCGCCGCGGCCGCCCGGGAAACATTCGCCACAACGGGCGCAAGCGCTGAGGCGAGACGTTGCCGGACCCTCGGTCCGGCAACGCTGTCCAAAATCCGTGCAAAGCGGGAAGGGCCGCGCTACAAGCTGTCGCAAAGAGCATGTTGCAATGCCAAAATGACGTTTGTCAGCGAGGGAGCGAGAATGGCCGGCCGTCCGACGATCAAGGAAGTCTCGAAGATCGCCGGCGTGTCGTTCAAGACCGTTTCCCGCGTGCTCAACAACGAAAAACATGTCAGCGAAGAGACGCGTCGGCGCGTCGAGGAAGTGGTGGCGCAGCTCAACTTCCGGCCGAGCCATGCGGCGCGCACGCTGGCGGGGCGGCGCTCGTTCCAGGTGGCGCTGCTCTACGACAATCCCAGCCCCTATTATGTCTTCCATATCCAGTCGGGTGCGCTGGAGCGGTGCCATGAACTGGGCTACCGCCTGTTGATGCAGCCGATCGACAGCAGTGTGCCGGACATGGTGCCCGATGTGCTCGCGCTGGTCGACGAGGCGCATCTCGATGGCCTGATCCTGTCGCCACCGCTGACCGAGATGCCCGAGTTGCTCGACGCGCTGGACAAGCGCAAGCTTCCCTATGTCCGCATTGCGCCGGGGCTGCGCAAGGATCACGGGCTGGCGACGACGATGGATGACGTGGCGGCGGCACGCGAGATCACGCGGCACCTGCTTCAGCTCGGCCACCGAAAGATCGCTTTTGTGCGCGGGCCCGAAAGCCATGTATCTTCGGCGGACCGACTGGCCGGCTATCGCGAGGAGCTGGAGGCGCATGGCATCGCCTTCGACCCAGCATTGGTGATTGCGGGCGACTACAGCTTCGCCTCGGGCGGGGCTGCGGCACGGGCGCTGTTCGGGGAAGTACATCGGCCCACCGCGATCTTCGCGGGCAATGACGACATGGCCGCGGGCGCTTTGGCAGCGGCGCATGAGGCGGATATCGCCGTGCCCGAGGCGCTGTCGATCGCAGGGTTCGACGATTCGGATTTGGCGCGGGCGGTCTGGCCGCCGCTCACCACCATTCGCCAGCCCGTACGCGAGCTCGCTTATGCCGCGGCGGACCTGATGCTGGCGGGGACGGCGGTCGCGCCCCAGGTCATGCTCGAGCACGAGCTGAAGGTGCGGGCCACGACGGGGCCCGCACCCAAGGACTGACGGCGGCAGCCGGTCAGAAGTCGATCCGCACCGAAGTGCTGATCGTGCGGCCGTTGATCGAGCGGGCCCGGACGATGCCGTTCGCAGGGATCGCGCCTTCCTCCGCCTCGGTGAAGCCGCGCACGTTGAACAGGTTGTTGGCGTTCAGCGACACCAGCAGCTTCGGGATCGGCCGGAACTGGGCGAAGGCGTTGACCTGGGTGTAGCCCGGCAGTTTGAGCTGGTTGGTATCCTGCGCATAGCTGCTCGTGGTGCCGATCACATTGGCGCCGATCGAGGCGCGGCCGAGCTCGACCTGCGGCGTCGCCTGGAAGATCAGATTGGCCTGGCGCCGGGGGGTGTTGCCGACCGATGCGGGATTGAGTGCATCGGCGACGATCCGCGAATGAGTCCAGGTGGCCCCCGCGGTCAGGCTGAACGGGCCCTGGCGGACGGCACCGTCGAACTCGAGGCCATAGGCGCGATAGGTGCGGTCGATGAAGACCTGCCGAGTCGCCTCGTAATTCTGCTCCTCGGTGCGCGCCCAGAAGCCGGTGAGGTTGAGCGTCAGCGGGCCTTCGCGATATTTCACGCCGAGCTCGGCCTGGTTGACGAAGTCGACCGCCGCCGCCGAACTCACCAGATGGCCGTCGGTGGTGCTCACCGCCGGGCCGAACAACAGGCGATCGGCATTGGCGCGTCCGCCGCGGCTGTAGCGGGCGAACACCGACATGGCGTCGATAAAGCGGTAGTTGATGCCTGCCGAATAGCTCCAATAATGATAGTTGTAGTTGACCGGCGCGGGGCTGGTCAGCGGGATCACGGCGACCCGCGTCTCGGCATCGGAGATCACGCCGTCGCCGTTGATGTCTCGGCTGGTCGTGCCGACCCGTCCGCCGCCGAGATCGGCACCGGCGATCGACCCACGTGCATCGCCGAAATCATAGCGCACGCTGCCGCCGATCGAGACCTTGCCGACCAGATAGTTGAGCGAGGCGAAGGGCGCGTTGACGTTGTAGTCGACATTATAGCTACGCCGGCAGCACCCGCCGAAATAGGCAGCGCCATAGCCGTAAAAGCCATCCTGGGTGACCGCGGTCCCGTTCGCGCGGCGCACATTGACCAGCGCCGCCTCGCCATTACCCCGGACATCGGTGAGGATCGACGTCCACAGCCAGTCGGTGTCGATCGTCTGGCGCGACTTGTAGAAGCCGGCGGTGGCGGTGAGCTTGCCGGTGCCGACATCGAACGCCCGGCTCGCGCGCAGGTCGTTGGTGATGTTGTCGAGGCTGTTGAGCTTGGTGTCGAACACCACGATCTGCGCGAGCAGGTCGTTGCCGTTGAGCCCGGCAAGATTGGTGATCGTCTTGCCCGCGTTCGGGCCATTGGCATAAGCGAGCATTGCGCCCGCCCCGCCCATCGAGGTCGCGATGGCACCGGCGCTGTCCACCGATGCCGGGAAGTTCGCGATGAAGCGGCCCGAAATGTCGGAATAGCGGAAGCGATCGGTGACCACCCAGCCGGCGAGCGTCGTCTCCGCCTCGAAGCCGATCGACTTGACGAGCGGATGCTGGCCGTCGCGGACGTCGTCGGTGACGAGATTGTTGTTGCCGTCCAGCGTGACGTTGCGGGTGAAATTGGGCGTCAGCAGCTGATCACGGTTGGCGCGGAAATTGGCGAGGTCCTGATAGCTCGGGTTGGCGTTGGTGCCGGTCACCCGCACCGGCATCGGCAGATAGCCCACTGCGCGATCGTCGAGGAATTTCCCGTAGAGGCGGATATGGCCGCCGGTGAATTCCTTGGTGACGTTGAACTTGAACTGGCCACCCTTGTTGCCGTCATAGCCGATGCGGCGCGGGCCGGTGCCCTGGCGATAGAAACCGCCCATGTGGAAGCGCAGGGTGTCGCCCAGCTTCGCGCCATAGTCGAAGTCGACGCGATAGTCCTTGTAGTCGAGGCCCGCGGTCGCCTGCACCGCACCGCCCTCGGTGTCGCCGGTCTTCGAGATCATGTTGATCACGCCGCCGGGCGAGTTCGATGCGAAGGTCGAGGCCGAGCCGCCGCGAATCGATTCCACCTGGGCCAGATTGAGGTCGGCGCGCAGGAAGATGTCGGCATTGCCGAAGGTGATGTCGCCGAATTCGAGCACCGGCAGCCCGTCTTCCTGGAGCTGCAAAAACTTGGCGCCGCCCGAGGCGATCGGCAGGCCGCGGATCGAGATGTTGGCATTGCCCTCGCCGCCCGAGCTTTCCGAACGGATGCCCGGCAGGTTGCGGAAGATCTCCGCGACCGAGCGCGGTGCCGCCTTCTGGATGTCGTCGGCCTTGAGCGAGCTGGTCGAAATTGCGGTGTCCAGCCGGTCCCGCCCGCGGGCGACGGCGGTCACGACGATTTCGGTATAGCTGGATGCTTCGGCTTCCTGCGGCGGGGGCGCGTCCTGCGCGAAAGCGGGGACTCCGGGGATCGCCAGCGTGCCGCCGATCAGCAGCAGACGGCGTAATTGGTGCGCGCGCATAGACATGGCCATCAGCCTCTCTCCCTGTTCCGGACCCTCCTTGGTGGGAGCCCTGCACATATGTGTATATCTCTTATTGCAATCGATTGCAACAACCCCAGTATTTGTCCGGAGTGAAGCAAACTTGCGGTTTTCCGCTAATCCGGTCACACCCTATGCCGTGAGCCAAGACGCACCGCCTTCCGATCGGCCGGCCCGCACCCTCGCCGATATCGCCCGACTCGCCGGGGTTTCGACCGGCACCGTGTCGCGCGCGCTGGCCGGGAGCAGTCTGGTCAATGCCGAGACGCGCGAGCGCATCCAGGCGCTTGCCGCCGCGAACGACTTTCGAGTCAATCAGATGGCGCGGCGCCTTCGAACGCAGAAAACCGGGGTGATCGGCGTGGTCGTGCCGCTGGGGCATGAGCGACGCCAGCATCTTTCCGACCCCTTCTTCATGACCATCCTGGGCCATCTCGCCGATGCCCTGACCGAGAATGGCTATGACGTGATGCTGTCGCGCGTCATTCCCGACGCAGCGGACTGGCTGGAGCGAATCGTCGATTCGGGCATGCTCGACGGCGTCCTGCTGATCGGACAGTCGGACCAGATGGCGGCAATAGAACGAGTCGCGGCGCGCTATCGGCCGCTCGTCGCCTGGGGCAGCCGCCTGCCGGGGCAGGTGCACTGTACCGTCGGAACCGAGAATGTCGCGGGCGGGCGGATTGCCGCCGAACATCTGATCGCGCGGGGCGTGCGGCGAATTGCATTTCTCGGCGCGTTGCGCGCACCGGAGTTGCGCGAGCGCTTCGACGGGGTGTGCGCTGCCGCCGCCGCCGCCGGGCTGCCTGCGCCGATTCAGCTCGACACGCCGCTCGCTGCCGAGATGATGGAGCGCGAGATCGCCGCACACCTCACCCGGCACCTCGATCGCATCGATGGCATCGCCACGGTATCCGACATGATCGCGATGACGACGCTGCGGGTGCTCGCCGACCAAGGCATGGCGGTCCCAAGCGACGTGCCGGTGATCGGTTACGACGACCTGCCGCTCGGCCTGCAGACGGTGCCGCGCCTGACCACGGTGCGGCAGGATATCGCCCGCGGCGCCCGCGCGATGGTTGAGCGACTATTCGCGCGTATCGCCGGTCAAGACGCGCCGTCGCTGGTGATGGCGCCCGAACTGGTGGTACGCGACTCGGCCTAGGTCGACAGCGTGATGCGATCGCCGTCGAACGCCAGTAGGAAGAAGGGTGCCGGCGCGCCGCCAAAGGCGCGGCGGCGTTCGCCCACGTCGGCCAGCGTCTCCAGCCGTTCCGGCGCGATACCGGGATAGTCGCGGAAGCTCAGCACATAACCGTCGTCCGTGACCCACCAGCAATAGGCTTGTACCGGCGCCTCGGGCGGGTTCGCCGCGACGAGGCCGGTGCCGTTGACCGGCCGCCAGGGCCCGGCCATGCGGTCGGCCACCATCGCGTAAAGCCCGGTAGGCGCGGTGATGCCGTCGGCGAAGCGTCGGCCCTGCGTGCTCCAGAACAGATAATATAATTCGTCCCGTAGCACGATGTGCGGGCGCTCCAACTCGCTGTTGACGCCGATCGCGGAGACGAGCGGGGGGGATAGCCGCCATCCGCCATCACGGAATCGCGCGAGTCCGATCACGCCATTGACGGGCGCATCGCTCCACGCCGCATTAGCGGTGAAAAGGACATACTCGGCTCCGTCGGCCGGATCGCGGAAATAGCTCGGATCGCGGAAGCCCTGGATGCCGTGCGGTGGCGCAACCGTCTCGTTCGCCACCGTGTACAGCCCGCCATCGGCCGCGACGATTTCCTCGGGAACGCCCCAGTAGCCGAGGTGTGGCGTTTCCCCGTCGACAACAAAACGGCCGCGGCTGACGAACAGTCGCTGCTCGAACGTCGTCGCCGCGCCGCGCCGGCCGGCGGCGGTGAAATAGTGCGACATCGTGACGCCGTCCGCCTCGAGCACCGCAGATCCCGACCATTCGCGCGACCCCGGGGTGAAGCCGTCGGGAAACGCATCGCCATGGTCGCGCCACACGCCGTCGCCCCCGATGCTGGTCAGGCGAATCCGCGCGATGTCATGCCGGCCTTCTGGGTCGTCGAGCCTGGGTGCCGCGAGGAAGAACCACCAGCTTCGGCCGCCCCGCAGCACGGTGCGGCCATCGGCATCCGCGATGGGCCACATATCCCAATAGTCCAGGCCGGCCACCGGCGACCATGCTCCGGGCCGAAGCAATGGCAACGCCGCGCCGGTCTGCGTGGCGATTCCGGCGACTGCAGCGCGCGTCCATTCCGCGGTGGCGTTCATGCGGTCTTGCGCTCGCGTACGGTCCACACGGCGAGCGCGGCGCAGAACAGCAGCAGCCCGCACAGCCGCAGTACATTGCGTGCGTCGCCGCCCAGCAGCGGCCCGTAGAGGAAGGGCAGGGTGATCGAGAACAGCAACATCGGAATGACGATCATCATGTTGAAAATGCCCATATAGACTCCCGTCCGCGCGGGTGGAATCGATCCGGCAAGGATCACGTAGGGATTGCCCATCATGCTCGCCCAGCCGAGCCCCAGGCCGATCGCAGGGACGAACAGCAGCGCCTTGTCCTGCACCTGCGGCAGCCAGAGCATGCCGATCCCGGCGCAGACCAGGCACGCAGCGTGCAGCCGCGCCGCGCCGATCCGGCGCGCGATCGGCACCATCGCAAAGGCGGCGACAAAGGCGACGGCGTTGTAGAAGGCGGCGATCTCGCCATTGGTCAGAACCGCGGCACGAAAGCCCGGCGCGGTCGAGTCCGCCGTGCCATAGACCGATCGCGCGACGGCGAGGATGACATAGGTCCAATAGGCCATCATCGCGTACCATTGGAACAGGCTCATCAGCGCGAGCTTGCGCATCGCCAGCGGCATGTCACGGATCGCCCCGCCGATCTCCGCGAGCGTTGCCGCCAGCGACTTGGGCTGGGCGGCGATATGCGCGCGCTCCTCCCGGGTCAGCGGTAGTTCGGGGACACGCAGCACCGACCAGAGGATCGTGCCCAGCGCGAGCACCGCACCCACCATGAACGCGACTCGCGCCGTATAGGGGATGTGGTGCGCATCCACCCAGTCCTGACTCATCCCCGCCCAGACGAGCAGCGAAGGGGTGAGGAAGGCGAGCATCTGGGCCAGGCCGGTGAATGCGCTCTGGGTGAGGAAGCCGAGTCCGTGCTGGCTTGGGTCCAGCCGGTCGGACACATAGGCGCGATACGGCTCCATCGTGATGTTGTTGCCGGCATCGAGCAGCCAGAGCAGCGACACCGCCATCACGATCGAACTGCTGAGCGGCATCCAGAACAGTCCAGCCGAGCACAGCACCGCGCCAGCGAGGAAATAGGGCGTGCGGCGTCCCCAGCGGCTGTCGGTACGGTCGCTCATTACACCAATCAGCGGCTGGACGAGCAGCCCGGTCATCGGGCCGGCTAGCTGGAGCAGCGGGAGCGAGGCTTCGGAGGCGCCGAGATAGGAATAGATCGGTGCCATATTCCCCTGCTGCAGCCCGAAACTGAACTGCAGGCCCAGAAAGCCCAAATTCATTTCCAGAATGCGCCACAGCGAAAGACGCGGCTTCGCGCTAGCAGGGTTCATCGTCGCGCCTCTCCCCGGCCCGTCTGTTTTATCGCGTCTTTATGAAGCGTTTTCGGGAGGGCGGCAACAATCGATTGTAATCGAAGTGGAGCAAAACGCGGAAAAGCAAAAGGGCGCCCGCGATCGCGAGCGCCCTTCTCTAGGGCCCGCCGCCTGCGTGGGGACGGCGGGAACCCGGACCGGAAATTTCCGGAATTACATCCCGTTGTGCAGGTTGGTGTCTGCGTCGTGGGTGCGCATGTCCTTGGCCTTGGCGTCGCCTTCGGCGCGCACGGCATCGGCCTGGTTCTGCAGATTGTCCTGCGCCGCATCGGTGGTGGCGTTGCTGGCCATCGACTCGATGTTGTCGGCGCGCGCTTCGGCGTTCGCTTCGATGTTGTCGGCAGCCTGCTCCCGCGGGGTGTTGTTGCACGCCGAGAGGGCGATCAGGCCGGCAGCGGCGCCGAGCACGAGCATCTTCTTCATCATCATTACCCTTTTACGTTGGTACAGTCGAAAATTCGTTCGCAGAAAAGCGTTGGCAGCGGAAATCGACGACGCGGCGCTTTGTTCCCAGGTTGTAACGCGAACGCGACGAACCGAGTGTGCGGCCGTAACCGCCAAGAAATGGACGGAACCGACAATCCGTCATGCTTCCCGACCCTTAGAAGGAAGGTCCATCATCCTTCCTGGAGGGCATCCGCATGACCACCTCTTCTGCTCCTACCATCGTCCTCGTCCACGGCGCCTGGGCCGACGGATCCAGCTGGCAGCGCGTGATTCCGATCCTGCTCGATGCCTGACACGCGGTGGTCGCCGTGCAGAACCCCACCCAGTCGCTCGCCGGGGATGTCGCGGCGACCCGTCAGATACTCGATGGCGTCGACGGCCCGGTGGTGCTCGTCGGGCATAGCTGGGGCGGGGCGGTAATCACGGAAGCAGGCACCGACCCCAAGGTGAAGGCGCTGGTCTATGTCGCCGCTTTCGCGCCCGCGGCGGGCGAGGCGTTGGGGCCGCTGGTCGGAAAATATCCAAACCCGCCGGCGCTTGGCAACATTCACGACGACGGCAAGGGTAACCTCACCCTCAGTACCCGCGGCTGGGTGGAGGACGTTGCCAACGACCTGCCCGAAGCCGAGGCGCGTGTCCTTGCAGTCGTTCAGCCGCCGCTGCCCGCCAGCACCTTTGCCGATGTGATCAGCGAGGCCGCATGGGAGAAGGTGCCGAGCTGGTACATCGTTTCGACCGAGGATCGGGTGGTGAGCGTCGCGCTGGAGCGCGAATTCGCCGCACGCATGCACGCCCGGACGACCGAACTCGCTGCGGGCCATCTGTCGCTGCTGTCGCAGCCGGAAGCCGTGGCCAAGGTTATTCTGGAGGCGGCGTCCGCCTGAGCCCCGCGGGCATCCCGGCGCGGGACGGCGTTAACCATGGTTGCTGCTGGCCGAAATCGTAAACGGCGCGTTAACCTCGTGCCATGCAGCAGCCGTTCGCCCTACGCGGCCCCCGCCGCCATCCGTTCCGCCGCCATGTGCGGCAGGTGATCGCGCGCCAGCGCAAGGCGAGCGAGGACGGTGAAGTGAAGCTCTTCGCGTTGAGCTTCACCGCCTTCTTCGTCTGCTTCTATACCTTCCTGCTGTAACGCCCGCTCAGGCCGCGGGCGCGTCACCGCGGCGGGGCACGTCGCCTTCCTTGTGCAGCTTGCGCGCGCACCAGGCCGATGCGAGCGCCAGCACCGCCACCACCCACAGCGCATCCTCGACATTGACGCCTGGGATGCGGGTAAAGCCGAAAATGCCCACCGAGCCCAGCACCATCGCACCCGAATTGACCACGTTGTTCGCCGCCACCGTCCGCGCGGTCTGCGACTTTTCGACGGTGGTCGTCAGGAAGGCGTAGAGCGGCACCACGAACATGCCGCCGGTCGTGGCGATCATGATCAGATCCCCCAGCGCATGCCAGGCGGCCGGCATCTGGACGAAGTCCATCGTCTTGAGCAGCGGGCCTTCGTGAACCGGCCAGTACCGGGCGGTGAAGTGGAAATCGATCACGAACACCGTCATCGCCAGCACCGAGGGTACGCAATAGCGCGCCGAGACATTGCCCTTGAGCAGCTTGTTGATGATCACCGATCCGATCGCGATTCCGATCGAGAAGATGCCGAGGAACACGCTGGCCACGTCCTTCTGGGCGTGGAACACGTTCTTGACCAGCGGCGGGAACAGCACGCCGAGCACAGCCGCGATCGACCAGAACACGCTGATCGAGACGATCGCGAGGAACAGCCGGCGGATATGCATGGTAGCGTTGATCAGCCGGGCCGAGGCGCGGAAGATGTTGAGATCAATCTCCAGATGCGTCAGCGGCGGGGCGGGCGGGATCTGCAGCGAGGCGATCCAGCCGACGACCGCCACCCCGATCACCGCGAAGGCGGCGGCATGGGCACTGATCAGACCACCGGCAATGGTGCCGAACAGGATCGCCACATAGGTGCCGGCCTCGATCATCCCGGTGCCGCCCAGCACGTCGTCTTCGGCCAGATGCTGCGGCAGGACCGCATATTTGATCGGCCCGAAAAAGGTGGAGTGCACGCCCATGCCGACCAGTGCGACGAGCATCAGCGGCAGGCTCTTGAGGAAGATGCCCGCGGCGCCGATCAGCATGATGCCGACTTCGGCCGCCTTGATGATCCGCATGATCTTCGCCTTGTCATGCGTATCGGCGAGCTGGCCCGCCAGCGCGGAGAAGAGGAAGAAGGGCAGGATGAAGATGCCGGTGGCGATCGCGCTGAACTGCGTCTCCTGTTCCACCGAGTTGAAAATCTGGTAGGTCGCGAAGAAGATCATCGCGTTCTTGAAGAGGTTGTCGTTGAACGCTCCCAGGAACTGCGTGATGAAAAGGGGCAGGAACCGGCGCTCCTTCATGAGCCCGAGCGCACCGATCATTCGATAAAAGCTCCCCTGCTGCGGTCTTCCGCATGGTGAAGGGGCGGCATACCGGGGGGCGGGCGCGGCTTCAATCGATTAATCGGTATGGTGGGGGACGGGCAGGGGACATGGACAGGGAAGTGGCGATCGATCCGGTAGCGGTGCCAGCAGGTCTGGCGGCGCTGGTCGCGGGGCGGACCTGGTTTCGCGATCGCGTAGGCCAGTCCGGCTGCGCGGTCTACCGGCTCGCACGCGCGGGGGAAGATGATCTCTATCTGAAAATGGCGGGAGCGGAGACGCTGTCCGATCTCGTCGACGAGATGGCGCGGCTGCGCTGGCTGGCGGCATATCTGCCGGTGCCGCCGCTGCACGGCTTCGGGCTGGAGGGCGATGGGGGCTGGATGCTGACCGGTCGGCTGCCCGGGCGTACTGCCTATCAGCTGCTCGAAGAGCATCCCGCCGCCGCCCCGGCGCTGGCCGGATCGCTGGCACGGTTTCTACGTCGGCTGCACGCGATCCCGGTCGCTCGCTGCCCGTTCAGTGCCGATCACGCGTTGCGGCTGGCGGCGGCGAAGGATCGGATGGACGCCGGGCTGGTCGAGGAAGACGAGTTCGACGACGCACGCCGGGGTATGTCCGCGCAAGACGTATGGGGCGAGATGGGCGCGGCCATGCCCGTCGCCTTCGAACGGGTAGTCACGCACGGCGACTTCTCGCTCGATAATCTGCTGGTAGTGAACGCGAATGTTGTGGGTTGCATCGATCTGGGACGGGTGGGGATCGCCGATCGCTGGCAGGATCTCGCGATTCTCTGGCACAGCTTGGCGGAATTCGGCGAGGAGTCGGCCGGGGCAATGCTCCAAGCCTATGGGATCGCGCTCGATCCGGCAAAGCTCGACTTCCACCTCCGGCTCGACGAATTCTTCTGACCGCGCCCGCCTTTGGCCCTCCCGCTGCGCCGATGCCGGTGCTAGGGCTTTGCCGATGCTGACGTTGCCGAACATTCTCACCCTGTCGCGCATCTTCATGGTGCCGCTGTTAGTGGGATTCCTGTGGTGGCCGCTCTGGGCGCCGGGATATGCGATCGCCTTCGCGCTCTACTGCCTGATGGGCATCACCGATTATTTCGACGGCTATCTGGCGCGCGCGCAGGGCACGGTGTCCAAGCTCGGCGTGTTCCTCGATCCGATCGCCGACAAGATCATGGTCGCCGCGGTGATCCTGATCCTGGTGGGCAAGGGCGTCATCGCCGACTGGCACGTCATCGCCGCGCTGGTCATCCTGTTGCGCGAGATCGCGGTCTCGGGCCTGCGCGAGTTTCTCGGCGGCATCCAGGTCTCGGTGCCGGTCTCCCGCCTCGCCAAGTGGAAAACGACGCTGCAGCTGGTGTCCCTAGGTGCGCTGATCCTTTCCGGCGCGGTGCCGAGTTGGGGCTGGGTGCTGGTTGTGGGGATCACCACCCTGTGGGGCGCCGCGCTGCTGACCGCGATCACCGGCTGGGACTATCTCCGCGTCGGCCTGAGCCACATGGACAGCTGATGGCCATTTCGATGCTCTATTTCGCTTGGGTGCGCGAAGCGGTGGGGACCGGCGAGGAGCGGGTCGATCCGCCCGAGGCGGTGCGCAACGTCGCCGACCTGATCGACTGGCTTTCGCAGCGAAGCGACGGCCATGCCGCCGCCTTCGCCGAGCCTGCCCGGTTGCGCGCCGCGATCGACCAGACCTTCGTGCAACTCGATGCGCTGCTGGGCAATGCGCGCGAAGTCGCGATCTTCCCGCCGGTGACGGGAGGATGATCCGCGTCTCGGTCAAAGCGGCGCCGATCGAACTGGGCGTCGAGGTTGCGGCGCTGGAGGAACGCGGTGCCGGCGGCGTCGCCACTTTCACCGGCGTGGTGCGCACCGACGATGGCGTCGAGGCGCTGGAGCTGGAACATTATCCCGGCATGACCGAGGCGGCGCTGTGCGCGCTGGCCGAGGCGGCGATCGACCGCTGGAACCTGCTCGGCGTCACCATCATCCATCGTGTCGGCCGGATGACCGCGGGCGAGCGCATCGTGTTCGTCGGCACAGCGGCGGCGCACCGGCGCGAGGCGCTGGAGGCCTGCGCCTATCTGATCGACCGGCTCAAGACCGACGCGCCCTTCTGGAAGCGCGAATGGCTGGCCGGTGGCACCCGCTGGGTGGAACCCCGCGCCACCGATGCGGAGGCTGCCGCGGGCTGGGCGTAGCTGTACAGGGCTTCGCGTGATATATGTGCAGTCATGAAGGCGTCGACGACTCTCAGGATTCGCATCACTGGGCCGCTCCGCGACTTCGTTGCACGCAATGTGGGCAAGGACGGGCTGTTCGAAAACGCCAGCGAATATACTCGCCACCTGATCCGTCGCGACAAGGAGCAAGTGGAGCGAAGGATGTTCAACACGCTCAAAGCCGAGGTGCAGCGCGCCTTTGCGACGCCGGACGAGGAGTATGTCCTTGTGACCCGCGAAGGCTTATTGGAACGTATTCATCAGCGGCGTGCAGCTTTGGCGAGAGCCGCATCCACGTCGTCGATCGTTGAGTACCGGAAAAGCTATTCTGGCGAGCTCAGCCTTCGCTTAATCTCGCGCCGCGGTCAGCACGTCGGCGAGCAGTCGGAAATCGCGCTCGCGCGGGGACGCCTTGCGCCAGACCAGCGCGATGTTGCGTGAGGCATTGACGGAATCCAGCGGGCGCGCCTTGACGGAAGTGTGCTCCAGGATGCCCGCATCCACCGCCATCTCGGGCAGCATCGTCACGCCCAGGCCGTTGTCGACCATCTGCACCATGGTGTGGAGCGAGGTGCCGAGCATCGTCGCCTCGGCGCGCATCTCCGGCCGGTTGCACGCGGCGAGCGCATGGTCCTTCAGGCAATGCCCGTCTTCCAGCATCAGCAGCCGCGTCTCGTCGATCGCATCGGGATGGATCGCGGGCGTCGGGTCCATCTCGCCGTCGCGGAAGGCGACGAACAACCGGTCGTCGAACAGCCGCGCGCTTTCCACGTCGCCGCAGGAGAAGGGCAGGGCCAGCAGCACGCAATCGGTGCGACCATGGCTCAGCGCCTCGCAGGCCTGGCCGCTGGTCTCCTCGCGCAAAAAGAGCTTGAGGTCGGGATATTGTTCGCGGAGACGCGGGAGGATGCGCGGCAGCAGGAAGGGCGCGATGGTGGGGATGACGCTCATGCGCATCTCGCCCGAGAGCGGACGGCCGGCAGCGCGGGCGAGGTCGCCCAGCTCATCCGCCTCGCGCAGCACGCGGCGGGCCTTCTCGACGATCCGCTCGCCCAGCGGCGTGAAGCGTACCACGCGCCGGGTGCGCTCGACCAGCACCACGCCGATCAGCGTCTCCAGCTCGCGAATGCCGGCGGAGAGAGTTGACTGGGTAACGAAGCATGCCTCCGCCGCCCGGCCGAAATGGCCCACGTCATTGAGTGCAACTAGATATTGCAGCTGCTTGAGGGTGGGGAGGTAGGTTTGCGCCACTGATCGCCTCTCTCGATTATCGAGGGGATATATAGTGGCTTTGTCGAACATGGGAAGCGAATAGCCGCTCCCCCGACCGCGCTGGGCGGGCGGGGGAGCGCAGGGGCTCAGGCGGCAACAGCCTGAAGTTCTTCTTCCGGCAGGCGGATCATGTAATCGAAGGCCGAGAGCGCCGCGGTCGAACCCGCGCCCATCGCGATCACGATCTGCTTGTACGGCACGGTGGTGCAGTCGCCCGCCGCGAAGATGCCGGGCTGGCTGGTCTCGCCGCGCGCGTCGATCTCGATCTCGCCGCGCTGGGTGAGCGCGACTGCGTCCTTCAGCCATTCGGTGTTGGGCACCAGGCCGATCTGGACGAAGATGCCTTCCAGCGCGATGTCATGCTCGGCGCCGCTATTGCGGTCCTTGTAGCTGAGGCCGGAGACCTTCTCGCCGTCGCCATTGACCTTGGTGGTCATCGCCGAGGTGAGGATCTTCACGTTGGGCAGGCTGGCGAGCTTGCGCTGCAGCACCGCGTCTGCGCGAAGCTGACTGTCATACTCGATCAGCGTGACATGCGCGACGATGCCGGCCAGATCGATCGCAGCCTCGACACCAGAATTGCCGCCGCCGATCACCGCGACGCGCTTGCCCTTGAACAGCGGGCCGTCGCAGTGCGGGCAATAGGCCACGCCCTTGTTCTTGTATTCGTCCTCGCCGGGCACGTTCATCTGCCGCCAGCGTGCGCCGGTGGAGAGGATGACGGCCTTCGCCTTCAGGCTCGCGCCGTTGGCCAGCACCACTTCGTGCAGACCGCCCTCGCGCTTGGCCGGGATCAGCTTCTCGGCGCGCTGCAGGTTCATGACGTCGACGTCATAGTCCTTCACATGCTGCTCGAGCTGCGTGACCAGCTTCGGTCCTTCGGTGTGCGAGACCGAGATGAAGTTCTCGATGCCCATGGTGTCGAGCACCTGGCCGCCGAAACGCTCGGCGGCGACGCCGACGCGGATGCCCTTGCGCGCGGTGTAGATCGCCGCGGCTGCACCAGCAGGGCCGCCGCCGATGATCAGCACCTCGAACGGGTCCTTCTGCTTGATCTTCTCGGCCGCGCGCGCTTCGGCGCCGGTGTCGATCTTGGCGACGATCTGCTCCAGGTCCATCCGGCCCGAGGCGAAGGGCTCGCCGTTCAGGTACACGGTCGGCACGGCCATGACCTTGCGGCCCTCGACCTCTTCCTTGAACAGCGCGCCGTCGATCGCGGTGTGGCGGATGTTCGGGTTGAGCACCGCCATCAGGTTCAGCGCCTGCACCACGTCCGGGCAGTTCTGGCACGACAGCGAGAAATAGGTTTCGAAGGTGAAGTCGCCGTCGATGTTGCGGACCTGCTCGATCAGCTCCTGCGCCGCCTTGCTCGGGTGGCCGCCGACCTGGAGCAGCGCGAGCACGAGGCTGGTGAACTCATGCCCCATCGGGATGCCGGCGAAGCGCACGCCGATATCGGTGCCCTTGCGGCGAATCATGAAGCTGGGCTTGCGCTTGTCGTCGGCATGGACGAGGTCGATCTTGTCGGAAAGCGCGGCGATGGCCGCCAGCAGCTCGCCCAGCTCGCGCGACTTCGCGTCGTCGCCCAGGCTGGCAACGAGCTCGATCGGCTCGCGGATGTTCACGAGATAGCCCTTGAGCTGCTGCGTCAGATTGGCGTCGAGCATGGGAAAACTCCTGTATCTTCTACTAAAACGACCCGGAGCGGAGGGGGGATCCGCTCCGGGTCGCAACCGGCGCCCGCAAGGGGGGGCAGGGGCGGGCGCCGTACTCTTGGACCCTCCGAAGAGGATCGGGTCTTAGATCTTGCCGACCAGGTCGAGTGACGGCGCGAGGGTCTCGGCGCCTTCTTCCCACTTGGCGGGGCAGACTTCGCCCGGGTGGGCGGCGACATACTGCGCGGCCTTGATCTTGCGGAGCAGTTCCTGGGCGTTACGGCCGACGCCTTCCGAAGTGACTTCCATGATCTGGATCACGCCATCCGGATCGACCACGAAGGTGCCGCGGTCGGCCAGGCCCTGGCCCGCACGCAGAACGTCGAAGTTGTTCGAGATGGTGTGGTTCTGGTCGCCGAGCATGTAATAGTTGATCTTGCCGATCGCGGGCGAGGTGTCGTGCCACGCCTTGTGGCTGAAGTGCGTGTCGGTCGACACTGAGTAGACTTCGACGCCCATGCCCTGCAGGGTCGGGTAGATATCGGCCAGGTCTTCCAGTTCGGTCGGGCACACGAAGGTGAAGTCCGCCGGGTAGAAGAAGAAGACCGCCCACTTGCCCTTCACGTCGGCGTCGGTGACTTCGACGAACTTGCCTTCCTTATAGGCCTGTGCGGTGAACGGCTTGATGGTGCTGCCGATAAGAGCCATGAGTGTTATTCCTCCAGAACGGGGGTTGCTGTTGCGAAGCCGGATATAGGCGGGCCGACCCGTGCTGTGAAATTGGAAGACCCGCTTGGGGTGATCGAGTGGATCACTCAATAGGCCGATATTTATCGGTCGCGCAGATCATAAAGCATTGGCGGCGGCCGGCGCCGAGTCGGCCACGACCAGGACAAACGCCGCGTTGTGGCTGCAACGCGGCGCTACTTAGCGGCGTGTCGGCGTGCGGGTGGATTCCGCGGCCACGGTGCCGGTATCGATGATATTGGGGCGGAGGCGCTCGCCGAGCCGCTTGCCGAAACGCCATGCGGGTCGCTCGATCAGCAGATAGGTCGCTGCGGTGATCAACACGATCAGCACCGCCAACGCGGGGATCAGCAACGGCAACGCCACCAGTGGGATGCGTTGTATGATCGGCGCCGCGTCGACAAACAGCACGTTGAGCAGGATGCCGTGCAGCAGATAGATGCCGAACGAAATCTCGCCGACGACTGCCGCGCCGGGCAGCGAGAAGATGCCGCCGAACCGGTTACCGGCTGCGACGCAGCAGAAGAAGAAGGCGAAAGGCACGAAGGCGGGGGTGAGCGCATGGTCGAACAGCAGTACCGCGGGGATCATGCCGAGCGTGGCAAGGATTGCCGCGGTGGGCGAGGCCAACCAGCGCCGGATCGCATCGCGCGCGCAGCATTCATAGGCCAGCATGCCCGCCGCGAACAGCGGCCAGAAGGAGAAGATGTGGCCGCCGAAACCAAATAGATGTGCGAGCAAGCCCGTTGCGAGGACGAGGACGGGAACCGTCCAGCTCGGCAGCTTGATCCGCTTGGCGACGTGCAAGCCCAGCGCCACGCCGGGAAGGAGGAGCAGATAAAACAGCCATTCCTGCCACAGCGACCAGAGAACGAGCGCGTTCATCAGTCCGCTGTCGGCATAGCCCATGATCGGCACCTGGCGATGCGCGCTGATCCATTCCACTGCTACGCGGAGGTAACTGGCGTCTGGTCGCGCACCGGTACGCAGCATGATTATCAGGGAGATCAGCAGGAACGATGCCGCAACCAGCGGCACGATGCGGAAGAAACGGCCGATATAGACTTTCGGCCAGAAGACGTTGCCAATTCCCTTCAACGCCGTCGGATAGAAGACCAGTCCGGTGATCATGAAGAACAGCGCCACCGCGCCGGCGCCGAGCTGGTTGACGAACGGCAGGTCGGCCTCCGACCACGGCCGCCCGAACACGATCACATGCGTCCAGATCCAGAAATGATGGCTCAGCACCGACAGTGCCAGAAAGCCGCGCAGCCCATCGATATTGCCGAATCGGGGGCCCTTGGGAACCGGGAAGCCGCCGCGCCGCAGCGCGCCGCCTACCATGACCGCAGCGGCGAGAGACACGAGGTAGAAGAAGAGGAAGCTCAGCGTGAAGGCGTCGACCGGTAGACTCACGAAGGTTTGACCTCTTGTCGCGGCGGGGGTGGGCTTCCGGCGCTACCATGCGGCGACAGGCTTTGCACGCGTTGCGCCGCAGCAATGCGCTCAGGCGAGCGCGCGGTACAGACTGAAGGCGCTGGTGGCCGTCAGCACCACGCCGACCAAGCTGAGCAGCAACCGCACCGGCATGCGCTTGGCGAAGATCGCGCCGAAAGGCGCGGCGACCACGCCGCCGATCAGCAGCCCCAGCACCGGGTGCCAGAAATCGGGCGTGAACCCCTGCGCGCCGATGTGGAACAGGAAGGTGGCCGAGATCGTCAGCGTCAGGAAGAATTCGGTGGTGTTGACCGTGCCGATCGTCGTGCGGGGCTGCGCGCCTTGGACAAGCAGGTTGCTCGTCACCACCGGTCCCCAGCCGCCGCCGCCCGCCGCATCGAGGAAACCGCCGGCGAGCCCCAGCGGCTCGACGATCTTCGGCTCGCGATGGTGCGGGGCGAAGCGGATCGCGCGGAACAGCAGATACAGGCCGATCGCAGAAAGATACGCCATAACGAACGGCCGGGTTACCGAGGCATCGAGCGTGGTCAGCACATAGGCACCGAGCACGCCGCCGAGGATGCCGGGGATCAGCAGCCGCGCGAACAGCCGCCAGTTGACGTTGCGATGAAGGACATGGCTCAGCCCCGATACCCCGGTGGTCATCGTCTCGACCAGGTGCACGCCGGCCGAGGCGGTAGCGGGCGCGATGCCGAGGACGCTCACCAGCAACGTACTCGAAATCACCCCGAATGCCATGCCGAGCGCACCGTCCACCAACTGGGCGGCGAAACCGACGGCAACATAGGGCAGCATTTCGGCGAGCGTGATTCCGGCGAACATCCATGCCCCTGTTGCGGCGGGTCGGCCCCCCGAGATGGCGGCTTCCGTGAAATCCTACAAGCCCGATAGTGTATGGCCGGGACAGGCATGACATCGGGGGATGCTGGAAATTGCCGGTATGCTGCCCTATTTTGCCTGCTGCAAAGGGGTCCGGCCATGTACCAGCGTCTCAAGCGCTATCTCGATTCGATTCATGCGCGCGATCCCGCGCCACGCAGCCGGCTGGAAATCCTGCTGTACCCGGGCGTGTGGGCGCTTGGGTATCACCGCATCGCGCATGCGCTGTTCCGCCGCCGCTTCTTCTTCCTCGCGCGGCTGGTCAATCACTGGTCGCGCTGGATGACCGCGATCGACATCCATCCGGGTGCGACGATCGGGCATAACTTCTTCATCGACCATGGCTTCGTGGTGATCGGCGAGACCGCGATCATCGGCGACAACGTCACCATCTACCAGTGCGTGACGCTGGGCGGCACGAGCCCCGACAATGGCGTGGGCGGCAAGCGCCACCCGACCCTGCTCGACGGGGTGATCATCGGCTCGGGCGCGCAGGTGCTGGGGCCGATCACGGTGGGCGAGCGCGCGCGGATCGGTGCCAATGCCGTCGTCACCAAGGACGTGGCGCCCGGCGCGGTGATGGTGGGCATCCCCGCCAAGCCAACGCTGGTCGAGGCGGTGACCTGGCAAAAGGACTTCGTGCCCTATGGCACCCCGTGCAGCGACGTGTTCGATCCCTCCAGCCAGAAGCTCGAGCTGATGCGCTGCGAACTGGACACGCTGCGCAAGCGGCTCGACGCGATGATCGCCGAGCGCGAGGCCGAGGCCGAACGGCGCGACCGGGCCTGATGGGAACCGTCACGCCGCTGCCCCTCGCGCGCCCCGAGCAGGTCGGCTTCGATCGCCTCGAACTCAACCGGATCCTCGATCTCTACGGGCGGATGGTCGCTGCCGGGCACTGGCGCGATTATGCAATGCAGTTCGAAAAGGATTTTGCCGTCTTCGCCGCCTTCCGCCGCGCCGCCGAGCGGCCCGAATACCGGATCGAGAAGCGGCCGAGCCTGCGCAATCGCCAGGGCATGTGGGCGCTGGTCAATGAAAGCGGCGTAGTGCTCAAGCGTGGGCAGGAAT